>JBILXL010000138.1:0-2720 GCA_044378505.1 Rhodoluna sp. | reverse complement strand
GTTTGGGCTGACCGAGTAAATCGCAAATTGATGATTATTGTCTCTGACTCGACGATCGCTCTAGCGACGCTCGTTCTAGCCTTCTTCATGCTCTCCGGTGTTGATGATCTGTGGCTGGTATTTCTGGTCATGGCTGTTCGCTCAGTTGGTGCCGGAATTCAGATGCCGGCGATTTCTGCACTTATTCCACAAATTGTTCCAACCGACAAACTGATGCGGGTGAATGGAATAAATAGCAGCGTGCAATCTTCGCTATTGATCATCGGACCTGTTGCAGCAGCTGGAATTTACTCAACAGTTTCTTTGGCAGCAATCCTGTTTGTCGATGTTGTCACAGCTGTTATCGGACTCTCGCTTTTGGCAACCATTGCTGTTCCAACACTTTCCAGGGCAGCAAGTAATGACAAGCCTTCTTACTTCACAGATTTGAAAGAAGGCTTGAATTACATTTTCAGCCACGACCTGGTGCGCTGGGTAATGGTTATCTACTCGATTGTGTTTTTGTTAGTTGTTGCCCCATCAAATCTTTCCCCGTTGATGCTAGTTCGAACTTTTGGATCAGATGTTTGGCTGCTAACAATCCTTGAGCTTTCCTTTGGAATTGGAATGGTGGCCGGTGGAGCCCTAATGGCGATCTTTGCTTCCAAAATGGACCGGCTGGGAATGATGGTTGGAACATCAATTCTCTTTGGCGTTCTCGCTGTTGTGATGGGCTTTACAACAAACTTGATTCTTTTCTACACGCTGTTTTTCCTCATCGGACTTGCTGTTCCAGCGTTTTCAACTTCATCCATGACCTTGTTGCAAGAAACAGTTGAGCCTGAGCGCCAAGGAAGAGTCTTTGGTTTTGTTGGAATCGTTATGGCCGTTGCGATGCCAATCGGTATGGCTGTGCTTGGACCACTTGCGGATATCGTTTCCGTAGAGATTCTTCTAATTGCAACTGGAGCCATAACAGTTTTAATTGCCGTGGTAGCGGTGCTATTGCCGGCTGGCAAAAGGGCAATTGCTGCAGCTCATGCCTCTACAGGGCCAGAGTCCCAATAGAAGTCGCTTGTTAGCCAAAAGAAAAACCCAGGTCTGAATATCTGGGTTTTTCTGTTTCCCGAGTGGGACAATTGGCTCTGTCCACAACAACAAAGGATTCGTCTTGAACGCAATAACCTCATTCATCACTGGCCGCAAAACAGCTTGGGTCACACTTCTTATCGGGCTTATCTTTGCCGGTTTGGCATTTGGTCCGCTGAGTGCCCCGGAGTCGGACACTTCTCCAACTGATGGCTTGCCAGCGGACAATGAGACAGTTCTTGTGACCAAGGCTCTCGAAGATCTTCCTGGAACCGATGGCACTGTTGCCGTTGTTGTTTACGCATCCGAAACCGAGCTAACTGAAGACCAGAAGCTATGGATCACCGGAACCTTCGATCCGCAGACTCAGGGCTTCGTTGATGGCGCAGGAGATAAATTCCTTGACTTCACTTCGGGTGAAATAAATGGCGAGGCATTTGTTCCACCAGCTCAGATTTCTGATGATGGCAAGGTTGCCGTAGTTACAGTTCCTCTTGATGAAATCGAAGAGAACGCCGAGCGCAACGAGCGAATGGCCGAAATGCGTGCGATTTCAAAAGAAGATATGCCAGCAGGTCTTGAGGTTTACATCACTGGTCCAGAAGGCTTCCAAGTTGACATCTCCGGTGTCTTTGCAGGTGCAAACTTCACACTGCTTTTGGCAACCGTGATTATCGTTGCCGTGCTACTGCTGATTACTTACCGCTCACCAGTTTTGTGGCTAGTACCACTTATTGTCATAGGTGTTGCCGATGGTATGGCAGCTCAGCTTGCTCCTCAGCTAGCAACCATCTTCCTTGGCGTTCCAGCTGATGGATCAATCACTGGAATCTTGTCGGTGCTGGTCTTTGGTGCCGGTACCAACTATGCACTTCTTCTAATAGCTCGCTATCGAGAAGAGCTGCTGCTGAACGAAGATCGCCACCAAGCTATGAACAAAGCTCTTCGCGGCGTATCTCCAGCGATTATCGCTTCCGGAGGAACAGTTGCTCTTGCCCTGCTAACTCTTCTGTTTGCAGAACTAGGCGGCAACAAAACACTTGGACTTGTAGTTGCAGGTGGAATCGTGATGGCGATGTTCGCAGCACTTGTGGTTCTTCCAGCAGCCCTTGTTGTCTTTGGAAGAGGTTTGTTCTGGCCGTTCATTCCAAAATTTGGTGGCGTGAACAAGTCAGATAAGGGTCTTTGGGCCAAGCTTGGTCGCGGCGTTAGCAAGCGACCAGTGATTGTTTCAATTGCAGGATTCATCATTCTTGCGATCCTGAGCTTTGGTGCAACCGGAGTAAAGGTTGGACTTTCTTCAACAGAGCAGTTCCGCGTTGCCCCTGAGGCAGCTGTTGGTCAAGATGTTTTGGCGGAGGCTTTCCCTGCCGGTTCAACTTCTCCTGCAGTTGTGATTGTGAATAACGGCTACGAAGATGAAGTTGCCTCGGCAGCTAAGTCAGTGTCCGGTGTTGCTGAAGTAATCGTTGGAGATTCAAACTCTGAAATCACAAAGATCGATGTGGTCATGGATGCCGAATCTCAGTCCGAAGCTGCCTACGAAATCATTCGTGATCTCCGTGCCGAACTTGGAGCAATCGAAGGAGCAGGAGCTCTGGTTGGAGGACTGGACGCGCAGCGACTAGACGTCAAAGACACTTATGCATCAG
>JBILXL010000040.1:0-9122 GCA_044378505.1 Rhodoluna sp. | reverse complement strand
CCTGGGATGACTCTCCGCTGTCCGAAGCCATTCGAGAAAAACGACCAGTAACCGGTCCGATATTTGCAGACGGCATAGAGCTGTCCGTTATTGCAGTACCTTTTGTTGCCAACGGAATACCGGTTGGCCTGGCCTCTCTAGTAGTTGAGGAAATGGACTACAAGATCAATTTGGCGGACGAGATGGCTAATCTGTTCCTAAAGTTAGGCGCTTTTTATCTTGAGGGCTTAGATTTTGGCAACATGTCAAATGGAACTGGAGCGATTTCAGTGAACCCAGAAGACTTGACTACTCGCCAAATGTCAATCCTTGGTCACATCGCAAACGAATTGGTGAACCTACAAATTGCCAAGATTCTTATGCTCTCAGAGTCAACCATTCGCCAGGAAACCGTAAGGATTTATCGCGCCCTTGGAGTTGGAAACCGGCAAGAGGCCGTCAAGAAAGCAAGGGCCCTGGGCCTTCTAACGAAGAAGTCTCCGCCTCTCGCAAACTAATTGGCTCGGATCTAGCTTCAAATAAAAACCCCCGGGATTTCTCCCGGGGGTTTTTATTAGCTGTTAGAGAAGGAGTTACTTCTTAGCAACTCTCTTGCTCTTCTTCACTAGCTTGTTGTACTTGGTAGCTAGTGCGTTGTAGTCAGCAGTTAGAGCTGCAACAGATGCAGTTAGAGCTGCAACCTGGGCTGTCCACTCTGCAACGGTCTTAGCTGCTGTAACGCTGATGATACCGAAGTAGGTGTTGGTAGGTGCGCCAAACGCTGCCTTCTGTGCATCGGTTGCGGTCAAGCCGCTAATGGTTAGACCAAGAGCAAGCGACCCAGCGTTCGCTCCAGCAGTCTGTGTGCCTTCCCAGCGCTTTGAGGTTGCTGAGTAGGTGATGTTGCCTGCGGTTGGTGAACCTGTTCCGGTTAGGGAAGCGGTCAAGGTTCCAGTTTCAGTCGCGTTTCCGAATGCGTCAGTCACAACTGCAACTACTGCTCCAGTACCTGAAGGCTCCATAGCTGGAAGAGTAACAGTTCCGATGTCGTAAGCAGTGCCAGCGGTTCCAGTGATGTAAATCTGAGTGATGTCGCCATCGTTTGTAATGGTAACTACACCTCTGGTGGTTGAAGTTGGGTAAGCGCGGAATTCAGCTGCACCAGCTGCGTCTGCTGTTACAGTTAGTGAATCTGCACCAGTTAGAACTACTGCTGTGGTGTCAGTAACTGTTGCAACAAGTTTGATTCCTGAGGTAGCAGTCACGGTCATTGCACGTGCAGCGGTTGTGCTGATTTGGAATCGAAGCGTTGTTCCTGATGTAGCCAAACCTGATACAGGAGCAGCTACTGTGTAAGGGTCAGCAAGAGTACCTGAACCAGTACGAGTCACTGTTGAGGTTACTAGCAAGCTGTTTGCTCCGGCTTGCAGAGTAGAGCCACTTGTTACCATTGCTGCTGTAGCTGGAGCAACGCCGACTAGACCGGTTAGGGCCAGTGCTGCTGCTGCTGCAACTGCGATAATTTTCTTAGACATTTAGTCTCTTTCTTTTCTTGGTTAAACACACCAGATCGTCGATCCGGTGGGAGCTAATCTTCAACCTGGCCAACCAAGTAGGCCAGCCCAAAGATGTCGCTCATTAAAGGTTACCGTGAAAATGTCCGGACCATTACGGTTGCGGACCAGACATTTTGAGACAAATATGGGTCTTCGAAGGGGCTAAATGCCCGAAAAATCAGGGATATTGGGCTCTGAGCCCAGAAATTCAGGCCCAGCCAAGGCTAAAGGGCCGAATTACTTGCTGTAGAGGCCGAGCTTTACGGCTTGGACGGTGGTTCCGTTGGCCTCCATGGAAACCTCGATCACGACCCTGGACTTGCCGAGGTCAGATTTGGACCACTTCTGGCCGAACTCGTCATAAAGATAGGTCGCATCGCCTACCAGCAAGTAAATGTCCCGGTTTTCGCTACTTTTGCCAGTAATCAGCTGGATATTGGCTGGTTCAAACTCGAAGGTGTAGCCATCGACTTCAATCTCGACCAAAACATCGCTGAATACCGCATCAGCGCTTGGGTTGAAATTGAACTTGGCGGTTAGGCCGTTGTCACCAATGGCTGTGTAAGTCTGGTCGATCACAAAAATCCTTGATCTTGAGTCAGAGTTGATGATTGCGCCAACGATTGGGGACTCCAAAACGGCTGCAATCTCTTCTTCTGCTGATTGGGCAGGGTCTGGGCTTGCGGAAGCAGAAGCATCGGAGGCGTTTTCGGCACCTGAACCAGTGCCTGACTCCGTAGGCATGTCGTCAGAAGGTCCTGCAAGAGCGGAGCTAGCGTCCTGGCTAGAACCAGGATTTGCTGGTGCCTCTGCCATTTGGTCAGATGGTGCTCGGTTGAGTCCTGGGAAAACTGTTAGTGACATGACTACCAGTGCAATCAATGTCAGGGCTGCAGCGCCAACCTTCTTGCCCTCAGATGCTGCCTTGCGGGCAGCAACAGAAAGAATGGCTGCTGCAGACATGCCTGTTGTGTCGACATCTCCAATAAGGGCCTTCTTGAAGGCCGCTCTTGCGCGGAAGATAAGTTGTCTGGTTGCGTTCTCGGAAAGGCCAACCTGGGAAGCGATCTCCTCTGTGCTCTTTTCCTCGTACATCGAGGCAATTAGTACTTCTCTGTGGCGTGGGTTCAGCTTCGATAGAGCAAGGCGCACTACAGCTGCATCATCCTGCTGCTCAAGGTGGGAGTAAACCTCGGGATCGTTGGATTCTGGCTCCTGAACATCGTCGATGGAGTTGATGTAGGCGCGGCCGGATGCCCTGATGACATCAAGAGCTAGCAGTCTGGTCTTCCACTTCAAGAACCTTAGAACTCCGATCTCGGAGTCTAGTTCTGGCAGGGAAACCATCAGATAAAGGAATGCGTCCTGAACTACCTCGTCGACCTGGGACGGGTTGTTTAGGAACCTTCTGGCGTGACGCTCTAGGTGAGGACGGAAGCGAAGGTAAATAGAGGAGAAATCTTGGGCTGTCCATTCGGCAAGCTTTACTGGCTTGCCGGATCTTTCTTTGAGCGCTAGATCGCCGAATTCTTCATCTGATTGCTCATCGAGCAGGGCTTCTAGGGGGTCCTCTGAGAAGATCTGGCTGGCCTCTAGCTCGGAAATAGATTCGGGCGCAGTTGAAAGAGCTGCCTTGGCAGCTTTTTCCTTGCCCTTTTTGCTAAGTGCCATGCTTCACCTATATCTAGTTTGCCAGATACTTTTTATAACGCTAGAGGGGGCTGGTTTGTTATGGTCTTGGGGGCCAAAGCATGGGGCTTTGTTTGGTGCGGTGGGGTACTTTGGATAAATGGTCCAGTCCTCATCAGCCAAGCGCATTCTTGTTGTTGGGATGGCTGACAGCATCCACCTAGCGCGCTGGCTGATGCAGTTCAAAGACAAGGGCTACCTATTCAGGCTGGTTTCTTCATCTCCGCACCGCAGAATTCACCCCCTAATAAAAGGAATGCTTGCCGAAGGTAAGGCCAACGGGATTGAGATCTCGATTCCCTGGGTTAGCGCCAAGCTATCTTTGCCCCTTTGGCAAATAGATCGCTTCACAGGAAACTTACTTCGAGGACTTCTTGTTAGAAATGAGATCTCTAAATTCAAACCAGATTTGGTTCATGCTCTTGAGCTTCAAAATGCTGGTTACTCAACTGCCGTTGCCTACCGGGGTCTTGCCAAGCACAAACGACCAAAGCTTTTGATCACCAACTATGGCAGTGAGATTGTTTGGTTTCGAAAGTTACCTGCGCACCTAAAGAAACTAAAGGAGCTGATGGGTCTCGCTGACGCCTTTTCGGCAGAATGCGGGCGAGATGCTCGACTTGCGAGAGAAATTGGTTTCGCGGGGCAAGTAATGGAAACCATTCCGGTTTCCGGAGGAGTGAAACTCGATAGCTCTCTGCTTGTAGATCAGGAACTTGATCAGAGAAGAAAAACCATCGTCATCAAGGGTTACCAAAATGTTTGGGGTCAGGCCATTGTTGCTCTAAGGGCTATCGAGTCTTTGGCTGATGAACTCTCTAACTACCGCATCGAATTGTTTTCTTGCAATCAAAAGACAATTCAAGCAGCTAGTGAATTGAGAAAGAAAACAAACCTTGAAGTCATCACCCACAAGAAACACTCGCTTAGCCACGTTCAAGTTCTCGAAATCATGAAGGGCTCACTTGCCTATATTGGGCTTTCGACCAGCGACGGAATCTCAACATCCATGATTGAAGCTATGAGCCAGGGGGCTATCCCGATACAAAGCAACACTTCTTGCGGGAATGAGTGGCTGACTAATGGGGAAGACGGATTCCTCGTGGAGTACCAAGATTGGGAGGCTGTTGCCAAGCACCTGCTTTTTGTTCTAAACAATCCCAGCTTTGTTGCCAAAGCAAGAACCAAGAACTACCAAACTATTCGCGAAAGGTATGACTCTGATAGATTGTCGGAGATTGCGAACGGCTATTACGAAAAGCTCTTGGGGTAAATCTTGCAAAGTCTTCCAGATGAAATTACCTTCATGTCCGGTGGCTTGGCCATTGATGACCGCGGGGAAGTGAGTTTTGCCAACGAGTTCCCTTTTGCGTTATTCAAGCGTTTCTACACAATTCGAAACCACGAAGTTGGATTTGTCAGAGCCTGGCACGGTCACCAGCAAGAGAACAAGGCGTATTTCGTTGCTTCTGGTGAGGTTTTGGTTGGAGCAGTAAGGATTGATGATTGGAACAGCCCTTCTGCGGAACTACCTGTCTACTCCAAAGTCTTGTCCTCGAAGGAACCAGGGATACTCTTTATTCCAGGCGGTCACGCCAATGGATTCATGAGCCTAACCCCGGATGCTCAAGTGCTACTGTTTTCGAACTTCAGCCTTGATGAAAGCAAAGCTGATGACATCCGATTCGATTCGATGTTTTGGGATCCTTGGACCAGTAAAAAATCAGAACTCTAAACCAACCCAAAACAAGTAAATGTCTGAAAAAACTAAGGTCCGGGCTTAAATCCCTTCGGACACTTAGGGTTCACAGCCTTGACCTTTAGCGGAAGGTATGCCTTTCGCCACTTAGGAACAAAAACCAGTAGCACTAGGGCTATGGCTGAAAGTGGGATCAGTACCGATGCTGCATGGACTGTGAGTGGGTGAAGCGGCAATCCGCCGATGGTGTCAAAGAATTGATTCATAACTTTGACCCTAGTGAGCCAACCTGCGTGTTAGCTGGCCGGAGCCTGCCAGCCAGCTGACCATTTGGCTAGAGGCGCCAATGTCGGAGGTTCCCACAAGAATTAGGGCTCCGGAAGCTCCAGTTTTGGAGATATCGATCAATTCCTACGACACGCCTGAGAATGAGCTGATAGAACCCTCAACTTAAGGTTTAGTCTTCGGATTACAACTAAAAAACAACTAAATAAGTGAAGATTTTCCCGTGTCGGTACTAGATGTAGTGGTTTAGTGCTATTGTTGGGACTCCGAACTTCGAGAGATTTTCACAAATTTAGCTCAAAATAGGGGTTTTTCGACCCCGCAAGCAGAAGGAAACACCATGGCAGTAACCGTTTACACGCTCCCAGCCTGTGTGCAGTGCGACAGCACTAAGCGCATGCTCAAGAGCATCGATGTTGACTACGAAGAAGTCGATATGAGCCAAGATCCGGTTGCTTTAGAAATGGTGAAAACCCTGGGCTATACCGCAGCTCCTGTAGTTGTATCCGGCGATGACCACTGGAGTGGTTTCCGCATGGAAAAAATTCAAGCTCTAAGCGCCTAGATAAAAAGGGCTGGAGTTGTTGAGATGTTCGATGTTGTTTACTTCTCGAGCGTCTCAGAGAACACAAAAAGGTTTGTAGACAAACTAGGCACCAACGCAATACGGATTCCCCTAAAGTCCGAGGATGCAGCAGAGTTTGTTTACGAAAGGGACAACGTTTTAGTTGTACCTACTTATGGGGGCGGAAACGACGGCTCTACTGTTCCTAAGCAGGTCATAAAGTTTCTGAACAATCCTGAGAACCGCAAGCACATCAAAGCGGTAATCGGCGGAGGAAACACCAATTTTGGTAGCCACTTCTGCAAAGCCGGCGACATTGTCGCCACTAAATTAGGTGTTCCATTGATTTATAAGTTTGAAATCACCGGTACACCAGAAGACGTAATCGAAGTTAAAGAAAGGCTGGCCCAGCTGTGGCAAACCAACTCGTAGAGATCGCTGATGATCAAGGCAACCTAGTCGGTAAGTCTGGGGTTGAATCTGCTCTGAGCTATCAGGACCTCAACGCCATGATCAACCTCTGGGGTGAAGATCAAAAACTACAGTTGGAAAAAGACAAGCTGGCAGTTCGCAAGTACTTCCTAGAGCACGTGAACCAGAACACCGTGTTCTTCCACAGCCTCAAAGAGCGCCTGGACTACCTAGTTGAGCACGAGTACTACGAGAAGGAAATTCTCGACCAGTACTCCTTCGAATTCATCAAGGCTCTAGAAGAGCTCGCCTACTCAAAGAAGTTTCGCTTCGAAGCTTTCATGGGTGCCTTCAAGTTCTACACCGGCTACGCACTAAAGACTTTCGATGGCACTCGCTACCTAGAGAGATTCGAAGACCGCGTGGTAATGGTTGCCCTTACTTTGGCTGCCGGCAACGAAGCAGTTGCTACCGACCTGGTTGAAGAAATGATCTCTGGTCGTTTCCAGCCTGCAACTCCGACTTTCTTGAACTGTGGAAAGAAGCAGCGCGGTGAGTTCGTATCTTGTTTCCTACTTCGCATCGAAGACAACATGGAGTCGATCTCTCGTGGAATCAACTCAGCTCTTCAGCTATCAAAGCGCGGTGGCGGTGTTGCACTTTCACTTTCCAACATCCGTGAGTACGGTGCACCGATCAAGAAGATTGAAGGCCAGTCTTCTGGAATCATTCCAGTGATGAAGCTTCTGGAAGACAGCTTCTCCTACGCCAACCAGCTAGGTGCTCGTCAGGGTGCAGGAGCGGTTTACCTAAACGCTCACCACCCAGACATCCTGAGATTCCTAGACACCAAGCGTGAGAACGCTGACGAGAAGACTCGTATCAAGACACTTTCTATTGGTGTTGTTGTTCCTGATGTCACCATGGAACTAGCCAAGAACAACGAGGACATGTATCTGTTCTCTCCTTACGATGTCGAGAAGGTATACGGCATTCCATTTGGAGATATCTCTGTAACAGAGAAGTACAACGAGATGGTTGATGATCCGAGAATTAAGAAGTCGAAGATCAAGGCTCGTGAGCTTTTCGAGCGCATCGCTGAGCTTCAGTTCGAATCTGGCTACCCATACGTAATGTACGAAGACACTGTGAACCGTGCCAACCCAATCGAAGGCCGCATCAACATGTCTAACCTTTGCTCTGAGATCCTTCAGGTCAACACCCCAACCACCTACAACGCAGATCTTTCCTACGACAACATCGGTAAGGACATCTCCTGCAACCTAGGTTCGATGAACATTGCCATGGCAATGGATGGACCTGACTTTGCAAAGACAGTTGAGGCATCTATCCGTGCCCTGACTGCCGTTAGCGACATGTCGGACATCGAATCTGTTAGGTCTATCTCCGATGGAAACCACAAGAGCCACGCAATTGGTCTAGGTCAGATGAACCTGCACGGTTATTTGGCCCGCGAGCACATTCACTACGGATCCGAAGAAGCGTTGGATTTCACCAACATGTACTTCTACACCGTTGTTTACAACGCCATCAAGGCATCAAACAAGATTGCAATTGAGCGCGGAAGCACCTTCCACAACTTTGAGAACTCAAAGTATGCAACCGGTGAGTACTTCCAGAAGTACACCGACCAGGTGTGGGCTCCGGCCACAGCCAAGGTCAAGGAACTGTTTGCCAAGAGCAATATCCAGATTCCTACCCAGGATGACTGGAAGGCTCTAAAAGAGTCAGTGATGAAGCACGGTATCTACAACCAGAACCTGCAGGCAGTTCCACCAACTGGTTCGATTTCCTACATCAACAACTCAACTAGCTCCATCCACCCAATCGCATCTCGTATCGAGGTTCGTAAGGAAGGAAAGCTAGGAAGGGTTTACTACCCAGCCCCATTCCTAGACCAGGACAACTGGGACTACTACGAGGACGCCTACGAGGTAGGTCCTGAGAAGATCATCGACACCTACGCCGTTGCTACCCAGCACGTCGACCAGGGTCTGTCACTGACACTGTTCTTCAAGGACACTGCCACTACCCGTGATGTCAACAGAAGCCAGATCTACGCTTGGCGCAAGGGCATCAAGACCATTTACTATATCCGTATTCGTCAGGCGGCCCTCGAGGGTACCGAAGTCGAAAACTGCGTCAGCTGCATGCTCTAGGAAGAGGGACAATTAATCATGAAACTGGAATCCAAGCTCATCACCCGTCCAATCAACTGGAACAAGATTGAAGACTCAGTTGACCTAGATGTATGGAACCGCCTGACCCAGAACTTCTGGCTGCCAGAGAAGGTCCCAATTTCAAACGACATCCAGTCCTGGGGCACTCTTCGCGACCACGAGAAGAAGCTAACCATGCACGTCTTCACAGGTCTAACAATGCTCGACACCATCCAGGGAACCGTAGGTTCGATGAGCTTGATGCCTGATGCTCGTACTCAGCACGAAGAGGCTGTTATTACCAACATCGCATTCATGGAGTCAGTGCACGCCAAGAGCTACTCAAGCGTGTTCTCAACTCTTTGCTCCACTTCAGACATCGATGAGGCTTTCCGCTGGTCAGAAGATAACCCTTACCTGCAGAAAAAAGCCGAGATCATCCTTGGCTACTACAACGGCGACGACCCGCTAAAGCGCAAGGTTGCCTCCACGCTGTTGGAGTCCTTCTTGTTCTACTCCGGTTTCTACCTGCCGATGTACTGGTCATCAAGAGCGAAGCTAACCAACACAGCAGATTTGATTCGTTTGATCATCCGCGACGAAGCAATTCACGGCTACTACATCGGATACAAGTTCCAGCTTGGATACAACGAGTCAACAACCGCTCGTCAGGAAGAGCTAAAGAGCTACACCTACGACCTACTGTTGGAGCTTTACGCCAACGAGGTTAAGTACACAGCTGACCTGTATGACGAAAT
>JBILXL010000136.1:0-2757 GCA_044378505.1 Rhodoluna sp. | reverse complement strand
TGCCCTAAAGGGCTCTGGTCCAAGCGCGATTGCTGTTGATGCCGTATTCGCCGCTAGAGTGCCAACCGGTTCAAAAGTTGGCGCTGGAACAGCTGTTGTTAGTGACAGCGTTGCTGCTGCTCCGACGCCTGTGGCAACTCCGACACCGGTCAAACCAACACCGACTCCGACCGTGACTCCAAAACCAACACCGAGCCCAAGTGCTTCGGCTACGCCAACACCTAAGCCAAGTGCCTCAGCTACGCCAACTCCTAAGCCAAGTGCTTCGGCTACTCCAAAGCCAAAACCGTCTCCAGTTAAGGAGTACAAGGTCAAACCAGGCGATACTCTGACTGGAATCGCCTCACGCTTTGGAACAACCTCGAAGATTCTTATGGATTTGAACTCAATTACTAACGCGAACCTGATCAAAATCGGTCAAATCCTCAAACTTCCCTAAACTTGGGGTTATGTCTAAACAGGTGATCATCCTGGCTGCCGGGATGGGAACAAGGCTTGCCCGCCCGCTTCCAAAGCCCCTCACTGAATTGCGTGACGGCCGCTCAATCATGAAGCAGCAGATGGATAACTTGGCCCACGCATTTGGGGACAACTTCCGGGCGATGATTGTGGTTGGTTTCAAGCTCGAGGCCATCATCGAAAGATTTCCTGAGGCAACCTTTGTCTATAACGAGCTTTACGACCAGACCAACACCTCCAAATCACTTCTGAAGGCCCTTCGGGCCTCAAATGATGGTGGAGCGCTTTGGCTCAACGGCGATGTGGTGTTCGACCCAGAGGTACTAAACCGCGTGCTACCTCTTATTGAGTCGGATCAGTCTTTTGTTGTTGTCAACACCGCCAAGGTCAGCGACGAAGAGGTCAAATACACCCTCTCGGCCGATGGCTTCATTGCGGAGCTTTCCAAGCAGGTTGTGAACGGTCTTGGAGAAGCTGTGGGCATCAACTTTGTTTCCTCCAAAGACAAGCAAGCCTTGATCAAGCGTCTTGCAGGGGTTGATGACCAGGACTACTTCGAGCGAGGCATCGAGGTAGGCATTGAATCCGATGGCCTTAGATTCCAAGCTGTTGACATCAGCGATTTGTATGCCGTCGAGGTGGATTTTGCCGAGGACCTCGAGCGAGCCAACGAGCACTTCAAGAGCTAGGAAAAAGCCAGCTTGTTAGTTCGAATTAGCGGTGAAGTAAAAAACTTTTCCTGGGGTTCAAAGCATCTAATCCAGGACCAGCTAGGCCTTGGGCCAACTACCCAAGAGGTAGCGGAAGTTTGGTTTGGAACCCACGCTGGTGGTCAGTCAAAACTTCTTCCATCTGGCCAGAATCTTTCTGAGGCAGTTGGATCAAAGCTTTCTTTTCTGGTGAAGTTTTTAGCCGCCGATTCACCCCTATCGATACAAGTCCACCCCAATTCACTTCAGGCCAAAGCGGGCTTTGCAAAAGAGAATGCCGCAGGCATTGATCTAACCGATCCAAAGCGAAACTACAAAGACGATTCTCATAAGCCCGAGATCCTGATTGCACTTACGCCCTTTGAGGCGTTGTGTGGGTTTAGACCTAGAGCTGAGATTCTAGAAATCTTCCTAGCCTTTTCTGAATCGGAAGCCCGCTTCGGCGAACTTGCAGCTGTGGCGGCAACAGATGCAAGCCTCGAGGAAATCTTTAGTGAGCTTCTGGAAGATAGCGCGCTTGCTGGGCGCTTTGCTAGCTCTGTGGCAGGGCTGGATATTGATTCGATTTCGGAGCAGGCCAGGCTCTTGGTTGTTGACCTGTTGGATAAGTACCCGGGGGAAACCGGAGCCTTAGTTTCGCTACTTCTAAATTTCATTCAAATAGCACCCGGTGAAGCGATCTATCTTCCGGCTGGCAACCTGCACGCTTATCTGTCCGGTCTAGGACTCGAGGTAATGGCTGCCAGCGACAATGTGATCCGTGGCGGCCTTACTTCAAAGCACATCGACAAGGCAGAGCTAAGAAACATCACGGATTTTTCCGAACTTGCCGAGCCAAAGGTTTCCCTAAAGAAGCTGGCCGAGGGCTTGGTTGAGTACCCGGTCTCGGCCTCCGAGTTTAGGGTCTATCGAGCCCAAATCACAGGTACAAATATGCTGGCCGATATTGATCTTCCAGCGGCAGCACTGATTGTTTGCGTTAGTGGCGAAATTGCCGTTGGCACGAGCCTCGAAGAGCGCGAAGTTTTGAAAAAGGGCGAAGTTGTCTTTGTTAGCGAAGCTAAGAAATTTAGCCTTAGCGGCAGTGGCGATGTTTTTGTTGTTCTGGGTTTCTAGAACTAAATTAGTTCAGCGCCTTCCAGGCACTATCAACAATCTCGGCTAGGGAGTTCTCTGATTTCCAGTCCATGACTTTGTTGATTCTTGAAACATCAGCGATAAGTCTTGGTGGATCCCCAGCTCTTCTGGCAACTAGCTCGTATTCGAAATCAATGCCGGTGGTTTTTTTGATCTGGTCCATAACCTCGAGAACTGAGGAGCCGGCTCCGGTTCCAACATTGAATACTGAGTAAGGCCTTGACTCTTGGTTCAAGTAGTCAAGAGCTGCAACATGGGCTTTTGCTAGATCCATAACGTGAACGTAGTCGCGAATGCAACTTCCATCAGGGGTTTGGTAGTCGCTGCCAAAGACTTTTGGCTTGGTGTTTGCCTTTAGAGCTGCAAAAACAATTGGAATCAGGTTCAACTTCTGGGTGTCAGCAAGATCTGGCCAGCCAGCACCTGCGACGTTGAAGTAGCGAAGGCTTAC
>JBILXL010000133.1:0-2832 GCA_044378505.1 Rhodoluna sp. | reverse complement strand
CACTGGTTGTTGGACAGGTAATCACTGCCGTTCAAGAAGGAAAAGACGTAGGTCAACTAGCCGCATTCCTGGTCTTGATCATTTTCGGCGCTGGAATTACCTCGGGATTTATGTACTACGTGCTTGCCAAGGCAGGTGAAGGGGTCGTTCTATCGGCCCGAAACAAGCTTGCTGTTCGATTGCTAAAGCTTCCAATCTTGGAGTACGACCTGAGACGAACCGGTGACCTGGTGTCCCGGGTTGGGTCAGATACCACCTTGCTTCGAGCAGTTCTCACCCAGGGGCTGATTGATGCCGCCGGTGGCGTACTTATATTTGTCGGCGCAATAATCGCCATGGCATTTATTGACCCGTTCCTATTGCTACTTACCCTTGCAATGATCTCAGTGGCAGTTGTCGCAATTGTGATCTCAGCACGTCAGATTCGCTCCGCCACCACTAAAGCTCAGCAACGAGTTGGAGAAATGGCAGCTGCCGTTGAGAGGGCGTTATCTGCGGTTAGAACTATTCGTGCAGCACGTGCTGAATCGCGCGAAACCGCAAGCATCAGCAACGATGCCAACGAGGCTTATGTGCAAGGTGTAAAGATTGCAAAAATCAACGCATTGATTTCGCCGATTGCAGGTGTTGCATCAAACGCTGCCTTCATTGTTGTTATTGGTGTGGGCGGATACCGAGTTGCTGCGGGAGAAACAGAAGTTGCAGATCTGGTGACTTTCATTCTCTTGATGTTTTTGATGATTAGACCGCTTGGACAGGCTTTTGGTGCATATAGCTCGGTGATGAGCGCCCTGGGTGCGCTGGCCCGTATTGAAGAGATACTTGTGCTTCCGTTGGAAGAAACAGCAAAAGAGTCGGCCCAGGTTAGTAAGCCCAGAAAAACGCAAAACGCGATTGAATTCAAAAACGTAAACTTCGGCTATCCATCCACTGAAGATTTTCGAGATGGCAAACCCGTTATCAACAACGTTAGCTTCAAGATTAAAACAGGTGACCGTGTTGCACTGGTGGGCCCGTCTGGATCTGGCAAGTCAACCATCTTGTCCCTGATTGAAAGATTCTACGAACCAGACTCCGGCGAGATTCTGCTCGAAGGGGTTCCGGTTCGCGAGTTATCGCGGGATACCCTGAGGTCTCAGATTGGCTACGTTGAGCAGGAAGCGCCGGTTCTGGCTGGAACAATCCGAAACAACTTGCTGATTGGCTCACCGGATGCAACAGATGCGCAGCTTAAGAAAGTGTTAGGTCAGGTAAACATGACCTCAGTTCTCAAGCGAGACAAGCGTGGACTGGACGCCGAGGTGGGCGAAGCTGGAATTATGCTCTCCGGAGGAGAGCGCCAAAGGTTAGCTATTGCCCGTGCGCTTTTGGAGGCTCCACCGATTCTGCTTCTAGATGAGTCAACTTCAGCCCTCGATGGACTAAACGAGCAGCGCATGCGTGAGGCTATTGACGCTGTAGCTGAAGGAAGAACCATGATTGTCATCGCCCACAGATTGTCGACAGTCGTTGATAGTGATCAGATTATTGTTCTTGACCAAGGCAAGGTAGTCGGCATAGGAACCCATAGCCAGCTGGTCAAATCGACTCCTCTATACAAGCAACTGGCAAAGCAGCAGCTACTAGTTTGATTTGCTGCCGAAGCTTAGAGCTAGGCTGATTTTTATGAACTATCCACTACTTGAAGGACTCGGCGATCTACTGAGTCGAGACACCGCCCTATCCCTTGATAAAGCAGATGAGCTTGCCTCATTCCGCAAAGAGTTTTTCATCAAAGATGAAACCATTTGCTATCTCGATGGAAACTCACTGGGCCGGTTGCCGCTAAAAACTATCGAGCGCGTCAATAGTTTCTTGACCGATGAGTGGGGAACCGAACTTGTTGATGGTTGGAGTCATTGGATTGACGAAGCTCAACCTGCCGGAGATTTACTGGGACGCGCTACCCTCGGCGCAAAAGCTGGACAGGTTCTGGTCTGCGATACAACAAGTGTGAACTTGTATCAGTTATGTGTAGCCGCAATAAAGGCAAGACCAAATCGCAAAACAATAATTGTTGACTCTGCAAATTTCCCAACCGATAGATATGTAGTTCAGGGAATTGCGGAGCAGTTTGGCCTGAAGCTAGTCACAATTGATAACGATGGCTCCGGTGGTCCGGGGGCAGTCAAGATTGCTTCAGAAAATGAGTTGATCACTGCCGAACTACTTGCACCACTGCTAAGCGATGATGTTGCTCTTGTGACATTGCAAGCGGTGAACTACCGCTCTGGTGCAAGACCGAACATCAAAGCAATCACCGATCTGGTTCGCTCTTTTGGTGGGCTTGTGGTTTGGGATGCCTCCCACGCCGGCGGATCGGTCGAGCTTGATTTTGATGCCAACGGTGTTGACTTGGCTGTTGGCTGCACCTATAAATACGGAAATGCTGGGCCAGGCTCCCCCGCTTGGCTCTATGTCAAAAAGGAGCTGCAGTCAGAACTGAAGGTTCCAATTCAGGGCTGGTTTGCTCAGGATGACCAGTTTGCGATGGGGCCGGTGTTTGATAAGAACACCGCTATCCGGGGGTTCCAAATTGCAAGTCCATCAATTGTTGGTATCCGTGGCGTTCAAGTGAGCTACGAAATGATTGAGCGGGCCGGAATAGCCAAGATAGCCAAGAAGGCTTCCCTGGGTACCGAGCTGATGATCGCCCTGTTTGACGCGTGGCTTGCCCCGCTCGGCTTTACTCTCCTGACTCCCAGAGATGCCAAATTGCGAGGTGGGCACATAACCATTGGGCACCCCGAGGCCAAGCGCATAGCGGCAGCCCTACGACAGTTTGCTCAAGTA
>JBILXL010000036.1:0-9958 GCA_044378505.1 Rhodoluna sp. | reverse complement strand
AAATCTCCGCGGAGCTTGCCAACCCGGATGCTGACTACGACACTCTTTTAGAGGAGATGGGTGTTCTTCAGGAACAAATTGACCATCTAGATGCGTGGGATTTAGATTCACAACTCGAACAAGCAATGGATGCACTGCGCTGTCCTCCAGGTGATACTCCGGTAGCAAATCTTTCTGGAGGAGAAAAGCGTCGAGTGGCACTTTGTAAATTACTTCTTGAAAAACCTGACCTATTACTTCTCGATGAGCCAACTAACCACTTGGACGCAGAGAGTGTGCTTTGGCTTGAGCAGCACTTGGCTAAGTATCCAGGTGCGGTGCTAGCTGTAACGCACGATAGGTACTTCCTAGACAACGTTGCGCAGTGGATCCTCGAGCTCGATCGAGGCAGGGCCTACCCATACGAGGGTAACTACTCGACCTACCTTGAGAAAAAACAGGAACGTTTAGAAGTCGCTGGCAAAAAAGATGCGAAGTTGGCCAAGCGCCTCTCCGATGAACTCGAATGGGTCAGATCTTCCTCAAAGGCAAGACAGACCAAATCCAAGGCTCGTCTTGCAAGGTATGAGGAAATGGCATCGGAAGCCGACAAGACTAGAAAACTAGATTTTGAAGAGATTCAAATTCCACCTGGCCCAAGGCTTGGAAACATTGTCTTGGAAGCCAAGTCACTGGTCAAAAAATTTGGCGACCGGACACTCATTTCCGATCTTTCCTTCACGCTTCCTAGAAATGGAATTGTCGGAGTTATCGGACCCAACGGTGTTGGTAAGTCAACGTTGTTCAAGATGATTATGGGCGAAGAAAAACTCGACGGTGGCGAACTCAAAATTGGCGAGACCGTGAAGATCTCATACGTTGATCAGTCTCGTTCCGGTATTGATCCTGACAAGAGCCTCTGGGAAGTAGTTTCTGGAGGACTTGATTACATCCAGGTTGGTCAAGTAGAAATGCCATCTCGAGCGTATGTTGCAGCATTTGGTTTCAAGGGACCAGATCAGCAAAAACCTGCTGGAGTGCTTTCCGGTGGTGAGAGAAACCGTTTGAACCTTGCGCTGACATTGAAGCAGGGTGGAAACCTTCTTCTTCTTGATGAGCCAACTAACGACCTAGATGTTGAAACACTAGGTTCTTTAGAGAATGCTCTTCTGGAATTTCCGGGCTGCGCTGTGGTGATTACACACGATCGTTGGTTCTTGGACCGAGTTGCAACTCACATCTTGGCCTACGAGGGCACCGATGCTGATCCAGATAATTGGTACTGGTTCGAAGGAAACTTCGATTCTTATGAAGCAAACAAGATTGAGCGCCTAGGCCCTGAGGCTGCCAAGCCTCATCGTTCTACCTACCGAAGACTGACAAGAGACTAGAAATCGGTCCATCAGGAACTCGGACCATACCTTCCTGAGCAACCGTTGCCAGTAGGACTCCGTCCCTGCTGAAAATCTTGCCAATTGCTAAGCCGCGGCTGTTTTGAGCTGCTGGGGATTCTTGAACGTAGAGCATCCAGTCATCCACTTTTGCTGGAGCATGAAACCACATCGCGTGATCTAGGCTCGCGGTTTTTAGTCCTGGTTTAGCCCAAGAGATTTTGTGCCGGCGGTAAATGCTTTCTAGAAGTGTGAAATCTGATGCGTAGGCAAGTGCTGCTTGGTGCAGGGTCTGTGACGCTGGCAAGGTTCCAATGGCTTTCAGCCAAACTGCTTGATGGGCAACTGCTTCACCCTTTACTTCGAAGTAGATAGGCGATTGAACATGTCGTAAATCGAACGGTCTAGCTTTAGCCCAGTACTGTGCAACTGGATGTGGAATTGCTCCAAGAACTTCTGCAGCCGAGGGAAGATCTTCTGGCTGAGTCATTCCCTCAGGCATTTGTTCGTGATGCGTCAGTCCTGGGTTCTCAGACTGAAAAGAGGCAATCATGGAAAAGATTGGCTCACCTTTTTGGTAAGCCTGAACTCTTCTTGTCGAAAACGATCTTCCGTCCCTTAGCCGATCCACTGAAAAGGTAATTGGAAGATCGATATCTCCTGGTCGCAAGAAGTATCCGTGCAGTGAGTGAAGCACTCGCTCGGGGTCGACGGTTCTGGTTGCAGCCACGTGGCATTGCGCCAGCACTTGACCGCCGAAGACTCGTCCGTGGGGCATCCATTGTGATGGACCAATAAAGATATCCTCTTTAGTTCTTGCTCCGCCGGCATCTTTGATATCCAGCGCGAATATCAAATCGGCTAGTGGATCTTCGGGTGGCTGCACCTTGCTCACTGAAATCGGTGTCCTAACTTGAGGGGATAGCTTTCAGGGGTAAGTTTAGTTCTCTAATGAAAAACACCTTCCAGCTTCTTGATGAGCAAACTGCTCTGGACCTAAAGTCCTACCTAACCAGGGCTAAGAAGATGGACCAGAAAGGCACAGTCCGCCTGAGAGCTTTTGGAACTTTGCTAACCGCCTACGTTGCACCACTGTTTCCAGCTGCAATTTTGGATGATGGACCCACAGTCTTAGGGCTTCGCACCATGGAACTCAAGTCAGAAGCTGAGATCAACATCTTGGTTCCCATCCAGGCCGTTTTGGATCGCATCGCTTTTGAGCTTGAAAAGCCGGCTACCGAAGAACGCTTTGTTTTTGACATGGCCTCAACCGAGCGAGTTCCCTGGGCTGGAGTATCACCGCCTAGAACTGGTTGGGTTGAAGCTGGAGTGCTTCGCGAGGAATTACTAACCAGCACTGCCAAAAAGGGAATTACTGAAGTTGCCGAAACAATCCCAGAGTCAGTCGGGGGACCGATTGCCGCTCGAATTCGCGCGGAAGTTTGGGGCAGGGCTATCGATGTTGAATCTAAGGTTCCAGCAGGAGCCGCGTTTGCTGCAGCAGGACTTGGGTTTTTAGTCAAAGACCAAGACGTGCCAATTTTTCATTCCCAAGGTTGGGTCAGGCTTTCAACCGAGTTTGGTCATGTGCTTTCCAAGGAAGCAAAACACTTCTAATCTTCGAAGCTGTTCAGCATCGCGGTAGCAGCACGATCTAAGTATCCCCAGAGTTCGGCTTGCTGCATTGGTGCAAGCGAAAGAGAATCGACCGCGGCCTTCATGTGAAAAAGCCAACGCTCTCTAGCAAGTGGGTTTATCTTGAAGGGCGAGTGTCTCATACGCAGTCTTGGGTGGCCACGAGTTTCTTGGTAGGTGGTTGGACCTCCCCAATACTGCTCAAGAAACATCCTTAGCCTCTCGGCAGCCGGGCCCAAGTCATCTTCTGGATACATCGGACGCAAAACATCATCGGTTGCCACGCCTTCATAAAACTTGTCAGTTAGTTTCTTGAAAGTTGCGCTACCGCCGATTAGCTCAAAGAAGTTCCCACCAACACGTTCGCCGAAAAGACCTTTGATGCGCACGGTTTCTACCCGTGCTGCGTCTTCAAACTCTTCAGTCATCGGCTTTTTAGCTAGCTTTTCTTGTCAGTGCTTTGGGCACTCAATGCTCGCTGCACGTTCGCGAGGTTTTCTACAATTATTCGCTTCAGTGCAGGCTTGTAAGCAAGTTCAGCATTTTTCAAGAACTGCTCGGTTTGATTGGCAAGAGCTTCGTTAACGATGGCAAGTGGGTAGAGATTTACTAGCAGGTACTCGGCCATGTGGTAGGTCTTGTTTTCCCAGATTGAAAGCACCTTTGAGAAGTACTGATCCACAAATGGCTCTAGCACGGCAGTATCCATAACTCGACCAAATGCCAAACTGGCTGAATTTACAAGTGCGTTGCTCATCTGATCGGTGTCAACGAGTTTGTCGAAGATTTCTTGCTTGGATTTTTTCTCTGGCATTGCAGCTATAGCTGCCGCGTGGGCCTTTTGGCCGTTGGCAGTGTTGTCGGCTTCGAGCTCAACGTCGATGCGTTCCTTAGTGGCTTTTCCCCCAACCGAAAGAGCCGTCAATAGCTCCCAGCGAAGATCGGTATCGATTTCGAGGCCATTCATTTGAGTTTTGCCACTTAGTAGATCGGCAACGGTTGTTAGCTGCTTATCGCTTCTTGCAAATTGGGCAAAAAACTTCACAAACTGCAGTTGAGCATCGGATCCTGCCTGGGCGTTCTGAGCGAGCTTCCATAATCCGTCCGCAACTTTCAGCTGAGATTCCAGTCTGTACTCTGGCGCAACGTATAAATTTGCAACCGTTAGTAGCTGCCTAAGGCACGTCATCATCGTGGTGGATTCGGTCTCATTTGCGATGTGCGCTAGAACTAAATCAATAAATGCCCGTCCGGATTTCTCGCCATCCCTAGTTGCATCCCATGCTGATCCCCAAACGAGAGCCCGTGCTAGTGGGTCGTCGATGCTGGATAGCTTTGCCAAAGCAGTTGCCCAAGAAGATTCATCCAGTCTGATTTTCGCGTAGGTCAGATCATCATCATTGAGCAAAATAAGGTCGGGGCGCTTTTTGCCTGCGAGTTCAGGTACTAAAGTTTTTGCGCCTTGAACATCTAGTTCCACTCTTTCAGTGCGAATTAGCTTGCCGCCGACTTCGTTGTAAAAGCCAACTGCGAGACGATGCGGTCTTAGGTACGGGTAGTCGGCAATGGCGGACTGCTGAATTGAGAAGGAAGAAATTGTTCCATCTTTTTCTTCAATTTCTGCCCGAAGTAGGTTTACTCCCGCAGTTTCCAACCAGAGCTTGGACCACTCGGATAAGTCCCTACCGCTTTCGGCCTCAAGTTCTTTAAGCAAGTCCGAAAGTTCAGTGTTTTGGTACGCGTGCTTTTTGAAGTAGGCAGAGACACCTCGCATGAAAGGCTCTTGTCCTACCCAAGCAACGAGCTGTTTTAGGACAGATGCTCCCTTTGCATATGTGATTCCATCGAAATTCACCTGGACATCTTCTAGGTCATTAATCTCGGCAACGATTGGGTGAGTCGATGGAAGTTGGTCCTGACGGTAAGCCCAGGCCTTTTCTAGAGATGCGAAGGTCGCCCAGGCTCCGTGCCACTCGGTGGCTTCCTGGGTTGCCAGTGTTGATGCGTACTCGGCAAAGGATTCATTTAGCCAAAGATCGTTCCACCAGCGCATTGTCACTAGATCGCCAAACCACATGTGTGCTAGTTCGTGCAAGATAGTCACCACTCGACGCTCACGGGTGGCATCTGTGACCTTGGATCTAAAGACGTAGGTTTCGGTGAAAGTTACCGCACCAGCGTTTTCCATAGCACCGGCGTTGAATTCAGGAACAAATAGCTGGTCGTACTTCTCGAATGGGTACGGGACCCCAAACTGGGATTCGAAGAATTCAAAACCCTGCTTGGTCTTATCAAATATGTATTCGGCATCCAAGTACTCAAACAGTGACTTTCGGCAAAACACTCCGAGAGACACCACTTTCCCAGAGCTTGAGACAAGCTCGTCTTTGACCTCAACGTAAGGACCAGCGACAAGTGCGGTGATGTAGCTAGAAATTCTCGGTGTTGGTTCGAAATTCCAAACCGAGACACCTTCCCTTAGCTCATGCGGTTCTGGAGTGGGGGAGTTAGAAATAACCTTCCAGTAGCTAGGGGCAGTGATGTTGAAAGAAAAGGTAGCTTTTAGATCTGGCTGCTCGAAGACAGCAAACATTCTTCTCGAGTCAGGCACCTCAAACTGGGTATAAAGGTAAACCTCTTGATCGACTGGATCTACGAAGCGGTGCAGACCTTCACCGGTATTGGTGTATTTACCCTGGGCAACAACCACCAGTTCGTTCTCTTTTTCCAAAGATGGAAGCTGGATGCGGATACCGTCTGAAACTTCAGCAGGCTGTAGCACCTTGCCATTTAGTACCACCGAGTGAACTGCACCGGTTATGGCATCAATAAATGTTGATGAGCCCTCTTTGGCACTGAAGCGCACCCTGGTGGTTGAGCCAAAAAGCTCAGCTCCTTGAGTTAGATCAATCTCGACTGAATAGCTTTGAACGCTAACGATGCTCGCACGCTCGATAGCTTCTTTTCTTGTGAGGTTTTCTCCGGGCACGATGGGTGACCTTTCTGGCTGGTATTGCTACAAAGCCTAACTGGGAGCCAGAGTGTGTGAAACAATGACCTTGTGATTGAACCACTGCTGGCCTTGGGGGCTTCCGCCGAAACGGCGTCGACGCTAGCTGAGATTGGCGCGCTGTTGCTGGGGCTTGGAATCATCGCGTTTGTGGCAGCCAAGATTCGCTTTTCCGTTGTACCTATCTATTTACTCGTTGGTTTAGTTGTTGGCCAAGGTGGCTTTGGACTTATCAGCTTGAGTGAAGACTTTCTCGATATTGGTGCACAAATTGGCGCAATTTTGTTGCTACTGCTACTTGGACTCGAGCACTCCGCACCTGATCTTGCCAAAGCCTTCAAGGAAAGAAAATCGGCTGGCTTTTTTGACGTGGCAGTGAACTTTATTCCCGGTGCCGCTCTGGCGCTTTTGTTTGGCTGGGGACCGCTCGCCGCACTTGCTCTTGGCGGAATCAGTTACGTCTCATCTTCTGGAATCGCATCAGAACTGATACGTGAATCCGGCTGGAGGCGCTCTGAGCTTTCAAAACGTATCGTGACAATTTTGGTATTTGAAGACTTAGCTCTTGCTCCGTACCTGCCACTTCTTACCTCGCTCGTGCTTGGTCTATCGGCACTGACAGGTTTAATCTCGGTGTCGTTTGCTTTGATTATCACCGGGATCATTTTGATCATTTCCTACCGAGGCACTGCTAAGTGGTCCAGAATTCTCAACCCTGAAGTTCCAAGCGCACTGCTGCTTACTGTTTTTGGCTCCGCACTGCTAGCAGCCGGTGTTGCAGGCCTGGCAGGCTTTTCTGGAGCGGTAGCGGCATTTCTGGTTGGACTACTTCTAACTGGCGAGGTTGCCAACACTGTTCGAGGTCGCCTGGGATCTCTTAGGGATCTGTTTGCTGCAATCTTCTTTTTATTCTTCGGTCTTTCAACAGATTTTGTAGACCTGATTGAAGTGTTCCCTGCCGTTGCAGTTCTGGTTTTGGTTGGCGTTGCAGGCAAGTTCGCCGTTGGCTGGTGGATTGCTAAAGACATGAACGATAAGTCCATGTGGATCAGGGCTGGAGCTTTCTTGACTCCTCGAGGCGAGTTTTCGATGGTTATTGCGGCTATCGCAGGTCCGGTGGTTCTGTCGGTTAGCCTTCAGGCAATAACGTTGAGCTACGTATTTCTAACTGCGATTATTGGTTCATTAGTCATACGTTTTATTAGAAGCGGATTCGACAGGGAGAGTAAATGAGAATTCACATCGCAACCGATCACGCCGGATTGGAAACCAGCCACTTTCTGATTGATTCCCTAACCGCAGCAGGTCATGACGTTTTTGATCATGGACCAAAGTCCTTTGATCCACTGGATGACTATCCAAGTTTTTGCATCAATGCAGCTCTTGCGGTGATTGCCGATCAGCAGGCCGGTGTTCAGGCTTTGGGTGTTGTGCTCGGCGGTTCAGGCAACGGCGAACAGATGGCTGCCAATAAAGTTGCCGGAATCCGTGCGGCCCTGGTTTGGAACCAGGACACTGCAAAGCTAGCCCGATCACACAACGACGCCAACGTTATTGCGGTCGGAGCAAGGCAACACTCCAAAGAAGAGGTGCTTGAGCTAATCAAGACATTTATTGAAGAACCTTTCAGCGGTGATGAACGTCATTCAAGGCGTATAGGCAAGATTGGAACCTTTGAGCAAACTGGTGAGATCTCCTAACAGCCATGCCAGAGGGCCACTCGATACACCGCGTAGCTAATACCTTCAGAAACGACTACTTGGGCTCCAAGGTTAAGATCATTTCGCCTCAAGGCCGGTTTGAGTCTGACGCAAAACTGGTGTCGGGACGAAAACTGATGGAATCTACCGCAGTGGGTAAGCAATTGTTTCTGGGCTTTGATAACGACCTGACGATTCGTATCCATCTTGGGATTTATGGAAAGTGGAACTTCTATCAAGTTCCAATTGCCAAGGCGCCAGATATCTGGGGCCAGGTTCGGGCTCGCTTTGGAGTAAGCACAGCCTCGGCAGATCTTCGAGGCCCAACCGTATGTGAAGTTATTGATCAAGATGGCGTGAATCTGGTTCTAAAAAGGCTTGGCCCAGACCCATTGAATCCTGACCCAAAGGGTTCGGAGGCTCTGAGGTTTGTTTCCAAGGTGAAAAACTCTAAGGTTCCAATTGGCGCAGCACTAATGAATCAGGCAGTTATCAGCGGCATCGGAAACGTTTATCGCGCTGAGTTGTTGTTTCGCGCTGGTCTGAACCCAAAAACGCCAGGGGAGAAGATCAAAGAGAGCGCACTTATTGAAATCTGGGATGACGCCGCGAAGCTAATGAGGATCGGAGTCAAAACCGGCATGATGCTAACCCGAGATGATCGCCTAAGTGGCCGGGTGTTGTTGAAAGATCGATACTTTGTATATAAGCGCGAAGGTCTGGAATGCAGGGTGTGCAATAAGAAGGTAGCGATGGAGGAGTTTTTGGCTAGAAAGCTCTATTGGTGCCCTAAGTGCCAGAGGTAATTGGAGCGGGTGACGGGAATCGAACCCGCGCCATCAGTTTGGAAAACTGAGGCTCTACCATTGAGCTACACCCGCGAACGCTGTTCGCAGCGCCTCTATTCTATGGGATAGACTAACCGAGGTTGTTGAAGGTGTAAAAGCCATCAATCCACCGGGGTGTAGCGTAGTGGCTAGCGCGCCTGCTTTGGGAGCAGGATATCGCAGGTTCGAGTCCTGTCACCCCGACCACAAAAACATAAACGCTCTGCCCATTATGCAAGGGCTTACACCCAGGAGATTAGTTTGAAGACCAAAGTCGATCGCATTAATCCAACTCGCGTAAAGCTAAACATCGAAGTCACTCCAGAAGAGTTCAAGCCTTCGCTTGATCATGCCTACGAGCACATCGCTGAGCAGGTAAATGTTCCTGGCTTTAGAAAAGGCAAAATCCCAGCCGCTATTTTGGATCAGCGAGTAGGCCGGCCAGCTATTTTGGCTCACGCCATCAACGATGGTCTCGACAGCATTTACAAAAAGGCCCTAGAAGAAGCCAAACTGCGCCCTCTGGGCCAGCCACAAGCCGACGTGAAGGCCTCACCGGACGAAAAGACCTTCCAGGGCAACCTAGTTGTTGAAATTGAGGTCGAGGTAAGACCAGAGATCAAGTTGCCTAGCTACAAAGGTATAAAGGTAGAAGTTGACACCATCAAGGTTGCCGGCAAAGAAGTTGAGGAAGAACTAGATGCTCTTCGCGCTCGCTTTGGAACTCTAAAGACAGTTGAGCGGGCAGCCAAGAAGGGTGATTTTGTAGCGATCGACCTGAGCGCAGCCATCGAAGGCAAAGAAATTGACTCAGCGGAGAACATCTCCTACGAGGTTGGTTCCGGGAATTTACTTGACGGCATCGATGAGGCAATCGATACTTTGACCGCCGGTGAGACCACAATTTTCCGCTCCAAGCTAGTTGGCGGTGACATGGCCGGAGTCGAGGCTGAAGTCACGGTCAAGGTGATCGCCGTAAAAGAACGCGAGCTTCCAGCAGCCGATGATGCTTTTGCAAAAATGGCAAGCCAGTTCGATACCTTGAAAGAGCTCAAAGACGACATTGAGACTCAGATTGCCAAAGCCAAGACTTTCTCTCAAGGTGCGCAGGCAAGAAATGTCTTGACCGATAACCTACTAAAGCTTGTCGATGTTCAAGTTTCTAAGGCGACTATTGAATCTGATGTGCATCGACACCTAGAGGGCGAAGGCAGATTGCAAGATGACAAGCACCGTGCCGAAGTCACTGAGGAATCAGAGAAGTCCTTCAAGGTACAGATGTTGCTTGATGAAATTGCCGAAGCTGAGAAGGTAAAGGTCAACGAGCAGGAGCTAATGCAGTACTTGGTTATGAGTAGCCAGAACTACGGCATGGACCCAAACGAATTCATTGAGACCATAAGTAAAAACGGTCAG
>JBILXL010000147.1:0-10011 GCA_044378505.1 Rhodoluna sp. | reverse complement strand
GACGTGACCGGTGTTATCACCCTGCCTACAGGCTCCGAAATGGTTATGCCTGGTGACACCACTGAAATGTCGGTTGAGCTAATCCAGCCAATCGCCATGGAAGAGGGACTACGTTTCGCTATCCGTGAGGGTGGCCGTACCGTAGGTGCAGGAACAGTAACCAAGATCACCAAGTAATTTCATCACTTACTTCAAACCCCCAGGGAGAAATCCTTGGGGGTTTGAACTTTAACTGCTGACCAAAAAGTTGTTAACCAAGTAAAAAAAGAATTCACTTGTTAACAAGCCATTTTGGTATTTTGCCCTTCCAATCTTTGGCAGAGTTTTAGGATGACACTTATATCACGCGTCGCCAAGAAGCCAGCGGCAAAAAAACCAGCAGCTAAAAAAACAGCTGCTGAGAAGGCTTCGACCAAGAAAAAGACCACCAAGGCTAAGAAGCCAATAACCCCAGCGCAGGCAGCAGCCAAGGCAACCAAGAAGGCATCTGTAAAGGTAGCTAAGAAGGTTGTAAAGAAGGCAGCAGCCAAGACAACTAAGAAGGTATCTAAGGTTGCAAAGAAGGTTGCAAAGAAAGTTGCCAAGAAGGTAACTCCTAAATCCCCTTCAAAGAAAGCTGCCGTAAAGGCAACTAAGAAAGTTGCATCCAAGGTCCGTAAGGCCACCAAGAAGGTAGCCACCAAGGTTGCTAAGAAGGTTGCTAAGAAAGCTGCTCCAAGAAAGAAAAAGAAGTAAATCTCCTCGTTCTCCTTCGAGTAAAGCCCCAGGCCAAGTGCCTGGGGTTTTTCCTTTAGACTCTTCAAGCCAAATTCTTTAGGAGCAAATCAAGTGGTCGATTCCAACTGGGGCTATCAAGTAGCTGACACAATTCAGCTTGCTTACCTAACGAGAGCTGGAATCATCGAATCCCGTCACCACGGTTTGGTTTGTCTAACCGGCCCTGATGGAAAACTCATTCAAGAGCACGGCAACTCCAGAAAACTGATCTATCCGCGCTCTGCCGTAAAGCCCTTGCAGGCACTGGCCATGAGACGCGCAGGTTTGAATCTTTCGGGTACACAGCTTGCAATGTCCAGCGCTTCACACCAGGGAACTCCCGAGCACACTGCAATCGTGCTTTCGATTTTGGCTGATGTGGGACTTACCGAATCTGATTTGATGTGCCCGGTGGCATGGCCTGGAAACCCAGCGGCGAGAGCGGAAGCCGCAGCTGAAACCAGAGCTGCCTTCAACTGCTCCGGTAAGCACGCTGCCTTTTTGGCCACCTGTGTGAAAAACGGTTGGGATACCAAGACCTACCTTCAGCCAGAGCACCCACTTCAAAAACTCATCGTTGAAGTAATTCAAGAATTCTCGGGTGAGAAGATCCCACTCTCCACCTTCGATGGTTGCGGAGCACCACTTCACCTGATGAGCCTCCAGGGCCTTGCCCGAGCTATCGGCAAATTCGCCGAAACAGAAACTGAGATTCGTGATGCAATGCTTGCCAACCCTTGGGTAGTTGATGACCATGGCGCCTCAGACACACTTGTTATGGAAAAGGGAATGCTTGCCAAGATTGGTGCCGAGGGAGTGTTCGTTATTGGACTCGCCTCAGGCCACGGGGTAGCGGTCAAGGTTGCCGATGGCAGCATGCGACCGGCAGGACTTGCAGCGATCAAGATGCTGCTCAACAACGACTTGCTTGATAAAAAGGTCTACGATGAGCTTTTCGCAAAGTTGACTGTTGCCAGCCTCGGCGGAACCGAGAAGCTAGGCCAACTGGAAGTTGCCTTCTAGTTTTTCTGGAAGAAATAGCCACCTAGTTAGGTTGAAGCCTCTTATGGACCAGCAAAAGCCAATCCGCCTGATCGGGGTTTATAACGCCGATGGGGGAGTAATCGGTGAATTGAAGTATTTCTTCGGGCACCTAATTGGTATTGCCAAGTGTGAGTTGTGCGATATCACCCATTCGCCGATTCGGCGAAAAGCTAGCTGGGACCGCCTGGCCGGGGAGCTCAAAAGCGAATATGGGCTGGATTTTGCCCTAAAGCACCTCAATGAGCGCTCCGAAACTGAAATCAAGGCTTCGGCGGCCAAAGAACCCTGTGTTTTGGCCGAATATCCCGATGGCAGCCTTGGAATGTTCCTAGACCGGCAGGAACTTAGGGTTGTGGATGGCAATGTCGATCGGTTTGCCAAGCTGGTTCGGGCTCGATTAGCCCTGTTTTTCTAGGGGTCGGGCAGGTGCCGGTTCGGGGGCCAAAATATAGACCTAGCCTGGATCTTTAACTTGCATTGAAACGCCCCACTGTGGCAGTATTGACAAGTTCACAAGTAGTTGGGCTCATCTAGCTCAATCCACTTCCGGCAACGTGTCTAGAGCCCTTGTTTCACAAGGAAACTAGACCCCCGGAAGACCGAACAAGAACTTAAAAACTTCACTCGTTTTTTTAGGTTTGTCGTTATTCGACACGCCCGAGCGCGGGTGTGGGACGCAGGATTTAAAAGCTTTAGAACCAACCATTTACGAAACGGAAGTGAGTCCAGATGGCGGCACAGAAGATCCGCATTCGACTGAAGTCGTATGACCACGAGGTCATTGATTCGTCGGCGCGCAAGATCGTTGACACGGTTACCCGTGCAGGCGCAACTGTTGTTGGACCAGTCCCACTTCCAACCGAGAAGAACGTGGTTTGTGTTATCCGCTCTCCTCACAAGTACAAGGACAGCCGCGAGCATTTCGAGATGCGCACCCATAAGCGCGTCATCGACATCATTGACCCAACTCCTAAAGCAGTTGACTCACTGATGCGTCTTGATCTTCCTGCCGACGTCAACATCGAGATCAAGCTCTAAGGAAAAGAAGATGTCTAACGCTAATAGAACTGTTAAGGGCCTGCTGGGCAAGAAGCTTGGCATGACTCAGGTTTGGGACGAGAACAACAAGATGATTCCGGTCACCGTTGTTGAAGCCGGCTCAAACGTTGTCACCCAAATCAAGAATCTTGAGACCGACGGTTACACCGCCGTTCAGGTTGCTTACGGAGCAATCGAGCCTCGCAAGGTAAACAAGCCAGACGCTGGTCAGTTTGTTAAAGCTTCTGTTGCTCCTCGCCGATACATAGCCGAGATCCGCACCAACGATGCTGACACTTACTCAGTAGGTCAGGAACTTGGTGTTGAGGTATTCGAAGTAGGTCAGATGCTTGACGTAGTCGGAACTTCAAAGGGTAAGGGCTTCGCCGGACACATGAAGCGTCACGGTTTCCATGGTGTTGGTGCTTCCCACGGTCAGCACAGAAACCACCGCAAGCCAGGTTCCATTGGCGCAAGCTCGACCCCAGGTCGCGTTTTCAAGGGAACTCGTATGGCTGGACGCATGGGTACTGACCGCGTGACCACACTGAACCTAAAGCTTCACTCTGTAGATGCCGAAAAAGGTCTGCTACTTATCAAGGGTGCAGTTCCTGGTCCTAAGGGTCAGCTGGTTTTCGTTCGCAACGCTGTGAAGGGAGCCTAAGTCTCATGGCTGATAACACAATCGACATCGTTGACGTTGCAGGTAAGAAGTCAGGTTCTGCCGAGCTTCCAGCTGCGATCTTCGACGTGCAGACCAACGTGCCACTGATGCACCAGGTTGTAGTTGCCCAGCAGGCAGCTGCTCGCCAGGGAACTCAGTCAACACTTAAGCACGGTGAAGTATCTGGTACCGGTAAGAAGCCTTTCAAGCAGAAGGGAACCGGAAACGCTCGTCAGGGATCTCTTCGTGCTCCACAGATGCGCGGCGGTTACATCACTCACGGTCCAAAGCCAAGAACTTACGAGCAGAGAACACCTAAGAAGATGATTGCTGCTGCGATCAAGGGTGCACTTTCTGACCGCGCTCGCAATGGTCGTCTGCACGTAGTTGCAGAGCTATTCAAGGATGGCAAGCCATCTACCAAGTCCGCTGCAGGCATCATCGCAACCCTTACCAAGGGACGCAACGCACTGGTAGTACTAGATAGAAGCGATGACCTGAGCTACAAGTCCTTGCGCAACCTAAAGGATGTTCACGTTCTTCCTGTTGACCAGGTAAACGCATACGACGTTCTTCTAAGCGACGATGTTGTGTTCACCAAGGCAGCTCTAGAAGTTTTCATTGCTTCTCAAGACCGCTCCTCAAGTTCACAGAAGGAGGGCTAAGTAAATGTCTGCCCTAAACAAGAACCCTCGCGACGTCATCTTGCGCCCGATCGTGTCTGAGAAGAGCTACAACCTTATTGACGAAGGTAAGTACACCTTCGAGGTTGACCCTGCCTCAAACAAGACCGAGATCAAGCAGGCCATCGAGCACATTTTCAAAGTGAAGGTATCTTCCGTCAACACGCTAAACCGTACTGGCAAAGAGAAGAAGACTAAGTATGGAATCGGTAAGCGCAAAGACACCAAGCGCGCCATCATCACTCTAAAGTCCGGCACCATCGACATCTTCTCGAGCATTGGTTAGGGGTAGGAAAACAAATGGGAATTCGTAAATTTAAGCCAACCACCCCGGGTCGTCGTGGAGCATCGGTTTCTGACTTTGCAGAAATCACTCGCGGCACTCCTGAGAAGAGCTTGCTTCGTCCACTGAACAAAACTGGTGGTCGTAACTCCGCAGGTCGCATCACCACAAGGCACATTGGTGGAGGACATAAGCGCCAGTACCGCGTGATCGACTTCCGCAGGAACGACAAGGACGGCATTCCGGCCAAGGTAGCTCACATTGAGTACGACCCGAACCGTACCGCGAACATTGCACTGCTTCACTACGCAGACGGTGAAAAGCGCTACATCATTGCTCCTAACAAGCTAAAGCAGGGTGACCGCATTGAGCAGGGACCATCGGCCGACATTAAGCCAGGTAACGCACTGCCGCTAAAGAACATCCCGGTTGGAACCGTAGTCCACGCCATCGAGCTAAAGCCAGGCGGAGGAGCCAAGATGGCTCGTTCAGCTGGAGCATCTGTTCGCTTGGTTGCTAAGGATGGACCCTACGCACAGCTAAGACTTCCATCTGGTGAAATCAGAAACGTAGATGCTCGCTGCCGCGCTTCCATTGGTGAAGTCGGTAACGCCGAGCAGTCAAACATCAACTGGGGTAAGGCGGGTCGCCTTCGTTGGAAGGGTGTTCGCCCAACCGTTCGTGGTGTTGTTATGAACCCAGTCGATCACCCTCACGGTGGTGGAGAAGGTAAGACTTCCGGTGGACGTCACCCAGTAACTCCTTGGGGACAAAAAGAAGGTAGAACTCGTAAGCCGAAGCTTGAATCCGACAAGATGATCGTCCGTCGCCGCACCGTTGGCAAGAAGCGCTAGCAGGGAAAGAAAAGACTATGCCTAGAAGTTTGAAGAAGGGTCCCTTCGTTGATGAGCACCTGTTCCAGAAGGTTGCAAAGCAGAACGAAGCCAGCACCAAGACAGTGATCAAGACCTGGTCGCGCCGCTCGATGATTGTTCCAGCCATGCTGGGTCACACCATTGCGGTTCACGATGGTCGCAAGCACATCCCAGTTTTCGTCACCGAGACCATGGTTGGTCACAAGCTTGGCGAATTTGCTCCAACCCGCACCTTCCGTGGACACGTGAAGGACGACAAGAAAGGCCGTCGCGTTTAAGCGGCGCCTAGAGAGAATAGAGAGGTAAGACAAATGGAAGCAGTCGCACGTGTGCGTCACATCCGTGTCACCCCGATGAAAGCTCGTCGTGTCGTCAACCTAATCCGCGGCAAGCAGGCATCAGAGGCAATGGCAATTTTGAAGTTCGCACCTCAGCAGGCTTCTGACCCAATCTTCAAGTTGGTTCAGTCAGCTGTTGCAAATGCGAAGGTTATCGCTGACAAGCAGAACCTAAGCATTGACGAGGACGACCTATTCGTATCCCGCGCTTTCGTTGACGAAGGTACAACTCTGAAGAGGTTTATGCCTCGTGCTCAGGGCCGTGCATTCAAGATCCTAAAGCGCACCAGCCACATCACCATTGTGGTTGCCACCCCAGACGAGCTAGCCGGTGCCAAGGCCAGCGCGGGAACAAGGAGCAACTAATGGGTCAGAAAGTAAACCCATACGGTTTCAGACTCGGTATCACAACCGACCACCGTTCACGTTGGTTCGCCGACTCCACTAAAAAGGGTCAGCGCTACCAGGACTACGTCACCGAGGACATCCGTATCCGTCAGCTCTTGACTGAGAAGCTTGACCGCGCTGGTGTTTCACACATCGAGATCGAAAGAACTCGTGACCGTGTTCGCGTTGACATCCACACCGCTCGTCCAGGTCTAGTTATTGGTCGTCGTGGTCAGGAAGCCGAAGCGATTCGTTCTTCACTTGAGAAGCTAACCAACAAGCAGATTCAGCTGAACATCTTGGAAGTTAAAAACGCCGAGATGGATGCACAGCTGGTAGCTCAAGGTGTTGCCGAGCAGCTTGCTTCCCGTGTTGCTTTCCGTCGCGCGATGCGCAAGGGAATGCAGGGAGCGCTTCGTCAGGGAGCTAAGGGTATTCGTGTTCAGTGCTCCGGCCGTTTGGGTGGAGCAGAAATGAGCCGCAGCGAGTTCTACCGTGAAGGTCGAGTCCCACTACACACACTTCGCGCCAACATTGACTACGGCTTCTACGAGGCTAAGACCACATTCGGTCGCATCGGTGTAAAGGTTTGGATCTACAAGGGTGACCTAACAGCTAAGGAACTAGCTCGCGAAACTGCAGCTGCTCCTAAGCAGGCTCGTCCTCGTCGTGAAGGCGGACCGAGAGATTCAGCTCCAGCTGCACCGGTTGCTGCTGCACCGGTTGCTGCTGCACCGGTTGCTGCTGCCCCAGCTGCTCCTACTGAAACTGTGGAGGCATAGAGATGTTAATTCCTAGAAAAGTAAAGCACCGCAAGCAGCACCACCCGAAGCGTTCAGGCGCTGCATCCGGTGGTACCACTGTGAGCTTTGGTGAATACGGTATCCAGGCGCTAACTCCTGCGTACGTGACTAACCGTCAGATCGAGGCAGCTCGTATCGCGATGACTCGTCACATCAAGCGTGGTGGAAAAGTTTGGATCAACATCTTCCCAGACCGTCCACTAACCAAGAAGCCTGCTGAAACTCGTATGGGTTCTGGTAAGGGTTCTCCTGAGTGGTGGGTAGCAAACGTCAAGCCAGGTCGCGTGATGTTCGAAGTTTCTGGTGTGACCGAAGCTCTTGCTAAGGAAGCCATGAATCGTGCGATCCACAAGTTGCCACTAAAGGCTCGCATCATCAAGCGTGTGGAGGGTGACGCATAATGCCAATCGGATCTAAGGAACTAATCGTTGACAACCTCGACAAGATTGAGGACTCGCTTCTAGTTGAAGAACTTAAGAAAGCTAAGGAAGAACTATTCAACCTTCGCTTCCAGTCCGCAACCGGTCAGCTTGAATCACACGGAAGATTGCGCGCAGTAAAGCGCGACATCGCCCGCATCTACACAATCATTCGTGAGCGTGAGCTTGGCATCAGGGCTATCCCAGCCGTTAGTGCACCAGCTCCTGTAAAGGCCAAGAAGGCTGAGAAGCCTGCCGTTGCAGAAGCTGACGCACCAAAGCCAAAGACCAAAACTAAGGAGAGCAAGTAATGGCTGAGACCAAGAAAGCTACTGAAACGCAAGCTCGCGGTTACCGCAAGTCTCGTCGTGGCTACGTAGTCAGCGACAAGATGAACAAGACCATCGTTGTACTGCTTGAGGACCGTGTAAAGCACCCGCTTTACGGCAAGGTTGTCACCCAGTCAAAGAAGGTTAAGGCTCACGATGAGTCAAACTCAGCCGGCATAGGAGACCTCGTTGTTATCAGCGAGACCCGTCCTCTGTCAGCTACCAAGAATTGGCGTCTCGTAGAGATCGTCGAAAAAGCTAAGTAACGCCCAACGGGCAAGACCTTTTTATGGAGGTTTTGACCAACTAACAAGGAGTATGAAGTGATTCAGCAGGAATCTAGACTCAAGGTGGCCGACAACTCGGGTGCCAAGGAGTTGCTAGCAATCCGCATCCTCGGTGGCTCAGGCCGTCGTTATGCAGGTATCGGCGACTTGATTGTGGCATCCGTGAAAGACGCGATCCCTGGCGGAAACGTCAAGAAGGGTGAAGTCGTCAAGGCGGTTATCGTTCGTACCGTGAAGGAAACCCGTCGTGCCGACGGTTCCTACATCAAGTTCGATGAGAACGCAGCGGTGATTGTAAAAGCCGATGGCGAGCCTCGCGGAACCCGTATCTTTGGCCCAGTTGGTCGTGAGCTTCGCGATAAGAAGTTCATGAAGATCATTTCACTTGCACCGGAGGTTATCTAATCATGCCGAGAATCAAAAAGGGCGACACCGTTCAGGTCATTACCGGAGCCAAGCAGGAACGCGGCGGAGACCGCGGCAAGCAGGGCAAGGTATTGGCAGTTGACTTTGAGAAGAACCGCGTCATCGTTGAGGGCGTCAACATGATCAAGCGTCACAACAAAGTTGGTCAGACCGATAAGGGTGCCAGAACCGGTGGCATCGAGACCAAGGAAGCTTCAGTTCACCTATCGAACGTGGCTCTAATTGACCCAAGCACCAAGAAGCCAACTCGCATCGGAACGAAGATCGAGACAGTCACCAAGGGTGGCAAGTCCAAGACCGTTCGTACCCGCATTGCGGTTAAGTCAGGTAAGGAAATCTAATGGCTGACGAAAAAGACACAGCAGTGGATGCAGAAACTACCGAAGCAGTAGCAACTGAAGTTGTTGCAGAGGTAGCTGCAGAGAAGCCAGCAAAGGCCGAGAAGCCAAAGGCTGAGAAGAAGCCATACGTGCGCATCGTGCCAAGGCTTCAGAAGCGCTACCGCGCCGAGATCAAGGCCGAGCTGATGAAGGACTTTAACTTCAAGAACATCCACCAGGTTCCAGGTCTTACAAAGATCGTTGTGAACATGGGTGTTGGTGAAGCTGCTAAGGATGGCAAGCTAATCGACGGTGCAGTGAAGGAAATGACTGCAATCACCGGTCAGAAGCCAAAGATCAACCTAGCCACCAAGTCAATCGCGCAGTTCAAGCTTCGTGAGGGACAGGCAATTGGTTGTCACGTGACCCTTCGCGGCGATCGCATGTGGGAGTTTCTAGACAGATTGCTAAACCTAGCTCTTCCTCGTATTCGCGACTTCCGTGGCCTTAGCTCAAAGCAGTTCGACGGCAAGGGAAACTACACCTTCGGACTATCTGAGCAGAACGTGTTCCACGAAATTTCTCAGGATGACATCGATCGCGTACGCGGCATGGACATCACCATCGTTACAACCGCTAGAACCAACGAAGAGGGCCTTGCGCTACTAACAGCGCTTGGCTTCCCATTCAAGAAACCAAACAACTAATCGGATAGGTCCCCAAAAAGGGAAACCACCGAGGAAGGCACAAACACTATGACAATGACAGATCCGGTCGCAGATTTTCTGACCCGGCTGCGTAATGCAAACTCTGCCCACCACGAGAGTGCTAGCTTGCCCTACAGCAAGCTAAAGGGTCAGATTGCTGAAATCCTCAAGAAAGAGGGTTACATCAAAAATTACACAGTCGCAGATGCCGAAGTTGGCAAGACGCTAACTATCGACCTGAAGTACGGACCTAACCGCGAGCGATCAATCGCGGGTATCAAGAGAGTGTCAAAGCCTGGTCTTCGCGTATACGCAAAGTCAACCGAGCTGCCTCGTGTTCTTGGTGGATTGGGTATCGCCATTTTGTCAACATCCTCAGGTCTGCTTACAGACCGTCAGGCGGCCAAGAAGGGAGTAGGCGGAGAAGTCATCGCCTACGTTTACTAAATGTCACGTATTGGAAAATCACCGATCCCGGTTCCAGCCGGCGTCGAAGTTAACATTTCTGGAGCAGACGTATCTGTAAAGGGCCCTAAGGGTCAACTGCAGCTAACCGTTTCTTCTCCAATCACTGTTGCCCTGGCCGATGGTCAGGTAATCGTGACCCGTCCAGACGACGAGAGAGTATCTCGCTCACTGCACGGACTTACCC
>JBILXL010000043.1:0-9020 GCA_044378505.1 Rhodoluna sp. | reverse complement strand
GACGCCTACGGAAACAAGCTAGACACAGCTAACCCTGCAGAAGTAACTACTGCTGCTCTAGGTGCAACTGTTTCAGCTGAGACCTATAACACCGTTCGCAAGCAGTACGAGGCAGTTGTCTTCGGAACTGCAACATCAAACGTTGCAATGTCAGTGTCTTTGACTGCAACAGACCTAAGTGCAAACGGTTTTGCTAAGCCGGTGAAGTTCGCTTACTCTTCAGTTTCTGGAGGGGACCTAGCGGCTCAGGTGACTACCCTAACTGCACAGGTCACCGCCCTAACCACACAGGTTGCAGCTCTAACGGCTGACTACAACTCTGTAGCTAAGAAGTACAACAAGCTAGTAAAGAAGAGCAAGCGAGTTGTTCTAAAGTAACTCACTAGTTCAAAACTAATAAAACCCCCGGGAGTAATCCCGGGGGTTTTACTTTGCTATTTATTTCCCGAAGGGCATACCGGCAACTGTGATGAACTGCCTTGCAGCCACCACTCGGGCATTACCAGGGGTCTCTGTGTCCACACCGGCTGCTGAAAAAGCGCGTTTGACCAGGTGCTCAACTGCCCTAACTGTGGTTCCTCTTTGGGCTGCAATCTCATGGTTGCTAAGACCCATGGCAACCATTCGTAAGACATCTAGTTGGCTACGGGAGACGTTTGTTAGTTCGTGCTGGATGGTCTTGTCGTCGCGGAATTGTTTGCCGACGCGGTCTCGGGAGGCAGCTTCAATTGCTTGCTTTAGCACTCCGGTATCTGCCATTCGGTCTTTGCGAAGGTAGGCAGCATTCTTTGGGATGTTCCTGTTCTCAACTCCAACAACTCTTGGTTCTGGGATGTGAGTTAGGAAGACAAGTCCGATTTGGGGGAACTGAAGTCTCAGGATATGTGCAAGGTCAATTCCCGATGGGCCATCGCCTAGTTCGATATCCAGTATTGCAACCCTTGGGTCAAAATCTTTAGTTGCGCTTCGAGCTTCTGCTGCATTGGAAGCTGATTTGATCTGGAAGCCGTCGGCTTCCAGCAGGGAAGTAAGCAGCGCTCTAACCAGTGGTTCGTCTTCAACGACGAGTACCTTTACTGGGGTTTGTGCCATGGAAGAAATCAAAGCAGAAAAATCTTCGGGTTTCCACCCTTGGTTCGCTTAAGCGAACACCTCGGAAACGTCTAGTTTTTAGGCCCTAGGCTAGTAATCATGTCCCGTAAAGCCCTTTGGCTCTTTCTTGCTGCTGGCCTGGCTTGGGGTATCCCATACTTCTTTATCCGAATAGCCGTTGAGGACTTCTCGACCTATTCGATAGTCCTATTCCGAGTCCTGATCGGGGCTGCCGTCTTGGTTCCCTTGGCTTTGAAGCAGGGGGTTCTAAAGCTTGCCCTAAAGCACTGGCGCTGGGTATTGGTATTTGCCCTGCTTGAAATGGCAGGTCCTTGGTGGTTGATTACCGAATCCGGTAGACACCTTTCCTCAGGCCTTATTGGCCTATTGATCGCAACCGTACCTTTCTTTGCTGTTTTGTTTGCAAATTTCATGGGAGATAAATCCGTTCGGCACCCCAAGACCATCATGGGATTGCTAATGGGCTTTGCCGGGGTCGTTGCCCTGGTGGGAGTGGACTCCTTCGGGGGCCTTATCGATCCACTCTGGGTGGGAGCTGTCATTCTGGCGGCAGTTGGCTACGCGTTAGCACCAGCCCTGATCGCCCAGAATATTGGATTTGTTCCAACCGCTGGGGTCATCAGTTTGTCGATGGTCATAGTCGGGCTGATATATGCAGTTCCTGCAGCTCTCACGCTTCCAGCAGAAATAGCTGCTGGACCTGCCATCGAGTCTTGGATTGCCTTGCTAGTTCTTGGTGTTATCTGCTCAGCCGTTGCCTTCATCATTTTCTTTGCTCTGATCAAAGAAGTTGGAGCAGCCAGGGCGACACTTCTTACCTATCTGAACACTCTGGTTGCGCTAATTCTGGGTGTGGTGTTTCTGAACGAGCCAATCACAACCGGTTTGATTATCGGCTTCCCGCTTATCCTGATCGGCAGTTGGTTCGCCGGGAAGCGCCATGAGGTGAAGCCTAAGAAGGGCAAGGTTTCCAACAAGTAGCAACCCAATGTGTCTTCTCGCCTTTCCACAGACACCACAGAGCTTGACGTTCTGCCCAAGGGCTAGACACCACCCTGGGCACCAGCCCAAACTCACAATATTCCCTGTTTCCCCGCTGTTTCGGGCTAGATTGCACTAAAGCTGGCTTTTGTTGAATAAATATTGGTATCCTTGACTAAATTATGTAATTTCTTCAAGGAAGAAGCTCGAAATGCAGAAATTGGCCCAGATACTCATAGACCAGTCCCACCGTCAGGCTTGGGCTGTTGATTATGAGCTGGCTGCCCAGATGAACCCAGCCAATCCTGCCGATGCCAGCTACGCCAAGATGGCTGAGGCTGCATCCCTTGCTGGTTTTGGGGTTTCAAGTTTCACTTCGGCCCCAATTACCAAGGAATTGCTTGCCGGATTCGATGTCTTTGTTTTGCCTCACGCATCTACTGATGAGTGGGAAAAGACAATCGGTGTTGGAACACCTGTTTTGTCCGAGTCCGAGATTGCGGTGCTGAAGGAATTTGTGGCGGCTGGTGGCGGGTTAGTTGTTCTTGGTGAAACTGAGCAGCCAAAATACGGAAACAATTTTTCTGAACTGACTGAAGTGTTTGGTGTGAAGATTGCCAACCAGACCGTTCAAGACTCAATCGAGAATTTCAAAGATGTGGCAACCTGGATCAAGGGAGATTTGCAAAATTCTTTCGAGCACGATCTTTCATTCAAGGTGAAAGAAACCGCCTTCTACCGCGCAGGCGTTTTGGAAATTCTTGATGGGGCAAACGCCGAAGTCGTTGCTCAAAGCTCACCTTCTGCCTATCCTGCCGAAGCACCACTTGTTGTTGCTGCCAAGCACGGCGAGGGAAGAGTCGTTGTTCTAGCTGATAGCGATGTCTTTGGTGATGACTCAATCGATGAGTTGGATAACAAAAACTTTTGGATCAACATTGTTTCTTGGGTTTCAGGCGGCAAGGCTGCCGCCCTTGCAACAACCAAGAAACAATCCAGCTGGGCAGAAACCGATACTTCCTGGCTAAAGCTTGCAGCAGCTGTTGAGGCAATAAAACCTCTTCAAGAAAAAGATGGTTCGATTGATTCTTCGAAACATGCCATCGCAGACGCAAGCAAGCAGCTTGCTTTGGTCATTGAGGCCATCAAGGAACTTAGCCCTAGGTTTTCTCACCAAGCTGAGTATTTTCAGGCTTTGGAAAAGGACCTGTTGGCCTGGCAGGCAGCTGACTTTACCACCCCTGACTTTTTCGACTCATTGGATAAGTTCAGACCTGATCTAAACCGCAAGGATAATACTGAGCACCTGGCGGTATTTGCTATGTATACCCAAAACGGCAACCCGGACCGCAATCTGGAGGCTGTTATTACCAACACCTTCTGGCCTGACTGGCTTGCTGAAAAGGAGCAGGTGTATCAAAACAGCGCCTTTGTTCCGATCGAGTTTGTGGCCTTTACCTCCGGATATGACACCAACTCAGCGGTGTTTTTCCCAGAGACCGTGGCTACCCGCGAGACAGCCCAGTTCTACTGGGGAGGTATCTTCTGCGACCGAGAAGCAGCTCGCTTTCGTATGGTGACCCGGGCTGCCAGAGAGCTTCTATATCTTCCCCTTCCTCCTGATGCTGAGAGATTGGTTAATGACCAGAAGCTTGCTCAGGAGACCTATACGCTTTGGGATTTGATTCACGATAGAACTCACTCTCGAGGAGATTTGCCATTTGATCCGTTCATGATCAAACAGCGCATGCCGTTTTGGATGTATGCGCTCGAAGAGCTCCGCTGCGATTTATCAACCTTCAGAGAAACCTTTGTCCTGGAGAGCCAAGGCGAGCGTCTAGGAAAGTACATCCGCTACGCAATCTTGTTTGACCGGCTGTTCCGTTTTCCAATCACGGGCCCAAGAGTTAGAAACTACGACGGCCTTGGAGGTCAGATAATCTTTAGCTACCTACACAAAAACGGTGGGTTGAACTGGACTGATAACCGCCTGACATTTGACTGGGACAAGGTCAACAAGCAAATTGTTGAGCTTTGTGACAAGGTCGAGGCTTTGTATCACGATGGAATCGATCGATCCCGTCTTGCCCAATGGATGGCGTCCTACGATTTTGTCACTGAGCTTGTTGCGCCTCACCCGGCTTCGATCTGGGCCAAGGGCCCAGATGCTTTGCCACTGGATGGAGAGCTCAAGGAGGTCGTGAATGTAATTCACGACGACGAGTTCCCGCTTAACGTGTTCTACGACACCCTAAACCGCAAGCTCAAAGATGTAATTTTGGCCACCAAGGGAATTACTGCCTAATCCAAGGCAGAATTGTTTCTCATGGATGCACTCGAGCAAAAGATACTGGCCCTTTTGGCCAACGACTCAGAACGCTCACTTCAGGATCTAGCGGGGGAGCTTGGGATACCAAGCTCCACCCTGCATCAGAAAATCAAAAAGCTCGAAACCAAGGGGATCATCCAGGGATATCGAGCAAAGCTCGATCTTCGATCAGTTGGGCTAAAAACCACATCATTTGTGTCTCTAACCCCAATTGACCCTGCAGCTCCCGACAACGTTGCGGAGCTACTTGCTCCAATCGCTGAAATAGAAGGCTGTTGGTCGGTTGCTGGTACCCACAGTTACATCGTCAAAGTCAATGTGGCGGAGCCCGCTGATCTTGAGGCACTGCTTGCAAACATTCGGGCAGCAGCTAATGTTCGAACTGAGACCACAGTAGTTTTATCAACAGCCTTTGAAAACCGTCCACCGAAGCTTCCAGAAACAACCCAAACTGACTGAACAAAAAAAGAAAGCGATACCTACCTTGGCTAAATCACCTTCCGCACGCGGTACCTCTTGGCGCGGGTTCGCAAGCGATAACTACGCAGGCATTGATTCAGAAGTAATCAAACGTATGGTGCTTGTCAATCAAGGCCATGAAATCGCCTATGGCGATGACACCGTCACCGCTGAATTCAACAAGCTAGTAAAGCAACTCTTTGGATCGAAGGCAATTGGCTTTCCAGTATTCAATGGCACCGGCGCAAACGTTGTTGCTCTGCAGGCAGGGCTAAAGCGCTGGGAAGCTGTGATCTGCGTTGAGTCAGCACACATCCACGCCGACGAAGGCGGAGCCCCCGAGAAGATGGGTGGCATCAAGCTATGGACTGTTGCCTCACCCAACGGCAAGCTAACTCCAGAACTATTGGACTCACAAGTATTTGACATGGGAGTGGTTCATCGTGCACAGCCAGGGGTTGTCTCGATCACTCAGACAACCGAAATGGGAACGGTTTACACAGCAAAAGAGATAAAGAAACTCGCTGACCGAGCTCACAAGCACGGACTGCTTTTGCACATGGACGGCGCAAGACTTTCCAATGCTGCTGCTGCCCTTGGTCTTTCTTTCAAGCAGTTCACCACCGATGTTGGTGTTGATTTGGTATCTCTTGGTGCCACCAAGAATGGTGCATTAGCTGCTGAAGCAGTTATCGTCACTGATTCGAAATCAGCCAGAGGCAAAGAGCTAGCAAACGCTATGCCGTTTTTGCGAAAGACATCAATGCAGCTGCCATCGAAGATGCGCTTTGTTTCAGCACAGCTGCTTGCACTGTTCGAAGACGATGCCAGAGTTGCACTAGCTAACGCTAGGCACGCTAACGCAATGGCTAAGAGGCTCTATGAAGGTGTTGTGCAGATAGCGAAAAAGCACAAAGAGGTTAAGGTTCCAAACCCAACCGAAGCTAACGCCGTATTTCCGATTCTGCCCCTCAAGGTCACTGCGAAGCTGCAGAAGGACTACCGCTTCTATGTTTGGAACCAGGCCACTGGCCAGGTTCGTTGGATGTGTGCCTGGGATACCAGCACAGCTGATGTTGATGGCCTATTGGAAGCACTAAGAAAAGCCCTGAAGTAATCCCTTCGGGAACAAATCCTCAGAAAAGTAAGTTGCATACAACATGTCTAAAACCCCTGAAACATCTGCCCCTTTGACCGCGCTTTTGGCTTCTCGTTGGAGCCCACGCTCTTACGACCAATCCCATCAGATCTCCGACCAAGAACTCCTTTCCATTTTGGAAGCTGGCCGCTGGGCGGCTTCTTCCAATAACGGTCAGCCTTGGCGATTCTCTGTTGCCAAGCGCGGAACCCAGTTGCACGAGAAGGTAGTTGCAGGTCTTACTGGTTTCAACCAGGCTTGGGCACCAGCCGCTTCAGTTTTGATTGTTGTTTCAATCAAAAAATCAGCTGATGGTGTTTCGCACAAGGGAAACTTCTACGACGCAGGTCTTGCTGTTGCCCAGATGAGCATTCAGGCTCAGGCGCTGGATCTTTACACCCATCAGATGGGTGGAATCTTGCACGATGAGCTACACAAATCACTCGGTCTTTCTTCTGATCTAGAGGTTGGGGTTGTGATCACAGTTGGCAAGAAAGCTGCTCCAGAGAAACTAGAAGGACCAGCTCTTGAACGTGAGATTGCCCCTAGAACCAGACTCGATCTGTCTGAAATTGTGCTGCACGGCAAGCCGTAGGCTTGATGCATGTCCTTCGCAGCTGAATTAGCGTCCTGGTATGCCCAGTTTGGGCCAGTGCTATTTGTTGCAGTTGTTTGGGGTTTGGTTTTTGCCGGCACTGGTTTGCTAGTTGGCGCATTCATACCTTTTATCACCGGCGACTCTTTGATTTTTGCAGCGGGTATCCTTGCAGCCAATACCCCAGATGTAATCAACATCTGGGTGTTGGCAATCGGTATTGGAATATTCGCTTGGCTCGGCGATCAAGTCGGCTATACCCTTGGTCGGCACTACGGCAGGCCATATCTCGATAAGCGCACAGGCGTAGTTCTGACCAAAGCTATTGCCAATGCGGAAAAGTTTTATCTTGCCTGGGGTTGGTGGGCTGTTGTGGTTGCCAGATTTGTTCCCTTCGCCAGGGTCCTTGTTCCAGTAATTGCAGGTATTGGAAAGATGAACTACTACAAGTTCTTCTCGGCTAACTTGGTTGGAGCAGTTCTTTGGGGCTTTGGTCTTTCCTTGGCTGGATACTTCGCAGCCAGCATTCCGCTGGTTAAAAACATCAGCTACTTCCTTGCTGTGTTCTTTATCGCAGCATCTTTGGTTGCAGGCATTAGAGCTTGGTACAAAAACAACAAGAGTGCCAGAATGGCACCGCTTTCAACCAGGCTCTAAAGGCTCCTCAGTCGGTCTTAATGACCAGATCCGCTAGCGATTGGGATTTCTCCCGAGCGTAAAAATCAAGCTCTTGGGCCGCCCAGAAATCAAACTTCTCTAGGTGCCGCTCTCTTTGGATCCACCGCTCGCGCCTGGTTTCTTCGCTGGCTTCTAGCCAAATGGAAATGTCCGCATGTTCTTTGCTGCGCTCGGTAAGCGATCCACACCCTTCAACAATCAATGGTGTCCCACCAGAGAATTCCCGCCAGGAAGATCTCTGGTTTTTGACCCAGGACCAGTCTTGCCAGGAGGCAGTTTCACGTCTTGCTAAAGGTTGCAGAATAAATCGCACCATGTAGTCAGAGCCCAAAGCCAGCCCTTCCCAGCCTTCGAAGATGTTGTCCATGTGTATAACTCGGGGTGCTGATTCGCCATCGCGGAATAGTTGCTGTTGAAGAGCTTCTGCGAAGGTGGATTTGCCCGAGCCTGCTCGGCCATCGATAAGAACTATTGGCGTTTGATTGCCGCGGTCAATTAGCTCAAGTACTTGTGAGCTGACTTTTTCGATCAGCGCGAGCTGATCTTTAGTTGTCTGGTCGGAGCCTTCCGACATTTATTCAGCTAGGCCGTAAAGGCGATCGCCAGCATCTCCAAGGCCTGGAACGATGTAGCCGACGTCGTTGAGCTTTTCATCGAGGGCTCCAAGAACAACAGTGACGTTTTTGTTGCCAACTGCTTGCTCAACAGCCTTTAGTCCTTCGGGAGCACCTAGTAAGCAGACGGCTGTGACATCGGTTGCTCCGCGCTCGAAGACATAGTTGATTGAATCAATTAGCGTTCCACCGGTAGCAAGCATCGGGTCGATGATGAAAACCTGTCGTCCGGTTAGATCATCCGGTAATCTCTCGGCATAGGTGAACGGCTCGAGAGTTTCTTCGTTTCGCTTGATTCCAAGAAAGCCAACTTCTGCAGTAGGCAGAAGCTTCATCATTCCTTCTAACATTCCAAGGCCTGCTCGAAGAACTGGAACGATGATTGGCTGGGGATCAGAAAGCTTCACACCTTTGGTCTTGGTCAACGGAGTCTCAATCTCAACCTCTTGAACTTTTACGTCTCTGGTTGCCTCATAGGCAAGTAGTGTCACAAGCTCTTCAACCAGCAACCTAAAGGTTGGGGAAGGTGTGTTCTTATCCCTAAGCACGGTGATTTTGTGGGTAATCAGTGGGTGGTTGGCAACATGGACTCGCATGACACCAAATCTACACTTGTCCAATCCAACCCCAGCAACAGCTGCCGCAACAGGTTCTAAAGTAAGAGGTAGATCTAACTGAACGGAAAAACCCCAATGAATCGAAGCCCTGATCAAGCAATGGAGCTGGCCCTTGGCCAGGCCACGCTTTCAGGTGTCGATGTTCCAGTGGGCGCTGTGCTTTTGGACCCTTCGGGTCAGGTCGTGGCGTCGGCTCACAACGAGCGGGAGCTAACCGGCGATCCAACCGCTCACGCTGAGCTATTGGCTATCCAAAGAGTTGGCAAAGCCAAGGGGGACTGGAGACTTGAGGATCTAACACTTGTAGTTACCCTCGAGCCTTGCGTGATGTGTGCCGGGGCAATTGTTGCAGCCAGAATCCCGAAGGTGATCTTTGGTGCCTTTGATGAAAAGGTTGGGGCTGCAGGTTCTCGCTATGACTTGCTTAGGGATTCAAGACTCGGAAACCCAATCGAGGTTATCGCTGGGGTCAAGGAAAAAGAGTGCTCGAAGCTGC
>JBILXL010000035.1:0-10062 GCA_044378505.1 Rhodoluna sp. | reverse complement strand
AGTACGTGAAGATTGGATTTACCAACAGCGACAACCCAAATCGCCCATCACCGGTATTGATCACCAACCACTCGACAAAAGAAAAAGAATCTAGCGACAGCTACATGTATCTTCTGCAGCCAAATCTTCTTGGCCGCTAAATTCGCCGCCGAGAAAATAGAAATTCCCGCGAGATAGCGACAGCGCTGTGTATGTGAAAAGGGTTCGCCTAACCAACTTTCGAAACTATAAAACTGCAGACCTTGAGCTTTATCCAGGCGTGAACTTGCTGCATGGCTCCAATGGCCAAGGGAAGACCAACCTGGTCGAAGCCATCAACTTTTTTGGGAGCCTGAGCTCACACCGCGTAGCAGGACTTACCCCCCTAATCAAACAAGGCGAAGAAACCGCAATTATTTCGCTTGAGCTAGCCCACGATGAACGCGAACTACTGCTGGAATTTGAGCTCAATTCTGACTCTTCTAACCGAGCCAGGCTAAACAAGTCACCGGTTGCTAAACCTAAGGACATTCTGGGGTATCTAAATTCCGTGATTTTTGCACCCGAAGATCTAGATATCGTAAAGCGCGACCCAACTAACCGCAGGGCTTTTATTGATCAGCTGATCATCCAATTCACACCCCGAATGCTGGGTGTTTATTCCGACTACGAAAGAGTTCTAAAACAGCGCAACACTCTGCTCAAATCCGCCAGAGCAACGGGAACCAAGGGCAGTGCTCTTTCCACCCTGTCGGCCTGGGATGAATCCCTGGTCTCACTGGGATCAGAAATAATTGCGGCCCGTGTGAGCATCGCTCAAAAGCTTGAGCCTGGGCTTATTACTAACTATCAAGCAATAGCCAAAAGCAACAACGAACCAAAGATGTTTATCAAATCTTCAATCATCGGAACCGCCGCGATCGATTCCGAAGAGTCAGATAGCGCCGAATACTTAGCAATCACCAACCGCGAACAAATCGCCGAGCTGTTCCGCGAAACTCTCGAGAGAACAAGACCTAAAGAACTTGAGCGCGGAATCACACTTGTTGGGCCGCACCGAGACGATTTGGTTTTGATTCTTGGCCCCTTGCCAGCAAAAGGCTACGCATCACACGGTGAGAGCTGGTCTTATGCCCTTGCGCTCAGACTGGCATCGCTTGAAATTCTAAAAGCCGAGTCTAGGCTCGGCGACCCTATCTTGATTCTCGATGACGTCTTTGCCGAGCTTGATGCAGATAGAAGAGTCAAGCTCGCCGAGCTTGTCCTGGGCAACGAGCAGGTAATCATCACCGCAGCAGTGATTGAAGATGTGCCGGAAGCGCTGAGCGCGAAAAGGTTTAGTGTTGTTGCGGGTGAGATTACAAATGACTGACGACAAAAACTTTGCAGTTGATTTTTACTACGCCATGAAACAAGCGGTCACCGGCCGTGTTTCGAAAGATCAGAAGAGAATTACCGAAAAGAAGAAAAATCGCTCAAAACCCTTTGATGCCGGGCGCGATCCAATTTCGGCATCAAATTCCATTGATTCTCTAATGCAGGATTTTCGCTGGCAATCGCAAATGGAAGAAGCAGAGCTTTTTGTCAGATGGGCAGAAATCGTTGGGGATTTAAACGCCAAAAACACGCAGCCCGAAAATCTGGCAAACGGCAAACTTACGATTCGATGCAAATCCACCGCCTGGGCCACAGAATTGCGATTAATGCAAAACCAGATTTTGGACAAAATTGGCAGCTCATTTCCGGAGCTTGAAATTAAGAGCATTTCGTTTCTGGGACCCGACGCGCCGTCTTGGAAAAAAGGCCCTAGGTCTGTGCCGGGTCGAGGACCCAGAGACACTTACGGATAACTGCACAGCCTGAAACTTTAAGTGCTTCGCGTGGGGTAAAATAAAACCAGTTAGCAAACCCCAATGTAAGTCGACTTGTCGCTGTTATGTGGAACTAACTAGGCGAAATACAAGGAGCACAAATAGAACATGCCGGCTAAAAAAGATTCACCGAAATCAAAGCCTTCTTCCGTAAAGGCAGTTGCTAAACCAACTACAAAGCCCGCCACTAAAACTTCCAAACCCGCTCCCGCCGCAGTGAAAACCCCTGCGAAAAAAGAAACTTTTTCGAAACCAAAAACCAAATCCGGTTATGACGCCGACAGCATCCAAGTTCTTGAAGGACTAGAAGCTGTTCGTAAGCGCCCGGGTATGTACATCGGATCAACCGGCCCCAGAGGTCTTCACCACCTGGTTTATGAAATTGTTGACAACTCTGTTGACGAAGCCCTCGCTGGTCACTGCGACGATATAAATGTTTACATCACCCCAAAGGGCTGGATCAAAGTCACCGACAACGGCCGCGGAATCCCGGTGGATATGCACCCGGTTGAGAAAAAACCTGCGGTTGAAGTTGTTCTAACAGTTCTTCACGCCGGAGGAAAATTCGGCGGGGGTGGCTACGCAGTATCCGGTGGCCTGCACGGTGTTGGTGCCTCTGTTGTGAACGCACTCTCTACAGATTTGAAGGTAGAAGTTGCAAGAGATGGCTTCCTGTGGACCCAGGAATACAAGATCGGTGTGCCCCAAAAGCCACTAGCTAAGGGCAAGAAAGTAGATCACACCGGAACCACAATCGAATTCAAACCGGATGGTTCGATCTTTGAAACAGTTGAGTTTGACTACGAAACACTAAGGGCACGCTTCCAGCAGATGGCTTTTTTGAATAAGGGCCTTGGAATTACAATTACCGACGAGCGAAATGGCAAGACCGAAAGCTATAAGTACACCCGCGGTCTAGTTGACTACGTCGAATTCCTAAACGCCTCTAAGAAAATCGAGTTAGTTCACGACGAGATCATCTCGCTCGAGGCAGAAACTTCCAAGAAGGATATGTCCATCGAGGTCGCGATGCAGTGGACCAACGCCTATACCGAGTCTGTCCACACCTACGCCAACACCATCAACACCCACGAAGGTGGAACCCACGAAGAGGGCTTTAGAACAGCAATTACCTCGCTTCTAAATAAGTACGCCAGGGCCAATAACCTGCTCAAAGAAAAGGACGAAAACCTCTCCGGTGACGACGTCCGCGAAGGCCTAACCGCCGTTGTCTCAATCAAGCTTTCCGAGCCTCAATTTGAAGGCCAGACCAAGACCAAGCTTGGAAACACTGAAGCTAAGACCTTCACCCAGAAAATCGTCAACGACAAACTAGGCGATTGGCTAGAGCGCAACCCACCAGCGGCGAAAGAAATCGTCCGAAAAGCAATTCAGGCAGCAGCTGCCAGAATGGCTGCTCGAAAAGCCCGCGAAGCAACCAGAAGAAAAGGTCTTTTGGAATCCGGCGGAATGCCAGGAAAGCTTCGCGACTGCTCTTCCCGCGATCCGGCACTTTCTGAGATTTACATCGTGGAGGGTGACTCTGCCGGTGGTTCAGCAGTTAGCGGTCGCGATCCTGAGCACCAGGCGATCTTGCCGCTGCGCGGAAAGATTTTGAACGTTGAGAAGGCAAGGCTAGATAGGGCTCTTGCCAACACCGAAGTCCAGGCGCTAATTGCGGCTTTTGGTACCGGAATCGGCGAAGAGTTTGATGTTTCGAAGATTAGGTACCACAAGTGCATCTTGATGGCCGACGCTGATGTCGACGGCCAGCACATCCGCACGCTGCTACTTACGCTGCTGTTTAGGTACATGAGACCCCTTATTGAGCACGGCTACGTGTATCTTGCTCAGCCACCGCTTTACCGAATCAAGTGGACTAACGCTGAGCACGAGTACGTTTACTCAGACGCGGAGCGGGATATAAAGCTCAAGGAAGGCGCCAAGGCCGGAAGAAAGATTCCTAAGGAAAACTCAATCCAGCGCTACAAGGGTCTTGGTGAAATGGACTACGACGAGCTTTGGTCAACCACCATGGACCCGGCCAGAAGAACCCTGCTCCAGGTAACTCTTGATGATGCAGCGCTCGCCGATGAGGTTTTCTCAACCCTGATGGGCGAAGACGTTGAGGCAAGAAGATCATTTATCCAAAAGAACGCAAAGGATGTTCGCTTCCTAGATATCTAGAAGCGAGAAATTACTTATGGCAGATAAGACACCGGCAACTGAGCCTCGGATGGACCACGTAGAGCAGGTCGACCTACAGGTCGAAATGCAGCGCAGTTATTTGGATTACGCGATGAGCGTTATCGTTGGCCGCGCACTTCCCGACGTAAGGGACGGACTAAAGCCAGTTCACCGCAGAGTTTTGTATGCGATGTATGACGGTGGCTATCGCCCAGACAAACAGTTCTCAAAGTGCTCAAGAGTTGTCGGCGATGTTATGGGTCAGTACCACCCACACGGTGACACTGCAATCTATGACACCTTGGTAAGACTTGTTCAATCTTGGAACCTTCGCTACCCACTAGTACTCGGACAAGGAAACTTTGGTTCACCTGGAAACGATCCAGCTGCTGCGCCTCGTTATACAGAATGCAAGATGGCACCACTTGCAATGGAAATGGTTCGCGACATCGACGAAGACACCGTTGATTTCCAAGACAACTATGACGGCAGAACTCAAGAGCCAACAATTCTTCCAAGCCGAATTCCAAATCTTCTAATCAACGGATCAATCGGTATTGCAGTTGGTATGGCAACAAACATCCCGCCACACAACCTTTGCGAAGTTGCCGACGGCGCTATCTGGGCACTTGAGAACCCAGAGGCCACCCAAGAAGAATTACTCGCCGCGTTGATGCAGCGCATCAAGGGCCCGGATTTTCCAACCGGTGCAGAAATAATCGGCAAGCGCGGCATCGAAGACGCTTACCGCACCGGCCGCGGTTCAATCACGATGCGTGCAATCGTAAGCGTCGAAGAATTACATAACAGAACTTGTCTTGTAGTCACCGAGCTTCCTTACCAGGTAAACCCTGACAACTTGGCACAGAAGATCGCAGAGCTAGTCAAAGAAGGCAAGCTAACTGGAATTGCTGACATCAGGGATGAGACCTCTGGCCGCACCGGTCAAAGGCTTGTCGTGGTTCTAAAGAAGGACGCGGTTGCAAGAGTTGTTCTAAACAACTTGTATAAGTACACCCAGCTTCGCGAAAACTTCAGCGCGAACATGCTGGCGCTTGTTGATGGTGTTCCAAGAACGCTTTCTCTCGATGGCTTTATTTCCAATTGGGTTGAGCACCAGGTAAATGTCATTGTTCGCAGAACGAACTTCAGACTCAAAAAAGCCGAAGAGCGCGCCCACATTCTTCGCGGCTACCTAAAGGCTCTCGATGCACTGGATAAGGTCATTGCCCTTATCCGTAAGAGTGCAACAGCGGATGATGCTAAAGACGGCCTGATGACAATGCTCAAGATCGACGAGCTGCAAGCTCGTGCCATCTTGAACATGCAGCTAAGACAGCTTGCTGCCCTTGAGCGCCAGAAGATCATTGATGAGGCAGCGGCGCTTGAGCTTGAGATCAAGGAATACAAGTCGATCATCGCCTCCCCAAAGAAGCAGCGCGAAATCATCAAGTCAGAACTAGAAGAAGTTGTTTCTCGCCACGGTGACGAGCGAAGAACTGCTCTTCAGGTCGGTGGCGATGACGATGTTTCAACCGAGGATCTAATTCCTGAAGAAGAGATGGTTATCACCGTTACTCGCGGTGGTTACATCAAGCGAACCAAGAGCACCAACTACCGCAGCCAACACCGCGGAGGTAAGGGCGTGAAAGGTGCCTCTCTTCGAGCCGATGATGTTGTTTCGCACTTCTTTGTGACAACAACTCACCACTGGCTGTTGTTCTTTACCAATAAGGGTCGCGTCTATCGAGCGAAGGCTTACGAAGTTCAAGAAGCAGGAAGAGACGCCAAGGGCCAGCACGTGGCCAACCTACTTTCGATGCAACCGGACGAAAAGATTGCATCGGTACTGGACATCAAGGATTACAGCAAGGCTCCATACCTGGTGCTTGCAACCAAGAGCGGTCTTGTGAAGAAGACCGCACTGGAGGCTTACGACACCCCACGTTCTGGCGGAATTATTGCCATCAAGCTAAAGGGTGACGATGAAGTGGTAGCGGCAATGTTGGTTTCTAATTCGGATGACCTACTACTTGTCTCGCGCAAGGGAATGTCAATTAGATTCTCAGCTTCCGAGAAATCACTTCGCGCAATGGGTCGTGACACATCCGGAAACATCGGTATGAATTTCCGCAAGGGAGACTTCCTGCTTTCGGCAACCGTAATCAACGACATCGCTGACTCTTACGTCTTTATTGCCACCGAAGGTGGTTATGCCAAGCGAACTGCCGTGGATCAGTACCGACCACAAAATAGGGGTGGTTTGGGCATAAAGGTGGCCAAACTCGAAGAAAAACGCGGTGATTTAGTGGGAGCTATTATCTGTAGCGAATCCGACGAGGTGCTAGTTGTCCTTGCTAGCGGTAAAGTTGTCAGGTCAGCCGTCAGTGAGGTTCCAGCCAAGGGCCGGGACACCATGGGTGTGGTTTTTGCCAGATTCGATGAAGCTGACTCAGTTATTGGACTAGCAAAGAATTCAGAACGCAACTTGGAAGGAGCTACTGAAGAATGAGTGATGCTCCAGCAAGAAAATCAAGGTTTGGATATCGTCCAGCCCCTGCACAAAAACAAGTTGCGCTAAAGCTAGTCAAGATCGAAGTTTGGTCCGCCATTAAGGCAGGTTTCTTCGTGACCGTAGCAGCCGGAATTGCAACCGTTGTTGGCTTTTTTGCCCTCTGGTTTGTGGTTGGTCAAATTGGTCTTTTCGCTTCTTTGAACTCGCTGCTTTCTGGAGTGTTTGGAGATGGCGGAGTTGATATCGAGCAAGAGCTATCTCTGCCTCGAGTTATGTCTTTCGCCACAACGCTGGCGATTGTGAATGTGATTCTCGGGACGGCCCTAACTGGGTTGTACGCGATGATCTTCAACGTGATCGGCAAGATCACAGGCGGTATCGCAATACGTTTCACAAACAACTAAATAGATACACCCTGGGCTTTTCTCGGGTTTGAGCATTGATTTTGGATGCATTAGACTCAGGGAGGCTGTTTTGGGCCTATAGCTCAGGTGGTTAGAGCGCTTCACTGATAATGAAGAGGTCGGAGGTTCAAGTCCTCCTAGGCCCACCAGGAAGCCTCAAGTCCACTTGAGCTTTCCAAAATGGGGACTTAGCTCAGTTGGTAGAGCACCTGCTTTGCAAGCAGGGGGTCAGGGGTTCGACCCCCCTAGTCTCCACGAAGTAGAAAACTCCTCCTAGAAATAGGGGGAGTTTTTTATTTCTCCGACAACATAGTCTGATTTCTAGTCTGAGAAATGACCACCCAAGGTCTGTGCCTAATTTCCATCACAGAAGTAATTAGCACGTCAAAGCCAGCAACTCATAAAGTGTTTTCAAATCACGGGGAGTTTTCTCTTCACAGATATCTCAACCAAGCGATACAAAGCTAAGATTTTCAATATGACTTTTGCCGTACTCAATAACGCTGACCCAGGGATTGTAAAACTTAGTCGGGATTACTTTGATCTTATGCACCATCAAAACATGGAAACGTTTGATCGTGTTTTTCACCCAGATTCAGTTCTTTACGGGGTGTCCGATAACAAACTCAATATTCGTCCTTGTGCCATCTATCGCCAGGCCGTGCTCGAGAGGACCTCGCCAGCGGACCTAGGGAACGCCAGAAGAGATCTGGTTCTGAGTTTTGACCAGATTTCACCAACTCTCGCCTTGCTAAAAATGCAGCTAGAGATGTTTGGTGGGGTAATGCAGGACTACCTGAACATTGTCTACCTAGACGGTCAATGGTGGGTAATGGCCAAAATGTGGGAAAAGGTTGCTGACGCTGAGAAATAGGGTCAAGAAATAACAAGCCCCCTCTAATCTGGTTAAGACTGGCAGAAAAAATAGTCTGATTTATAGTCTGAAAATCCAAATCGGACCCCTACAACCCCCGTCTTTGCTAGGCACGTCAATACCCCTAGTCTCCACGAAGTAAAAACTCCTCCTAGAAATAGGGGGAGTTTTTATTTCTTTGAACAAGCATTTCTGCCAATGAACCCCTGGAATAAAGTTGGAATGTGCACGAGATTTCAGAACTCAAAGAAACTGACTTTTCTTATATCTCAGAAAACCTAGACAGCTGGTGGGGTGGGCGCAACGTGGCTCCAATGCTGCCCAAGCTATGGTTCAAAGATTTTTCCGACACAAGTTTTGTGATTCGAGGCGAAAACCTCAAACCAATCGCATTTCTCGTTGGATACATCTCCCAAACAGACAAAACCAAAGCCTATGTCCACTTCATCGGAGTTGATCCCGAGCATAGGTCCGAAGGGCTAGGCAAATCCCTTTACGAAGCCTTTGAAACCAAGGTGCTTGACCTAGGCGCCAATCACATAGAAGCAGTAACGTCACCTGCGAACACAACATCTCTAAGGTTTCACGAAGCTATTGGCTTTATGGCTAAAGACACCAGCGGGAGTTTAGTTTTGCCGACTGAAGCGTCGGGGCATAAAGACTTTGACGGTATTGGCGAAGACAGGGCTCTTCTTTCCAAGACAATCAGAGCTCAATACCCAACTGCTTAGCAATCTTCTTGCAACGATTCTGAATGGACTTAGCACCAGACTTATTGGCTTTCCTAATTCTGGGGATGAAATCTTGAAGCAGAGCGGAGTCTGTCTCGGCAAAATCCGCTGCAGCTTGAAAGCCGTAGTAACCAACAATCTTGCTCTTGTCGGTCTCAGCCCAATTCATTATCACGTCGTAGGCACGCTTCTTTTGCGCTTTGGATAGGTCCAGGTGAACCAGAAGCTGGGGGATGTGCCACCGAACTTCTTGTTGGGTGTAAAGCTCTAAATTTTTTAGCAGCTCCTTGGCGAAGGGATTTACAGATTCAGGCTTTTGCTCAGCAACCCGCATTGCAACGTAGCTTGCCCGCATCGCCACAACAGGGTCTTCATCTAAGAACAGAGCATAGATCTCTGAAAGCCCCGCTGGGGATTTCAGAAGCTTCTTGATAACGCCGTCAGCATCGCCAACCGATGTCTTGGTGCCGCCAGATAACTCTTGCTTGAACTTACCCATCTCTTCCCCCTGGTCGAAAACTTACACATCAATTTTATGACCCTTCCGAAGCTCAATCCCCTTGGGCGTAGATTAGAAACATGTGCGGCCGCTTTGCGATGGAAGAAATGCTCAACGACATGGTCGCGGAGTTTGGCCTGAAAGGCTTACCGAACCGAGAGCTTTCCTTCGACTGGAGCATCAAGCCAACCCAAGACGTCTACATCGTCAAAAACGAGAATCTAGAAATCGCATCCTGGGGCCTAATTGCTCCGTGGAGCAAGAACGCCACCGAAGCCCTAAAGAGCCAATCAGCTGCCATAAATGCCAGATCAGAAACAGTGCACGAGAAACCCACCTTCAAAAACGCTTTTCGCAGATCCCGCTGTTTGGTTCCAGCAACCGGTTACTACGAGTGGGCGACAGAGCTTGGTAAGTACAAACCAAGGCAGCCGGTCTACATCTCTCGTGATGACGAGAAGATGCTGGTGTTTGCCGGAATCCAGGATGAGTGGGTAGCGCCGGATGGGGAAGTAAAAAGCAGCGTAGCAATCATCACAAGAGATGCCGTTGGTGAACTGGCCACCGTACACAGCCGCATGCCGATGTTCTTGCCTAAGGATCGCTGGGAAGCGTGGATGGATCCAGCTTTGCAGGACGTAGATAAAGTGCGCTCAATGTTTGATGGATTCCAACCCGACGCTCACCTGAGATTTTGGACTGTTTCCGATGCAGTCAACTCAATTAAAAACAGCGGCCCGGAATTGATCGAACCCTTGGATGTGACGCCCGAGACACTGTTTTAGTTGCAAGCCACTAGCATTTCAACATGCGCAACCGCTGGATCCTAATTAGCTACCTTGCCCTGTTCTTTGGTGTGGTGGGGCTCTACGACAGCTATAAAGAAAACACCCTGCTAGTTATTCTTGCCGCCGCTATTATTTTGATTGCTGGATTGATCTCATGGGTCTGGTCAATTCAACCTAAAAAGGAAAACTAATGGCAGAAAAAGTCAAAGGGCCA
>JBILXL010000132.1:0-2874 GCA_044378505.1 Rhodoluna sp. | reverse complement strand
CCGCTAATCCCTGAAGGTGCCAGGGCCTAACCAAAGTTTCAAATGCCAACGGTTCTGTAAACAATCTCGAAGAACGCAGATCCTCTGCCACCCGAGAAAGCTGGGTTGCTGTTGCAACGTAGACAATCATCAAACCTCCTGGAGCCAAAGCAGTTGCACATTCATCAATGCATTCCCAAGGCGCCAGCATGTCTAGCACTACTCGATCCACGCTCTGCGGCTTGAGCTTTTTAGGAAGTTGCTCCTGAAGATCTCCAAGATGAATCTTCCAGTTCTTCGGATTAGACCCCAACTGGGCCTTTACATTGCCAGCTGCAATCTCGGCAAATTCAGATCGACGCTCAAATGAGTGCAGCTCGCCGGACTCTCCAATTGCTCGAAGCAGATACATGCTTAGGGCACCTGATCCAACTCCCGCTTCAACAACTACTGCCCCAGGGAAGATGTCACCTTCAACAAGAATTTGTGCAGCGTCTTTCGGGTAAATGATTGCCGCTCCGCGCGGCATTGATAACACGAAGTCATTCATGAGCGGCTTCAGAGCCAGATACTCAACGCCGTTTTGAGTTGCGACTACAGAGCCATCGGCTTGTCCGATAATGTCATCGTGTTTCAGATCACCGCGGTGAGTTCCGAAGGCACCACCTTTGACAAGCGTGATGGTGTTTAGTCTTCCCTTGGGTCCGGTCAGCTGGACTTTGTCACCGGCTTTAAATGTGTGAGTTCGCTTCGTCATTTGAATAGCCCCCGAAGATCAGCCAAAGTCACGCCTTCAAGAGTGGGCCAGAGGACGCGACCTGGTTCCATGGGTAGTTCTACGATGTTCTTGACCCCAACCGCCTTGGTGTTGGCTGCTTCGGCGGAACGAAGTCCTGTCAGTGAATCTTCAAAAGCAACACAGTCCTCCGGTTTGACGCCAAGCAGCTCTGCAGCTTTTAGGTAGGGCTCAGGATGGGGTTTTCCGTGACGAACATCGTCTCCGGCAACGATCACATCAAAAGCATTGAAACCAATCGAATCAGCTACCTGTTTTGCCATGCGGTGCATGGACATGGTTACAAGCGCTGTTTTGACCTTCTTTTTGCGAAGCAGCAACAGAAGGTCTCTTGCTCCGGGGCGCCAATATATCTCCTGCTTGAGCTGGGCGGATACATCATCGGTTAGCTTTTGAATAATCTGCTCAGGTTCTAGATCGGAGCCGACTCTTTCCTTGATGATCTTGGATGAGTCATACAGCGACATACCAACCAAGCTCAAGCCGTCTTGTTCGGTCCAGTTGCTGTTGTTGGCCTTAGCAAAGGAGCCTTCGCTCTTCATCCAATAAGGCTCTGAGTCGATTAGTGTGCCATCCATGTCCCATAGAACGGCTGCTGGGAGTTGCTTGAAAATCATGATGATTGAAGTCTAGCTTTGGCATTTAGCCTTACAGTTAAGCCATCTCAAACAAACCAGTAATCAAAGGGCAAGATTTCAAAAAGTGACTAGCGAAAACAGTATTTTCGGTGGCCGGGTGCTTATTTGTGCATTCGAGGGCTGGAACGACGCAGCCGAATCAGCTAGCTCGGCAGCCAAGCTAATCAGCGAAGCACTTCAGTGCCAGGTAGCAGCGGAAGTAGATCCTGAGGACTACTACGACTTCCAATTCACTCGTCCATCGGTTTCCTTTGACGAATCTGGAGATCGGGAACTGACCTGGCCAGGAACTGCATTCATGATCTCAACCGACAAAGATCCGATTCTCTCAAGATTCAGTGTTCTGATTGGGACTGAGCCAGCAAGAAGATGGAAGTCGTTCACGGCTGAAATTCTAGAAATGATTGAAGATCGTGAAATAGAAGCGGTCATCTTCCTAGGTGGAATGCTCGCAGACACACCCCACACCAGACCGATAACCGTCAATGCGACAAGCCAGAACGAGAAAGTTCGTTCTGCGATGAACATCGAGCGCTCAAGCTACGAAGGCCCGGTAGGTATTTTGTCAACACTTGGAATAGCACTCGAAGCAGCCGGCATTCCCACAATGGCTCTTTGGGCCGCGGTGCCTCACTACGTGCATAACTCACCTTCTCCAAAGGCAACGCTTGCGCTAATGGCGGAGCTGGAGAAGATGCTCGGCGTGAGCTTTTCTCAAGGAGACTTGGCGGACCAAGCCTTTGAGTGGGAACGTGGCATAGACGAGATTGCCGAGAATGACGAGGAGATGGCTGGCTATATCCAGCAACTCGAGAAGACCCGTGATGAGTTCGAATCTGAGGCAGCCTCAGGTGAAGCCATAGCTCGCGAACTAGAAAAGTTCTTGCAGTCGGAAGAAAAACCACCCGAGAGCTAGGCCGTTAGTGCTCCACTTGTGAGCATCACCAGCAGCCAAACACCGACGCCTACCCGCCAAATCACAAACGGCAAGAACGAACCCTTCTGCAGGTATTTGAGCAGGTAGTGGATAACACTAAGCCCAACTACCCCCGAGACAATTGTGGCTACCACTGTTGCAACCAGTAAGTCTTGACTTAGGTCGCCTACTGAGGAAAAGAACTGAAACAGTCCCGAACCAAGAACTGCTGGAATCGCTAACAAAAAGCTGTAGCGAGCTGCTGCTTGCCTTGTGTAGCCCAACATCAAACCAACTGTGATTGTGCCTCCCGAACGAGACACTCCTGGAATCAATGCCAACGCCTGCCCCATTCCAAAGGCCACACCGTGAGAAAAGTTGAGCTCTGTAATGCTCTTTGTTTTCTTACCAAAAAAGTCTGCGAGTCCCAGCAAGACACCAAAACCGATAAGCGTATAGGCGATGACCCAAAGGTTTCTAACGTCATTTTCAATAAAATCACGCAGAGCAAGACCGAGAATCAGAACCGGTAGAGTTCCGATGAT
>JBILXL010000131.1:0-2900 GCA_044378505.1 Rhodoluna sp. | reverse complement strand
TGATCGCGCAATTAGATTCATGGATGCCTGCGGAGCTGACTTTGACGCCCTGAAGGCAACTGAGTTCTACGTTTCGCACGAGGCCTTGTTATTCGATTACGAAAGACCAATGACTCGCATTGATTCACGAACCGGAAACCCCTACGCCACCAGTGGTCATTTCCTTTGGGTGGGAGAGCGAACCAGAAACATTGATGGCGCTCACGTTGATTTCATGTCTCGAATTAGAAACCCAATTGGTGTCAAGCTCGGACCGAGCACAGAAGTTGCGGATGTCATGGCTTTGATTGAGAAGCTAGATCCAAATCGCGAACCGGGCCGCTTGACCTTCATCACCAGAATGGGTGCTGGTCAAATTCGCGACAAGCTTCCAAAACTCGTGGAGGCAGTCAAAGCAAGTGATGCCAAGCCGCTTTGGATCACGGATCCAATGCACGGAAACGGCATGACAACCAAGAACGGCTACAAGTCAAGAAGATTCGATGACGTTATGGATGAGGTAGCTGGCTTTTTTGAGGTCCACCGTAACGCTGGAACATTCCCTGGAGGAATCCACATCGAGCTAACCGGCGACGACGTTGCTGAGTGCTTGGGTGGTTCAGAGATGATTGATGAAAAGACACTTGAGTCTCGCTACGAATCACTTTGTGATCCAAGATTAAATCACATGCAGTCACTAGAACTCGCGTTCTTGGTTTCTGAGGCTCTAGCTAAGCGCTAACGAGAAATAATAGTCACGCTGTCGCCGACTCTAATTTCTGAGCCTGCTTCTGGACTTTGACGCTTTACCTTCGCGATTCCAAAATTGCTGGAGAGTTGGTTGGTGTCAACTACAACTAGCAGCCCTAGTATCTCAAGCAGTGCCTTGGCGGCGGCAATGGTTTCACCCACGGTATTTGGCATGATCACAATTTCTGGACCCTTGGAAATTTCCAGGACAGCGCTGCCATTTTCTGGCAGTGGGTCTTCGGCAAGCACTAATCCAACTGCTTGACCGGCAGGGATCTGGTTATTGAATACTTCAGCTTCTTCGATTGTTATTGGAAGTTCCGCTAATAGCGCCCTCGCCGCTTCGGCACTTAGTCCCAAAACATCTGGGACCGCACCAATTGAAACCAGGACATCAAGCACGCTGCCTTGATTGAGAATTGTTCCAGTTGGGTCAGATAGCCCAATTACTTGCCCGGAAGCTTCTGCTCCAAAAAAGTTCTTGACGGAGCCGACAACAAATCCAGAATCAGTCAACAGTTGCTTGGCAGCTTCCACGCTTAGGCCTTTTGCTTCAGGAACGGGTAGCTGTTTGGGCCCTAGAGAGATAAACACCTTCACAACCGAGTTCTTGAACACCCTGGAGCCTGCTGCAGGTTCAGTTCGCGTGATGAAACCTTCAGCAACGGTGCCGCTGTTTTCTTCTAGCTGCTCAATTACTACCCCTAGTGGGTCCAGCGCCTCCACCGCAGATTCCAAGGTACGCCCGGTTAAATCAGGTACCGCTGCCAACCCTCCAGGGCCAGATGAGAACCACCATCCAGAGCCTCCGCCGCTAATTAGTGCGATGACCGTGAAGATTACCAGCCAAAGCTTTGAACGCTTATTCGATTTTTCCAATTTGGTTGCAAGGGACGATGAGGATGCAAATTCCTCAATATCTGAAACATCCAGAACTTCCGTAGCACCAGCCGGTGAAACAAAGTCCCGATCAAGATTGATTCGAGCCGTCTTGTCGATTTCGGAAAGGGTGGTGGTAAGCCCGCGCGATAAGTCTTGTTTGGCCCTAGCAATAACAGGAAGCAGTGCAACGGCTGAGGCTGGTCGTTGGCTTGGATTTCTGGCGGTAGTCCAAAGCACAATCTCATCCAAGAGTTCTGGAACACTTGAATTGAGCGTGGAAGGTGCCGGGATGTTTTCGTTGGCGTGCTGGTAGGCGACCTGAACAGCCTGCTCACCCTGGTAAGGCTGCTTGCCGGTCAGCATTTCAAAGATCATTACTCCGAGAGAGTAAATATCGCTTCGGGCATCGGCTTGTCCTCGCAGTACTAATTCAGGGGAGAGATAGGCGACAGTTCCAACTACTGACCCGGTTTGAGTGTGTTCTGTGATTTCTCGAGCCAGTCCAAAATCACCGAGCTTGACTTTGCCGCCATCGGATAAAAAGACATTTTCAGGCTTTAGGTCACGGTGCAAGATTCCGGCAGAATGGGCGGCAGCCAAGGCTTCTGTAAGGGGTTCAATAATCTCGAGAGCCTTCTTAGTATCTAGCGCTCCGAAGTCATTCATCGCATCCCGCAGGGTTATTCCTGGCACGTATTCCATGACCAGAAAGATCACCTCGCCGTCAGTTCCCTGATCAAAAACGTTTACCAGGTTCGGATGTGACAGTTGCGCTGCCATCTTGGCTTCTCGCTGGAACTTCTCTACAAAAGACTTATCTTTGGCAAGGTGTGGATGGATAACCTTGAGCGCAACTTTGCGCTCCAGCACTTGATCATTGGCGAGATACACACTCGCCATCCCGCCGGAAGCCACCAGTGAGATAACTTGGTATCGGTTCGCGATTAGTTGCCCGGATAAATTAGCCATTGTTTATCTCTGATTCAATCTGATCGAACCAGCTCCAAGCTGAGAGTTCCCATTTTTGATAGGCGTCAGGAAAGGCCGAAATCTGAACCGCTTGGGCCGCTTTGGCTAAGGACATAGTTGACCAGTTTTTGATATCTAATAGACCTCGGATTTTTCCGGCATTGGGGCCAGTTGGTCCTCCAAAAAATGCCCTGGCCGAATACTTCGGGTCCATGATTTGTGCAATCGTTCCCCAGCCTTGGGAGGTGCGCTGCTGAAACAGTCCCACCGAGTCCCGGTCGCCGTAATCGATATTTACAAGACTTGATTCCTGCATAGCA
>JBILXL010000130.1:0-2901 GCA_044378505.1 Rhodoluna sp. | reverse complement strand
CCTATGAACTTGCACGAGCTAGATAGAGAAATTACGAACCTTTACAAAGCCGGTCTTTTGGTTTCAACTCCGGATACCGAAAAAGTAGTTGCATTTATTAAGAACCCGCCACTTCCTTTTACTTCCAAGCCAATCTACGGATTGTTGTTTGACGCAGCTGTTGTTTCTCTCAGACCAGAATTTAGAGCACTGCTTGGTCTTCGGGCTAAGCCGCGTTGGATCATTCAGCCAATTACTCGCTTTGTTTTGAAGTTCATGAGATTGGCAATTGGACCAGAGTCGCCAATCGAAGATGGGGCCATTGCAAGGCTCAAGAAAATAGGCGTCCTCAACTAAGCAAGCCAGTCTTAATAGCCTGAAGACTGCTTGGCTATTGACTTGCAGCCCGCACCCGTGACTAGTTTCAAGGGCAGGAGTATAGTTTTATCTGAAATGCCAAAACTATCCAGGCTGTCTTCAACGCAGTTGATTGCAGCAGCCTTTACAGCTCTTATTCTTCTTGGCACATTCCTACTCATGTTGCCGGCGGCATCCAAAGCCGGAACAGTCACAAATTTCTTTGACGCACTTTTCACTTCAACTTCCGCCGTCACCGTGACGGGACTGACAACGGTTGATTCTGCAACTCACTGGTCAACCACCGGTCATGTGATTCTGGCATTTTTGATTCAAATCGGTGGATTTGGAATCATCGGATTTGCAACCTTAGTTGGTTATCTAATTGAAGGACGAATCTCACTCAAGAATCGAATTTCTGCAACTTCAGAGTCATCCGCCACCAAGCAGCCAGATGTAAAGACGTTGCTGAAAAACATCGCCAAACTAATGCTATTTTTCCAGCTGGTCTTGTTTTTGTTTCTGGCAGTTCGATTCTTCTTCGAGTACGGCTACTCGTTCGAAAAAGCCCTGGCCCACGGTGGGTTCCATGCAATCTCAGCATTCAACCAAGCTGGCTTTGCTCTTTACTCAGATAGCCTGATGGGATTTGCCGGTGACCTTGGAATCATCGGTCCAGTGTTCCTGATTTCAACCCTGGCAGGTTTTGGATTTCCAGTCATGGCTGAAATCAGAGACCGTCTCAAATTGAGAATCTATTCCCTGCTTAGGAAAACTGCCGACTACACGATGCCGGCACAGTGGTCCCTAAACTCAAGAATCATTCTTTATTCGAGCCTGGTGCTGCTATTAATCGGCGCTATTGGCATCGCAATTTCCGAGTGGTACAACCCGCGCACGCTAGGCGCCATGGACCCACTGCAAAAGATCATCTCAAGCATGTTTGCCTCTTCAATGCCTCGCTCAACGGGACTAAACACAATTGATACCGGAGCGATGTACGCAAGCACCTGGCTTGGAATTGACATTTTGATGTTTATTGGTGGAGCCAGCGCATCAACGGCCGGTGGTATCAAAATTGGTACCGCTGTTGTATTGCTTTACATCGTCTACACCGAAATTCGCGGAGAGTCTGCGGTGAACGTGGGAAACCGTCGCCTGCCTCGCTCAATGCAAAGGCAAGCGCTGACAATTGTCACGCTTTACCTCTTTGTCACTATCGGTGCCATATTCCTGCTTAGATTCACAACCAACTTCACACTGGATGAACTTCTATTCGAAGTAATCTCAGCCGCTGGAACTGTGGGTCTAAGCACCGGAATAACCCCTGATCTTCCCGAACACGCAAAGTTCCTTCTGTCTTTGCTGATGCTCTTTGGTCGACTGGGCCCTATCGTGGTAGCCACTTCCTTGGCTCTAAGAAAGACACAGCGCCACTATGAGTTCCCTAAGGAAAGGCCCCTAATTGGTTAAGTCTTCTGCAGAAAACAACTCTGCAGTTATTGTTAGAAGTGCTGCTTTGAAGCCCCAGGCTCCAAAGCACTTGAATGGAGAAAAAGTTGGCTAATCGTCTAAAGCTACGCGCCGGTAAAAAGCACGGAGCGTCAACCATTGCAGTAATTGGTCTAGGCCGATTCGGAACTGCTCTTGCTCTTGAGCTTGTTAAGACAGGCAGAGAAGTTTTGGGCATCGATTCCGACGAAAGGCTAGTACAGGCCAATGCCGAATCACTGACTCACGTGGTTCAGGCAGACACAACCGATGAGGCCACCCTTAGAGAACTTGGCATTCAGGATTTTGATTCCGCGGTGGTGGCGATTGGTTCGGATCTAGAAGCCTCAATCCTTACAGCCTCGCTGCTGTTGCAGCTTGGCGTTCCAGAAGTTTGGGCTAAGGCCACAAGTGTTTCTCACGGAAGAATTCTTGAGCAGCTCGGTGTGCACCACGTTATCTTCCCTGAAATGGACATGGGTAAGCGAGTAGCTCACATGGTTAGCGGTGAGTCATTGGATTACATCCAGCTCGATGAGGATTTCGTTATGGCCAAGACTGAAGTGCCAGAAAGCTTTGATGGCAAAACACTCTCAGATATGAAATTCCGCTCCAACCATGGAGTCACAGTAGTTGCTACCCGTAAGGAAGGCGAAAGCTATATGCCTTCTTTTCCTGAGACTGTTTTACACACCGGTGACGTGATGATCGTCTCCGGAAGAACTTCAAAGGTAGAAGATTTCTGCCGCATGGGTTGGTAGTACCACTTACTCTTCCCTGAGAATTTCCTGCCGCTTAGAGTGGGAACCTAACGAATCAAGCGCTTGAGCTTAGCCTTGGCTAATGCACAAAATTTCCCTGAAGCTTGTTCTGGCCGCTGCTATAGCTGTGGCACTGAGTGCGACCTTTGCCCCAATCAGCTACGCAAACCCTGACGATGCGGCCGTTGATACTTCAACCGAAGCGGCCCCCTGCACCGCCAATAAGGCGATGTCTCAAAAGACTCTCGGGAAATTCCACGCCTATGTCATCAACGTTGACACGGGTGAAGTCTTGGTGGATGTTTTGGGTAAA
>JBILXL010000129.1:0-2902 GCA_044378505.1 Rhodoluna sp. | reverse complement strand
TTAGTAAAGGGAACAGCTGGTGCAGCAATTCAATCTCTGAACCTTGCGCTTGGTTTCCAAGAGAGTCTGGGCCTTGATGGAATTGGGTTTAGCTCGTGAGCGTAACATTTGCAAAAGGTTTCAAGGCAGGCTCGGTAGCTGCAGGTTTGAAATCAAGTGGCAAGCTCGATGTCACCGTCATTCAGAACTTGGGACCCAAGGATGATGCGGCTGCGGTCTTTACCAGCAATCGAGCCAAGGCGAACCCGGTGCTTTGGTCCATAGAAGCCATCAAAGATGGCGCTGCTAGAGCGGTTGTTTTAAACAGTGGCGGAGCTAATTGCTACACCGGAGCCCAGGGATTTCAAACCACCCACAAATCAGCTGAGCTAGTAGCTGATGCTCTTGATCTGTCCGCCCAAGATGTATTGGTGTGCTCAACAGGACTAATTGGAGTTCAGCTTGATACCGACAAGCTTTACCCAGCAATTGCTTCAGCTTGCAAAGACCTGTCGTTAGATGGAGGAACTGACTCCGCCCACGCGATCATGACAACCGATTCAGTTCCAAAGCTTGCAACCGCAACCTCTGCTGCCGGATGGAAAATTGGTGGAATGGCAAAAGGAGCTGGAATGCTAGCTCCAGCACTTGCAACCATGCTGGTAGTTATCACCACCGATGCCGAGGTCTCAAACATCGACAATCATCTTCGGGCTGCAACTTCTGTCTCCTTTGATCGACTCGATTCAGATGGCTGCACCTCAACCAATGACACAGTGATTCTGTTGTCTTCTGGGGCAAGTGGCATCAAGGTTGAGGCTGAAGAATTCCAAAGTTTACTGGTCGATGTCTGTATGGATTTGGCCAGAGCGTTAATGAAGGACGCCGAAGGCGCAGCCCACGAAATCGCTATTGAGGTTCACGGTGCCGCATCGGAAGCCGACGCTCTCGAGGTCGGAAGAGCAATCGCAAGAAACAATTTGTTCAAGACAGCCATCTATGGCAATGATCCCAATTGGGGAAGAATCCTCGCCGCAATCGGAACAACAGCGGCAGAGTATGACCCATACGATATTGACGTTGAGATAAACGGCGTTCGAGTTTCATCTAAGGGTGGCCCTGACCAGGACCGGTCATTGGTCAATCTAGCTTCGCGCGAAGTCTTCATTCGGATTGGCTTGAACGCTGGAGATCAAAGGGCAACAATTTTGACAAACGATTTGACCAAAGAATACGTAATCGAGAACAGTGAGTATTCCAGCTAATGAGCCAAAATCAGATTCAGGATGCGGCTCTGGCACGCATCAAAGCTGAAACGCTCATCGAGTCGCTGCCTTGGCTCCAGGATTTTCACGGAAAAGTTGTAGTCATCAAATTCGGTGGCAATGCGATGGTGGACGAGCAACTAACCAAGGCATTTGCCGAGGACATGGCGTACCTCAGATTTGTTGGTATCAAACCAGTGATTGTTCATGGTGGGGGACCGCAGATAACCGCAAGGCTTGCAGAGCTTGGAATCGAAACTGAGTTTCGATCAGGCCTAAGGGTCACTTCCCCTGAGGTTATGAATGTCGTCAAGGATGTCTTGAGAAATCAGATTTCAGCGCAGTTGGCCAAGCTAGTTGAAAATGCGGGTGCAAAAACTTTAGTTTTGTCCGGAGAGGACTCCAACTTGTTTAGGGCGGAGCAAACCACAACAGATCAAGCAGGGAACCCACTTGATGTTGGTTTAGTGGGAGAAGTTACCCAAGTAAATCCACGCATTGTTTTGGAAGCTCTGGCTGCCGGGGTGGTGCCAATTGTGTCAACAGTCGCGCCCAGTTCTGATGGGTCGCTTCTGAACGTCAATGCAGATTTGGCAGCAGCTTCGCTGGCAGTTGCGTTGGGAGCGGAAAAACTTCTTTTACTTACCGATGTTGCGGGCCTTTATAGCAATTGGCCTAACAAAGACTCTTTGATTTCCGAAATTCGTGTTGCTGAGCTGACTGAACTGCTTCCACAACTTGAATCGGGAATGATCCCGAAGATGCAGGCTTGCCTGAATGCGCTTGCTGGGGGAGTGCCCAGGGCTCACATTATTGACGGGCGTGCGCCTCACAGCATCTTGCTTGAGATCTTCACCTCCAGCGGTGTTGGCACCTTGGTGCTACCTTAGAAACTTCGAGAGGAGATTTGCTATGACCCGTCATTTTTTGCGTGATGATGACATTTCTCCCGAAGAGCAGTCTGAAATCCTGGATCTTGCTCTAAAACTCAAGGCCAGTCCATACTCCGAGAAAACTTTCGCAGGACCACAAACAGTTGCTCTAATTTTCGATAAGACCTCAACTCGAACAAGAGTCTCTTTTGCAGTTGGAGTTTCTGATCTCGGAGGGGCACCTCTGATTATGGATTCTGGGTCAAGTCAGCTCGGAGTTAAGGAGTCAGTAGCCGATACTGCAAAGGTTCTAGAGCGACAAGTTGCCATGATTGTTTGGCGAACTTTTGCCCAAAGCGGTCTTGAACAGATGTCAGCTAATTCCAAGGTGCCGGTTATAAACAGCTTGAGTGATGATTTTCACCCCTGCCAATTACTGGCGGATTTGATGACTATTCGAGAGCAGCTTGGTTCGCTCAAGGGCAAAGTACTTTCCTACATCGGTGATGCCTCAAACAATATGTGTCACTCGTACATGCTGGCTGGAGTGACCGCTGGCATGAAGATCCGGATAGCTGGGCCAGCTGGCTATCAGCCGAATCCGAAGATCTACCGCAGAGCTGAAGAGATCGCTCTTCAAACTGGCGGCTCAATCGATGTTTATACCGACCCAAAGCTTGCACTGATTGATAGCGACGTAGTTGCCACCGATACCTGGATATCGATGGGGCAAGAAGCTGAGAAAGAGCAAAAGTTAAAGGATTTTGCCGGGTTTACTCTCGATAG
>JBILXL010000003.1:0-33903 GCA_044378505.1 Rhodoluna sp. | reverse complement strand
GATGCCGGTGCGAACGTTATTGTCATCGGAAACGATCCAGATGGACACAACATCAACCTTGGTTGCGGATCGACTCATCTAAGCGCGCTGCAGGCTGCAGTTCTAGAACACAAGGCTGATTTAGGAATCGCCCACGACGGCGATGCCGATCGAACCCTTGCTGTTGATCACACCGGCGCAATTGTCGATGGTGATCAGATCATGGCAATTTTGGCGCTGGCTGCCAAAGACCGCGGCGATCTGGCACGCAACACATTGGTTGCAACCGTGATGAGCAATTTAGGTCTTCGAATTGCAATGAAGCAAGCCGGTATCGAAATAATCGAAACCAAAGTTGGCGACCGCTACGTACTCGAGCAAATTCGTGAGGGTGGCTACACCCTCGGCGGCGAGCAATCCGGACACCTGATCTTCTCCCGCTTTGCTACCACCGGCGATGGAATCTTGACTGGCTTGCAGCTTGGAGCCCAAATGGCTTCCACCGGCAAGAGCCTGAAAGAACTTGCTTCGGCCATGAAGGTTTACCCGCAGGTCCTTATAAACGTCTCGGGCGTCAACAAAGACGGCGTTGATTCGAACACTGAATTGCAAAAAGTGGTCAAGGAAGCCGAAAGTGAACTGGGCGATAACGGCCGCGTTCTACTTAGAGCCTCTGGAACCGAGGCCCTGGTGCGGGTAATGGTTGAAGCTTCTGAGTCAGGCGCAGCCCAGAGTTGGGCCGAGCGTATTGCTCGAGTAGTTGAGCGCGAACTAAAGCTTTCTTAGTAGAACGCTTTCGACGGCGTGCTGATTGCCTTTTCGCAATACCAGGGTTGCCCTGGAACGAGTCGGCAGAATGTTCTCAATAAGATTTGGCAAGTTGATCGTGTCCCAGATTTCATTGGCTCGTTCAAGAGCTTTTTCAATTGGCATCTCGGCGTAGCGGTGGAAGTAGCTTTCTGGATTTGTGAATGCCGATTCCCGAAGTTCATAGAAACGATTTAGGAACCATTTAGAGATGTTCTTAGTTTCTGCATCCACGTAGATTTTGAAATCAAAGTAATCGCTCAGGGTTGTTTCTTGATCGGCTCCAGGGGACTGCAGCACATTGAGCCCCTCGATGATTACAACATCCGGTGAGCTAACGTTCTCAAATTTGCCCGGCACCAAATCGTATGTTAGATGCGAATAGACCGGGGCTTTGACATTTTCTTTCCCACTTTTGATATCGGCTACAAAGTTCAGAAGGGCTAGTCGGTCGTAGGATTCTGGAAAACCTTTGCGGTGCATCAACGAACGCTTTTCTAATTCAGCATTTGGATACAAGAAACCATCGGTAGTAATCAGAGCTACCTTCGGTGTTCCCTCCCAGCGGGCAAGTAGTTCGCGAAGTAATCGGGAAACTGTTGATTTACCAACTGCGACCGAGCCTGCAATTCCAATAACGAAAGGAACTTTGGCACTTCTTTCTCCGAGGAAGTCGCTGGTGGCTCGGTGCAGCTTTGAGAATTCAGATACGTAGATGTTTAGAAAACGCGAAAGCGGAAGGTAGACCTCTTTAACCTCTTTTATGTCTAGGAAATCTCCAAGACCTCGAATCTGTGATATCTCAGCTTCGGTGAGGGGGGCTTCGGTTGCGTTGCCAAGTTCGGCCCAGTCGGCACGCGAAATCTCAACAAAAGGCGTGGGGTTAACGCTTTGTTTGCTGGCAGCGGAGCCGGAAGAGTTCACAACTAGCCATTCTGCCGTAAATTAGTAGGGTGTGCGGAATCGTTGGCTACGTTGGACCTAAATCAACCCAGGAAGTTCTCTTGGGTGGTTTGCGTCGTCTGGAGTATCGAGGCTACGACTCAGCCGGCATCTCAGTTATCAGTCAAGGCCAGCTAGCCACTCGCAAAAAAGCTGGCAAGCTCGACAACCTAGTTGCCGACATCAAAGCTCACCCAATAGCCGATTCAAGAATCGGAATTGGTCACACCCGTTGGGCAACCCACGGTGCGCCGACCGATCAAAACGCCCATCCGCATCTTGGTGGACCATCAAGCAAACTTGCCCTTATTCATAACGGCATTATCGAGAACTTCTCCGAGCTCAAGCAGGAGCTGCTGGATGCTGGAACCTATTTTGCCAGCGAAACTGACTCAGAAGTTGCAGCTCACCTGATTGCTAAAGAGTACGAAGCTTCAAAAGATCTAGTGTCTGCCTTTGGCAAGGTAGTAAATCGCCTGCACGGAGCGTTCACCATCCTTGTAATTCACGAAGACTTCCCGGATCTGATTCTGGCTGCCCGCAAGAACGCACCACTTGTTATTGGACTCGGTGAGGGAGAAAACTTCCTTGGATCCGACGTCGCCGCTTTTGTTGAGCACACCAAAAGAGCAATTTCTGTAGGTCAAGACGAGATTGTAATTCTTCGCCCAAGTGGAGTTGAGATTCAAGGCTTTGATGGACACAAAGTTGATTCCAAAGAATTCACAATTGATTGGGACGCATCCCAAGCATCCAAAGGTGGCTGGCCATCATTCATGGCTAAAGAAATTTCCGATCAGCCTCAAGCTGTTGCCGACACTCTCATGGGACGCATTAACTCCGAAGGGATGGTGACCCTTCCCGAAATTGATGGACTCGACGCCAAAGAGCTTATGGCAATCGACCGAATTATTGTGGTGGCTTGTGGCACCGCAAGCTACGCGGGCGAAATTGCCAAGTACGCCATCGAGAAGTGGGCAAAGATACCAGTCTCGGTTGAGCTAGCCCACGAGTTCCGCTACCGCGATCCGATTCTCACCCCCAACACTTTGATTGTTGCCATTAGCCAGTCTGGTGAAACCATGGACACCCTTATGGCCACTCGCTACGCCAAAGAACAAGGCGCAAAGGTAATGGCTATCTGTAACACCCAGGGTGCCACTCTGGCTCGCGAATCCGATGCTGTTGTTTACACCCACGCTGGCCCTGAGGTTGCGGTTGCATCCACCAAGGCACTCACTGCTCAAATGACTGCTGTTTATCTGCTGGCACTATTTCTTGCTACCGGTAGAAAATCCATGTCATCATCTGAGCTATCTGAACTAGGTAAAGAACTACTAAAGCTACCCGCCAAGGTCACCGAAGTTCTTGGCTCCCTGGAGCAGGTAAGTGCACTGGCCAAGAAGATGTCGAACGCCAAAACAGTTTTGTTCTTGGGAAGAAACGTTGGTTTCCCGGTTGCGATGGAGGGAGCACTCAAGCTCAAAGAACTTGCGTACATCCACGCTGAAGGTTTTGCAGCTGGAGAGCTAAAGCATGGACCAATTGCTCTAATCGAGCAGGACCAGCCAGTAATTGTTATCTTGCCTTCGCCTGCTGACCCGCTGCACCCGAAAGTCATCTCCAACATTCAAGAGATCAAGGCCCGTGGAGCAACTGTGATTGCAATTGCAGAAGTCGGAGACAAAGAGGCTTCGAAGTATGCCGAGAACGTTTGGTTTGTTCCTGCAACCAACTGGCTGATGGCTCCGGTGCTAACCGTTATTCCACTGCAGTCATTTGCCATGGAACTTGCCAACGCCAAGGGCTTGGATGTAGACCAGCCTCGCAACTTGGCTAAGTCGGTCACGGTCGAGTAATGATTGTTGGAATCGGGGTCGACCTAGTCGATGTCGCCAGATTCGAAACGGCGATTGCAAACACCCCCAAGCTCAAAGACCGACTATTCACCGAAGGTGAAAAATCCCTCAACAGCTATTCACTGGCAGCGCGCTTTGCAGCCAAGGAAGCCCTGATGAAAGCCGTCGGCAAAGCCCAGGGCCTGTCCTTCCAGGAAGTGCAGATCGTCAAAGACGAATTTGGAAAGCCAAGTTTTTTGCTTTCTGGTCAAAGCGAGCAGACCGTTTCTGGCAAGGGCATTGCCAATTTGCACCTGTCTTTGAGCCACGATGGCCAAATGGCAATTGCCTACGTGATTGCCGAGGGTAGCTAATGCGCACTATCTCGGTGGATCTTGAAGCAATCGCTTCTAATTACAAAACTCTAAAGTCGCTAACAGATGCCAAGGTAATGGCAATTGTTAAAGCCGACGCATTCGGTCACGGCATCATCGAAGTTTCAAAAAAGCTGGAATCTATTGGCGTTGACATGCTCGCAACTGCAGATCTAGAAGAGGCGCAGGAAATTCGTGCTGCAGGAATCAAGTCTCCGATTCTGGCTTGGCTGCACGGATCAGAAACTGAATTTTCTGCAGCTATCAAAAACGATATCCAGATTGGCCTATCCACCGTTGCAGGATTAGAAGCTGTTGCAGTTTCTGCACGTCAAGTTTCTGGAACAGCCAAGGTGCACTTAAAAGTTGACACCGGACTTGGTCGAAACGGTGCAGCGCTTACTGATTGGCCAAGCGTCGTTGCAAAAGCCGTAGAGCTAAAAAACGAAGGCCTAGTTGAACTAGTTGGTGTCTTTAGTCACCTTTCGGGAACAAGTGCAAAAGATGACGCCGATCAACTTGCAGTTTTTGAGCAAGCTGTTTCCGGGGCGAAATCTCTTGGCGCAGATTTTCAGCTGCGCCATTTGGCCGCATCGGCTGCAACCTTGAGCAACAAAGCAGCTCACCTGGATATGGTGCGCGTGGGAATTGCACTTTACGGTTTAGATCCAACACCTCATCTCAAGGCAGCAGATTTCTCTTTGGTGCCTGCAATGCGTGTGAGCTCAGAAGTTGTTTCAGTAAAGGAAGTACCGGCAGGTCATGGGGTCAGCTATGGCTACCTTCACAAAACAACAGGCCCGAGCACCTTGGCACTTGTGCCATTTGGCTACGCCGAAGGTATGCCTCGAATCGCTACCGGTCGCGCCAGCGTCTTGCTAAATGGAAAAAGGTACCCAATCCTGGCGCGAATTGCTATGGACCAGTTCATCCTTGATGTTGGAAGTGACCCGGTCAAAGTAGGCGACGAGGTGGTTATCTTTGGCAACGGGGCCAAGGGAGAACCAACCGCTGAGGAGCTAGCAATAGCCTCCGAGACGATCAATTACGAGATTGTCACTCGAATTGGCGGACGGGCAAAGCGGGTATTCAAGTGAGCGGTCAAACCGCCCCGCTAGTAATTGAAATCCCGACCGAAGACCAGATGCACGAGTTGGGGCTTCGCCTTGGTTCATTGCTAATTGCAGGCGATCTGCTTTCATTAAATGGCCCGCTCGGGGCAGGAAAGACCACACTTACTCGAGGCATCGGCGAAGGCGTTATGGCCGAGGGCAATGTCTCCTCTCCGACTTTTCTAATTGCGCGCACCCACTCGACTAAATCTGGAATACCTTTTCATCACATCGACGCTTACCGATTGTCATCAGCTGCAGAATTGGACGACTTAGATATTGACTATGCCGGAAGCATTTCGGTAATCGAATGGGGAAGCGGCTTTGCTGAGGGCTTGAGCGAATCGTTGCTAGAGATAAGCATCGAGCGCGATTTAGAAACGGATCTTCGCACTATGACCATTACCGGTTCAGGAAGATTTGCAAGTCCCTGGCAGTTTTTGGGGGAGACTAAATGACTCAGGTGCTACTTGCAATTGACACCAGCGCCGGAACCGCAGTTGCGGTTTTGGTCGATGGGGTAGTTGCTAGCGAATCCTATGATGCCAACTCCATGCAGCACGCTGAGCAAATTGGAATTCAAATTCAACAAGGTCTTGAAGCTGCAAAGAAGAAACCTTCTGATGTGAGCGCAGTTTCGGTGGGTGTTGGACCAGGACCTTTCACTGGTCTTCGAGTTGGAATTGCAGCTGCCAAGATGTTTGCCGAAGGTGTCTCCGCACCAATTTATGGAGTCGGATCTTTGGACGCAATTGCGTTCGCTAATTCTCTAGATCAGCCAACGTTAGTTTTGACCGACGCCAGACGATCAGAAGTTTTCTTTGGTCTTTATCAGGGCAAAACTCCAGCAGGTGTTCCAAAGACCCTTTTGGGCCCAGGAGTAAAAAAGCAGGCTGAGCTAGAAGTGCAGCTAAAGGCAGCAGGGCATAGCTACGTGCTTGCAAACACTCAGGTCAGTGCCGCGAACCTGGGTCTTTTAAGCTTGGCCCAGCTAGCAGAGGGCACCGCAAACACTTCGGTAATCGCCAACTACTTGCGTGCCCCAGACGCCGTTCCTGCCAAGGGTAAAAAGGTAAGCGGATGAGCCATCTAATACGCCTGGCCACCGAGGCCGACTTGGCGGCAATTATGGAGCTTGAAAAGGCCAGCTTCGGCAACGATTCCTGGTCAAGACCGACAATGCGGGCTGAACTTATGGCCCCGCATACCTATTACTTGGTTGCCCACCAAGACGAGAAGATCCTAGGCTACGCCGGCTTGAGCAAGGTGGCGAGCTCGTCATCGGCAGATGTTCAAACCATCGCGGTAAGTGATTCACATCGCCGAACCGGAATTGGTCGGCAGCTTATGCAGGCGCTGATCGAGCAAGCAGCCAAGTTAACAGCTACGGAAATGTATCTAGAGGTTCGCGAAGATAAGCCAGCTCCGCAAAAACTTTATGACCAGCTTGGCTTTGAAAGAATCGATAGACGCGAGAACTACTACCAGCCCGATGGAGTTGCAGCGATTGTGATGCGTCTTACAATTTCGACAGATGTGAAAAGCGAGCCAGTTGTTCTAGGAATTGAAACAAGCTGTGATGAAACCGGAATTGGAATTGTCCGTGGCACGACGTTGCTTGCTAATGTGATTTCTTCTTCAATGGATCAGCATGCCAGATTCGGAGGTGTGGTTCCAGAAATTGCGGCTAGGGCACATCTTGAAGCACTCGAGGCCACTTTACAAAACGCACTTGAGACGGCTGGAATTTCAATCAAAGAAATTGACGCAGTTGCAGTCACGAATGGACCAGGTCTTGCTGGTGCACTAATGGTTGGCGTTGGTGCAGCTAAGGCACTTGCCGTTGCAATTGATAAACCAATCTATGCAGTGAACCACCTCGTGGCACACGTTGCAGTAGATATTCTTGAGCGCGGGAAATTGGAGACACCAACCGTGGCACTTTTGGTTAGTGGCGGACATACCTCGTTGCTATTGGTTCGCGATCTACTAAACGATGTTGAACTGCTTGGAGAAACAATCGACGACGCTGCTGGTGAAGCTTTCGACAAAATTGCTCGAGTGCTAGGGCTTAGCTATCCAGGCGGACCAGAAATCGACAAGGCCGCCCAAAACGGCGATGCCAAAGCCATCAGGTTCCCAAGGGGACTTACCTTGCCAAAAGACCAGGAAAAGCACCGATATAACTTCAGCTTCTCTGGACTAAAAACAGCCGTTGCCAGGCACGTTGAGCTTGCCGAATCCAAGGGCGAAACGGTCTCAATTGCCGATGTTGCAGCTTCCTTCCGGGAGGCGGTGGTCGATGTCCTAGTGACCAAGGCCATCAACGCCTGTCAGGACAACAACGTTCCAAGGCTGATTCTGGGCGGTGGAGTGGTTGCCAATTCAAGGCTTCGTGAGGTGGCAAAAGCCAGGTGCCAAGAGGCCGGCATTGAGCTTCGAATACCGGCGCTTAGCCTTTGCACCGATAACGGGGCGATGATTGCATCCCTGGGAGCCCAGAAGATTTTGGCCGGGGAAGCCCCAAGCAAGTTGGATTTCGGGGTTTATTCAACCCTGCCGGTTTAGCCCCTAAGAGGTAGAGCTACACCGATTGCAATAAAGATTCCGCCGAAGACGCGGTTCACTTTCTTTCCAAACTTTGCCAAAAATGGCTTGATCTTATTTGCTGCAGAAGCAACCGCCAGCTCATACAAAAACTCAATCACAACAAATGTAAGCGCCATCCATACAAACTGAGTAAGCAGTGAAATCTTCGGGTCAATAAATTGCGGCAAGAATGCCACGAAAAACAAAATACCCTTCGGGTTTGTCAAAGCTGCAAGTAATCCTTGACGAAAAAGCAAAAGGCTCGAAACATTTTTCGGCACTGCCGATTTAGTTTCTCCGATTGAAGGAGATCTCCAAACTTGGATGCCCAGCCAAACCAAATATGCTCCACCAACAAATTTCATCACAATCAACAATTGCGCTGAGGCTGCAAGCAGTGCACCGATTCCAAAAAGAGATAAACCGATAACCGTTGCAAACCCGACCGAGCCACCAACAATAGTTGCGATGGTTTTTCTAGTTCCGTAAATCGCCCCGTGGGTCAGAGCAAGTAATCCATTAGGGCCGGGAGTAAAGGTAAGACCTAGAACTGCTAGAAAGTAAATTAGCCAGTTGGATAATTCCATAGGTTACCTGTTTGCTATTTCACGTAGCGCGGTTGCCTTAGCAGCCTCGGCTGTGGTTTCTTTTAGGACAGCATTCGCAACTTCTTTGGCGTCAGCAAGCGAAAGCGAAGAAAGGGCGTTGTGAACTGCAGTCACCTGAGATTTTGAAACGCTGACCGAATCCATCCCAAGACCTGCAAGCACCACAGCAAATGCAGGATCGGAAGCGCTTTCGCCACACACCCCAGAAGAAATTCCGGCTGCCTTGGCACCCGATGCAATTCGGGCCAGGGATTTGATAAGTGCTGGCTGCCAGTGGTTTAGTAGTGCCCCTAGCGCAGGGTTCATACGATCCGCGGCAAAGAGGTACTGAGAAAGGTCATTTGTGCCGACCGAGACAAAATCCAGCACCCCTTCAAGTTGGTCGACGATCAGGGCAATAGAAGGGGTTTCGACCATGATTCCCACTTTGTAGCCGCCAATTGAGCGGGCTAGATCGGCAAAGGCTTTGGCCTCTTCAGCCGTTGCAATCATTGGGGCCATGACCCAAACCTCGCGGCCTGAGGCAACCCTTGCGCTTTCCAGGGCCTTGAGTTGGCCTTCAATAAAGTCCCGGTGCTCGGTTATCAGGCGGTAGCCGCGCACTCCAAGGGAAGGGTTCTCCTCCTCAGGCATATTCAAGAAAGGAACCGGCTTATCGCTGCCGGCATCGATGGTTCGAACCACAATCGGGCCTGCGGGGGCCGCTTTTAGGATCTCGGTGTAGCTGGCAACCTGCTGCTCAAGCGAAGGCTGGGTCTTGGACGAAAGATACAACAGCTCAGTTCTAAACAAGCCAACTCCGTTGGCCCGAGTTTCGCTTGCGGCCTTGGCATCTTCTAGTGTTCCGATGTTGGCGCGAACAGGAATCAGTGGTTCGGAATTTATCGCTACAAACTCAAGCGACTTAGTGGCAAGTGACTGATCGTCGCTGACCAAAACTCGATCGCCCACTGGGTCAACGAGAACTCGGTCGCCTGTTTCAAGAGATGCTGCGTCAGGACAAGAAACTACAGCCGCAATCGACTTTGAGCGGCAGATGATTGCTGTGTGAGATGTTGGACCGCCCTTGAGTGTGATAACTCCAATAACTGCTTCGGTGAACTGTGCGGTATCGGCAGGTGAGAAATCCTCACCGACTAAAACGATCCTTCCTTTTTCAGGAATCGATAGCGCCATTTCGATTCCGGCAATTCTTGCCTGGACTCTTTTGGATAGGTCTTGGAAATCCGCGACTCGCTCATCGAAAGTTGGATCGCCCCCGAGAAGTTCTGCAAACTCATCGACTGCTTTTCCAATTGCCGCTGCAGCGCCCCAGCCATCGTTGATGTTTGCGGTTGCAACCTCCATTAGCTCTTCGTCTTCTATAAGCATCTTTAGTGCTTCGAAGATTTCTTCCGAAGTACCGCCAGCTTTTTGGCCAAGCTCATCGAGATGGTTGCTAACAAAATCAATCGCTGATTTCAGCTCGGCAATCTCTGCGTCTTTTGATCTGGTGGAGCGAGTCCATTCTGGAAGGGGCTTGGATTGCTTTATAACCAGCACATCGCCTACGGCGGAAACTAAACCGACCCCAAGGCCTTTAAGAATTGCGCCTGGCTGCGAAGGCAAGTTATTCGCCCTTGAGAAATTCTTGAATTTGAGAAATCAGGCCATCGGCCAAAGCCTGGTCAGTGGTTGGAACCTCAACGGTTAAGGTCTCACCGGTTGAGATCTTCAGGGCCATCAGGCGAAGGGCTGAATTGGCCTTGGCGAACTCTTGGCCCGGTCTGCCAATGGTTATTTCAAGACCGGATTCTTTGACCAGCTTTACTATCTGACTGGCAGGGCGAGCGTGAAGCCCGATTGGGTCTAGGACTTGAACTTGGCCTTGAATCGAAGACAAACGCTTCTCCTGGAACTTAGTTGGGGTCTTGAAGCTCTAATTATGCTGGTTTTCCCTAGCCTCCGGCCCCAAGGCTTGCCCTCAGGCTTTCACAGCTAGCTAGCAGGTTCAGCTCACTGTTTACACAGCCAGCCGTGGTCAACTAAAGCTAGGTAAAACCAGTAAAAAGGAGCCAAAAAATGGCAGATACCAAGAACAAGAAGTTCGATTTCACCTCCCTGAATACCCTGGCGGTTGTTTCAATCGCCTCGGCGCTAACTTCCATCGGAGCAGTTGCGGCCATCATCACAGGGCACGTGGCTCTAACTCAGATCAAAAAGTCTGGGGAATCAGGTCGCGGACTAGCACTTGCTGGAACCATTATCGGCTACGTCACAGTAGCCCTCTGGGTTCTTGGAAGTATTGCCTTTGCAGTTGCCGGAGCCTACCTAAAGGGTAAGTACGGCATGGATGACATGGGGATGTATCGCATGGGTTGGATGGACTAAAAACGTTTAGTTGCCAATAGGTTGAGCAACTAGCACTCGGTGGGCGTCGCCCACTCTGGTAACTATCAGAGTGGCGGCGCCTTCACCTTTGGGGGCCAATTGTTTTCGCAGCTCCTCAGGGGAAACATCGCTTCCGCGTTTTTTGATTTCAAGAATCCCGATGTTGTTTTCTCTCACGTAAGCCTTGAGCTTTTTGCGGTCAAAGACCAAGTTATCGATTACCTTGTATCCCTTGAGCCACGGTGAGAAAATCAAATCGTTTGAGCTTAGGTATGCAATCTCAGGTGCAATCAAAGTAAGCCCCAAAGTTGCTGCGAAATCTGAAATCAGTCGTGAACGAATTAGGGAATTATCTGGCTCGTAAACGTAAGCACCTAGTTCACCTAGTTCTGCGTTTGGACTATCTGTTTCACTTGATGTTATTTCATGTTGACCTTCTGAATCCAACAAAAGCGCAGAGCGAGCGATGTTTGCACGAGCTAGTTTTCCAAACCACAAACTCATTTCAACTAGATCACCATCAACCGATACCCACTGCGCCTCAGCGCCTTCCGGAATTTGTTTTCTGTCATGACCTGGTCCGAGTTTGATTCCCGTGGGTTTGGTTTTTGCTTGCTCGATGCAGAAGTTGTAGTTAGGGGAGTAGTTAGCAGGATCAAAGTGTCGCTGGGTGCTGGATTTTTTGGCTCCGTGAAGCTCTCTCCTTGCCGGGTCAAAGAACAAAGCTTCAAACTTTGACAAATCAAGTTGCTCAACGTTGGCAATTTCGACCGTTGCATTTTCAAATGGAGCCAAGTTGTAAGTTGCAACGGCCGCTGTGACCTCATCAAGTTCGAAGGCGTGCACGTTTATGCCTAAGGAAGCCATAGCCATCGACTCGGCCCCAATGCCACAGCCCAGGTCGGCTACTTCTGCTATTCCGGCAGCTCTGAACCGCCCAGCGTGCAAGGCGGCAACCTTCAGCCTTGAGGCTTGCTCAAGCCCAGCCTCCGTAAAGAGCATTTGGGAGGCAAATTCTCCGAATTTGGCCTGGCCCCGCTTGCGCAGTTTGGCCTGGGTTAGAACCGCTGCCACGGTGGCTGGGTCATGCCCATCAGATCGGAGCCTAGCCACCAGGGCCAGAACATCGGTAGTTGAGGAGTAGTCAATCTGGGCCAAAAGTGCCTGGCCAGCACTGCCGGCCAGCCTTACAAAGTCCTCGCGCTCCATTGTTAGAGGCTACCAACCAGGTCCCCTTGGCTAGTGGCCGCAGGGCGTGCTAATGTTCTAGTTAGCACTCTCACCTCGAGATTGCTAATCATCCAAAACTTATCTAAAGAAGAGGTCATAATGTCGGTTTCAATCAAGCCGCTTGAAGATCGTATTGTTGTCCGTCCAATGGCTGCCGAGCAGGTCACATCCTCAGGTCTTGTAATTCCTGACACCGCTCAGGAAAAGCCTCAGGAGGCCGAGGTTATCGCTGTTGGTCCAGGTCGCGTTGACGACAAAGGAACCCGTATCCCGGTTGACGTTTCAGTTGGCGACATGGTTATCTTCTCGAAGTATGGCGGCACCGAGCTTAAGTACAACGGCGAGGAGTACCTAGTACTTTCCGCTCGCGATGTACTAGCTATCGTCACCAAGTAACAAATCATCTTTGATAAACCCCAAGCCCTTTCGGGCTTGGGGTTTTAGCTTTAAGCCCTAGATTGGGTCTGTGAGCGAAAAGACTAAGGGCATTGGCTACGGTCTTTCGGCGTACCTGATCTGGGGCAGCTTCCCACTGGTAATTGCGATGCTTTCCTTCGCTGACCCATTTGAGATTGTGGTGTGGCGAGTCATTTTTGGTTTCGCATTTGGACTCGCAGTGATTTTGGTGACAAGAAAGTTTTCCGAGTATCTCTCGGTTTTCAAACAACCCAAGCAACTGCTTTGGATTTCTCTTGCTGCAGTTGTGATCTATATCAACTGGCAAGTTTACGTTTATGCTGTTGCAGATAATCATGTGCTTGAAGCATCACTTGGCTACTTTATAAATCCGCTTGTGACAATTGCGCTCGCAACCATTTTCTTGAAGGAGAAACTAAATGTTCTTCAGTGGGTTGCAGTTGGACTCGGCGGCGTTGCAGTTTTGATTCTCACTTTCAACTACGGTCAGCCACCGGTGATTGCACTGACCCTTGCGCTTTCTTTTGGAATCTACGGGCTTGCTAAAAACCGTCTGGGAGGAAAGGTTTCTGCGTTGAGCAGCTTCACAGTAGAAACCACACTGCTACTTCCTCTAGGAATTGTTCAGCTGGTGGTTCTGGCCGGAATGATGCAGATCCAATTTGGCTACGCAGGGCTTGCGCCCTCACTTGGACTGGCAGCCTACGGAGTGCTAACGGCTATACCTCTATTACTGTTTGGAGCAGCCGCGAAGCGGGTGCCGCTAAGTTACATCGGCTTTATGCAGTATCTGACACCGACATTGCAGTTTCTACTTGGGCTCATTGTTTTCCAGGAGCCAATGCCAGCGGCCAGATGGCTAGGTTTTGCCATGGTCTGGTTCGCCCTGTCGATACTCTCCTTTGATGCCTTGCGGCAACTCAGGAATCGATCCAGGTTGGTAGCCCCGGTCTCCTAAAGCCCGACACAGGCCAATTCTGAAACCCAATTGTTACCTTTGTAGGAATTGGGCCAAGAATCTGCGGAATCCGCGGATATAGGGGCCTTTTGCTACCAAATAGCCCCTCTTTCTGGACTAAATGTGCGGATTCGGTGCCCTTTACTCAAAAAAGGGCCTGCCTTGCCCGAATCTTCAGGGTGCATTTGGAAACCTTCAAACTATAGTTGAGGGTGTGGGGCCGTGCGCTGTTTGGCATGGTCTCCAAATCCATTAATTAAGGAGAAAAATGAGCTCATTTTCATTCTCTCGTCGTAACAGAAAGACCGCTGCTGCAGTTGCAACACTAGCTGCTGCTGCTCTAGTTCTTTCTGGCTGCGCAGCCACCGATGGTGGCTCTGCAGGTGGCGACTTGACACTAAAGATCGGTACTGCACTTCCGCAGACCGGTAGCCTCGCATTCCTAGGCCCACCTGAGGAAGCTGGAGTTGCCCTTGCTATCAAGGACATCAACGAAGCTAACAAGGGAATCCAGGTTGAAGTTGAGTGGGGAGACTCTGGAGACCTTGACAACAAGGCTTACGAGACTGAAATCCCACGTCTACTAAACGCTGGAGTGAAGGCGATTGTTGGAGCTGCATCATCCGGTACCTCACTTGCGTTTATCGACCAGGTTGTTGGCGCTGGAGTGCTACAGTTCTCACCAGCAAACACCTCACCTACCTTGACAACTTACGACGACAAGGGACTTTACTTCCGTACAGCTCCATCTGACCTTCTACAGGGCGAGGTTCTTGGTAACCTAATGGCTGCTGACGGTCACGAGAAGATCGCAATGATCGTTCTTAACGATGCATACGGAACTGGTCTTCGCGACGCTACCCAGGCTTCATTCGAAGCTGCCGGTGGAGAAGTTCTAGCTGCACCGACATTCAACGCTGGAGACACAAACTTCAGCGCGCAGATCTCGGAAGTTCTAGCAACCAGCCCAGACGCGATTGTTCTTATCAGCTTCGACGAAGCCAAGACAATTATTCCTGCGCTAGTTAGCCAGTTCCCTGCAGAGAACCTATACATGGTTGACGGAAACCTAGCCAACTACTCTGAGGACTTCGAGCCAGGCACCCTAACCGGTGCTAAGGGTACTGCTCCAGGTCTTGACCCAGACACAATCCGTGACTTCCTAAACAGAATGGAAGAGAACTGGGTTGCCGAAGGAAACGCGTCACTTGACGACGTATTCCTATACGGACCTGAGTCATACGACGCTGTTGTTCTACTAGCTCTAGCTGCTCTTGCTGCTGGATCAGTAGAAGGAGTGGACATGGCTGGAAAGCTTCAGGAAGTTTCTGGAGGTTCCGGTTCGGGCACCAAGTGCACCAGCTTTGCTGAGTGTGCTGACATCATCAACGGCGGCGGCGTCGCTGACTACGATGGTGTTTCAAGCCCAGTTACTTTCGATGAGTTCGGAGACCCAACACAGGGTAACATCCTGATCTCTATCTACGGTGACGACAACACATACACCGCAGTTAAGTAATTAATAACTGATAGAAAAACCCCCGGGAGCAATCCCGGGGGTTTTTTATTGGCTTGATTTGCCTATTCGCCTAGAGTTCCTAGGTATAGGCCGATGACCTTCGGGTCATTTAGAAGCTCGCGTCCGGTTCCAACCACGGCATCCTTGCCCTGATCAAGAACATAAGCGCGGTCAGAAATCTGAAGGCAACGACGTGCGTTTTGTTCCACCATGATGGTGGTCACACCCGACTTGTTGATCTCAGATACTCGAATAAATGCCTCGTCCTGACGCACCGGAGAAAGACCAGCGGATGGCTCATCCAGTAACAACACCTTTGGGTCCATCATTAGCGCGCGGCTCATAGCAACCATTTGGCGCTCTCCACCGGAGAGCGATCCAGCGCGCTGTTTGAGACGCTTGCCCAATTCAGCAAAGATGCTGGTGACAAACTCAAGACGCTCTGGGTAGGTCTTTGGGTTTTGGAATAGTCCCATCTGAAGGTTCTCTTCAATCGTTAGGGATGGAAAAACGTTGTTGTTCTGAGGCACAAAACCAATTCCGCGGGCAACCAGCTGGTTAGCCTTTAGATTCGAGATTGATTCACCGTTCAACAAGATGTTGCCCTCACGCACTTTGACAAGTCCGAAGATTGCTTTCAACAGGGTGGACTTACCGGCACCGTTAGGGCCGATGATTCCAACAAGCTCGCCCTGGTTGGCAAAGAAGTTGGCACCGTTCAAGATGTTGACACCCGGCAGGTAGCCGGCAACCAAGTCCTTGGTCTCAATTACTGGAGTGCTGGCCATGGTTTACTTCTTTCCTGTTTTCGGAAGCGTGATTCGACCGGTGATGGTTCCAAGATCGGTGTCCTGGTGGGAACCAAGGTAAGCGTCAATAACGGCAGGGTTTTTCATTACCTGCTCCGGTGGACCTTCGGCCACGACTTTACCTTCGGCCATTACTACTACCCAGTCTGCGATGTGGCGAACCATGTGCATGTCGTGCTCAACAAACAACACAGTCATACCCTCAGTCTTTAGTGCCAGAACGTGCTCAAGCAGTGACTGAGTTAGCGCTGGGTTTACTCCAGCCATTGGCTCATCGAGCATCACAAGAACTGGATCGGTCATCAAAGCTCTCGCCATTTCAAGTAGCTTGCGCTGTCCACCGGACAGGCTGGCTGCGAAGTCATCCTTTTTGGCATCTAGCTTGAAGCGCTTTAGTAGCTCCATAGCCTTAGCTTCGATTTCAACTTCTTTGGCCTTCCAAAGAAAAGGAAAGACCGCATAGAGCAGGCTCTCGCCCTTTTGCTCTTTAGAACCAAGCTTCATGTTCTCTAGAACAGTTAGCAGGCTAAGGGCCTTGGTCAGCTGGAAAGTGCGAACCTGACCCATCTGGGCGACCTTGAATGCTGGGATACCAGCAAGCGACTTTCCTGTAAAAGTCCAGTTGCCGGTGTCTGGCTTGTCAAAGCCGGTCAGCAAGTTGAACAAAGTGGTCTTGCCGGCACCGTTTGGACCAATCAGCGCAGTGATAGCGCCTCTTGGAATCTCAAGGTGCTCAACATCTACAGCGGTAAGTCCTCCGAAGCGACGGGAGATTCCATCCATGGTGACAATTGGATCGACCTTGGCTACTCCTGGACGAATCTCGCCTACGTGTAGACCAGTTGATTTGATCGGGGTGTTACCCGATGGCTTCGCGCTACTTGACAAAGGTCAGCTCCTTCTTGTCTCCAAGGATTCCCTGGGGGCGGTAGATAACCAGCAGCATCAGACCGACTCCCACCAGTATGAACCTGATAGTTGAAGCCTGGATGCTGCTAATAAATGGCAGTAGTCCACTTGAGACAAGCTGTGGCAGAACATTGGAAAGGAAGGCCTGAAGCACCCAGAAGATGATTGCTCCAAGCACCGGACCAAAGATCGTGGCAGCGCCACCAAGTAGCAGCGCGGTCCATACGAAGAAAGTCAGCGAGGTCACATAGACACCCGGGTTGATCGATGATGGAAGAGCATAGACAACGCCACCCAGCGCACCAAACACTCCACCGATGATCAGGGCCTGCATCTTGTAAGCAAAAACGTTCTTACCCAAGGCGCGGACTGCGTCCTCGTCCTCGCGGATACCCTTGATGACTCGTCCCCATGGGCTCTTCATCAACAGGTACAAAATTCCAGCACAGACAATCAAAGTGATTAGCCCTAGAAGCAGAACCCAAAGCTCAACGTTGTTGTATGTCCATGGACCAAATCCGTAGTCGCCTTCTGGGAACGGGTTAGATGCACGGAAGCTGTTGTGGTAACCAGATAGACCGTCCGCACTTCCAGTGATGTCATCGAATGCTGTGGTTAGGAATAGCAGTCTGAGAATTTCGGCTGCGGCAATTGTCACGATAGCTAGGTAGTCACCGCGAAGTCGAAGCGTTGGGATACCAAGGATCAATGCGAACACCACAGATGCTGTGAGGCTAACTAGAATTCCCTGCCACCACTCGAAACCGAAGGTAAGGATAGAAATCGCGTAACCGTAGGCACCAACTGCCATAAATCCGGCAATACCAAAGTTCAATAGACCCGCGAATCCGAAGTGCATCGCAAGTCCTAGAGCTGCAAGTGCAAACGCCATCGTCGCAGGGCTCAAGATACCCTGAGCGGTGTTGTTGAGAATTGCTAACCAATCCATAGCTCGCCCCTAACCTATTCGTTCTTTTCGACCCAGGATGCCCTGAGGTCTGACAAGCAGGATCACGATCAAAACGACCAAAGCTCCTACGTACTTTAGATCCGCTGGGATCACAAGGCTCGATACTTCAACCAACAGACCAACTACTAGAGAGCCAAGAAGAGCCCCAAATGCGGTTCCCAGGCCTCCAAGGGTCACTGCGGCAAAGATAAGTAGCAGAATCTGGGCACCCATGTCCCACTTGATGCCTGGGCGGAAATACGCCCAAAGCACGCCAGCAAGACCTGCGAGACCGGCGGCTACGATCCAAACGGTTCGGATCACTCCGTCCACGTCGATACCTGAAGCTGCGGCCAGATCAGGGTTGTCCGAGATTGCGCGGGTTGCTTTACCGGTTTGGGTGTTCATTAGCCACCAAGCAAACGCGATGATAACTACCAGGCTCAGCACCATGCTGGCCATGTCGATAATACTCAACGAGGTTGCTCCAAAAAGTTTGATCTTTGGAGAATCAAACCCTGGTAGCTGAGTGGTTCCTCCACCAACCAAGAATTGGAAAATGTATCTAACTGCCAGAGATAGACCAATCGATACGATCATCAGCTGGACTAGTCCCAAGCCTCTTCTTCGAAGCGGTCGCCACAAACCAGAGTCCAGGCCCCAACCCATAAGGCTGCTTACTAAGACCGCCGCCGGGATTGCAATCCAGATTGGCATGCTAAGCACGCCACCCAAGAAAAATGCAGCAATCGCGCCGAAGGTCACCATTTCGGCGTGGGCAAAGTTTGATAGTCCAGTTGTTCCAAATACCAGGGATAGTCCCACGGCGGCAAGACCCAACATAAGACCGAAGTTGAGACCGTAAATGACTCGAGCCACCACCTGATCAAACAGGCTAACTACAATTCGCTCACCTTCGCCGATAAAGAAGTTTTTAGTAACACTTCCGGAAGGACCAACTTCAACTGACTGCTCAGCTCCGCCTTCTTCCATAACCGCAATGCCGGAAGGCAAGGTGGTCTGGTCCAGTGTCACGCTGTAGGCAGCTTTTTCTGGAACACCAATGAGCCACTTACCGTCAGCGTCGGTTACTGTTTCGGCTGTGTAGCCGCCTCCGGCAACAACTATGCGAACGCCTTCAAGAGGCTCTCCCTCGTTCTTAACGTTTCCCACGACTTTGTAAGGAAGGTCAGCGCCTACTTCGTCTGCCAAAGCGCTGGTTGAGAACAGGCCACCAAAGACAAGGGTCAAAACGGTCGTCAGAAGACCTATTTGAATCCAGTACTTGGAACCGGTTTGGCTTTTAGAGAGGGTCACAGTGCCTCCAGGTCATTTCTAGGCATCGGTGCCCATAGCTTGCAAACCTTGTCTTTCCAAGGTTTTTCCAACATTACCACTGTCTTTAGTAGTCTTAAAAACCTAGACTTAGTCTTTACCTCTTTATACGCATCAAGGCAGGCTCAAATCATGGCTCAGACCGACCCCTTTGGACTAGTGGGCCTGACCTACGACGATGTCCTGCTATTGCCAGGGGAATCCAACGTGGTCCCATCTCAGGTTTCAACCCGAACCAGGCTCACTAAACGGGTAGAAATCAACATCCCACTGCTGTCCTCAGCCATGGATACCGTCACCGAGGCCAGATTGGCCATCGCCATGGCTCGCCAGGGCGGTATCGGAGTCCTTCACAGAAACCTCTCCCTAGAGAATCAGGCTGCCCAGGTTGACCTAGTAAAGAGGTCTGAGGCTGGAATGATCACCCACCCGGTCACCATCGGACCCCTTGCCACCATTCAAGAAGTCGATGACCTTTGCCGAACCTTCAGAGTCTCGGGTCTTCCAGTTATTGATGAAGATGGACTGCTGCTTGGAATTGTGACAAACCGCGATATGCGGTTTGTTCTTGATGTTCAAAGAACCACCACCCTGGTCAAAGATGTCATGACCCCGATGCCGCTGATCACAGCACCGGTTGGCATCAGACCTGAAAACGCAATTGCCATTTTTGCTCAGCACCGAATTGAAAAACTTCCACTAGTTGATGATGCAGGAAAACTTCGCGGACTAATCACCGTAAAGGATTTTGACAAGAGCGAGAAATACCCGCTGGCATCGAAAGATTCCAGCGGTCGCCTACTTGTTGCAGCTGCAGTTGGCGTTGGCCAAGACGCTTGGGAAAGATCAATGGCTTTGGTTGATGCGGGCGTTGACATTTTGGTTGTTGACACCGCTCACGGTCACAACAAAGCAGTTTTGGAAATGGTTGCAAAGCTAAAGGCAGAACCATTCGCAAAAAACGTCGATGTCATTGGTGGCAACATCGCAACTCGCGAAGGTGCCCAAGCTTTAGTTGATGCTGGAGCAGATGGCGTGAAGGTTGGAGTAGGTCCTGGATCTATTTGTACCACTCGTGTTGTTGCAGGTGTTGGCGTTCCACAAATCACCGCCGTCTACCAGGCAAGCCTTGCTTGCAAACCAGCCGGAGTCCCAATCATCGCCGACGGCGGATTGCAGTACTCGGGAGATATTCCAAAGGCCCTAGTTGCCGGCGCCAATGCCGTGATGCTTGGCTCGCTATTGGCCGGCACCGACGAGGCCCCAGGGGAAATCACCTTCGTGGGCGGCAAGCAGTACAAGACCTACCGCGGCATGGGCTCTCTTGGAGCTATGCAGTCCCGCGGCGAGGCCAAAAGCTACTCAAAGGACCGCTACTTCCAGGACGATGTGCTTCGCGAAGACAAGCTAGTTCCTGAAGGCATCGAAGGACGAGTTCCTTACCGCGGATCGGTAGCATCTGTCACTCATCAGCTCATTGGAGGCCTTCGTGCTTCGATGGGCTACGTCGGCGGAGAAACCATTGCTGAGCTACAGCTCAAGGGCAAGTTTGTTCGCATCACAGCAGCAGGACTCAAGGAGTCTCACCCTCACGATGTTCAGATGACCATCGAGGCTCCCAACTACGGCACTCGCTAGGAAAAAGCCATGACTGAAATTGAAATCGGAAGAAACAAGCGCGCCAAGCGGGCTTACGCATTCGACGATGTTGCGATTGTTCCAACCAGAAGAACCCGCGACCCTAAAGACGTATCAACTGCTTGGTCAATCGATGCCTACGAATTCAAGATGCCAATTTTGGCAGCCCCGATGGACTCTGTTGTCTCTCCTGCCACCGCAATTGAAATGGGCAAGCTTGGAGGACTAGGAGTACTAGATCTCGAGGGGCTTTGGACCAGATACGACGAGCCAGAAAAACTGCTTGAAGAAATCTCAAAACTTTCAGATGTTGATGCAACCAGTCGTATGCAGCAAATCTACTCAGAGCCAATCAAGCCTGAATTGATTCGCGATCGCATCGCCCAGATTCGTGGTGGTGGAGGAGTTGTTGCGGGAGCACTTTCTCCGCAACGCACCGCTCAGTTCGCAGATGTTGTTCTAAAGGCCGGTGTTGATATCTTTGTGATTCGCGGAACCACAGTTTCTGCCGAGCACGTTGCAAAAGAATCCGAACCGCTGAACCTAAAGAAGTTCATCTACGAGCTAGATGTTCCAGTAATTGTTGGCGGGGTAGCTAACTACACCGCCGCCCTGCACCTAATGAGAACCGGAGCCGCCGGCGTGCTGGTTGGTTTTGGAGGCGGGGCAGCAACCACAACCCGCGCCGTACTTGGCATCCACGCCCCTATGGCCACTGCCGTGGCGGATGTGGCAGGAGCTAGGCGCGACTACATGGACGAGTCCGGTGGCCGCTACGTCCACGTAATTGCCGATGGGGGTCTTGGTACCTCGGGAGATATCGTCAAGGCAATTGCCTGCGGAGCAGATGCCGTGATGATTGGTTCGATTCTTTCCAGGTCAAAGGATGCTCCTGGTCGCGGTTGGCACTGGGGAGCAGAGGCTTACCACCAGGAACTGCCGCGCGGCAACCGAGTTCAGGTTGGCCACAACGGAAGCCTTGAGCAGATTCTTACCGGCCCATCAACTTCTGCAGACGGTGTGACAAACATCGTTGGTGCACTCGCGCGTTCAATGGCAACCACCGGCTACTCAGACCTAAAGGAATTCCAGCGGGTTGAAGTTGTGCTGGCTCCATATCACAAGAGCTAATGACGCAGCCAACTTTCTTTTCGGTGGCGAGAAGACCTAAGTGGATTTTCGGATTACTTTTTGCTTTGGCAGCAGCAGCAGCGTTTGCTCTTTTAGGGCAATGGCAATTAGATCGCACCTTCACAGTTGTGGAACCCGCCGCCCAAAACGAACAGGTCTTTGTTCTAAACCAGGTAGCAACTCCTGGAGCTGCACTCACAATTGACGCTGCCAACGTTTTGGTTTCTGCCAACATCATGATCGATCAATCAAATATCTATATTGTTTCTAATCGATTGCAGCAATCTGGCGATCAGATTGTTTCTGGATATTGGTTGATTGCAAATTCCGGAGCACTGTTATCCGATAACGACACAAGTGGCTCACTGACTGTTGCCATGGGTTTTTCCGAAAGCCTCGAACAAATCGAAGCGGCAAGAGAAGAACTCCAGACCTCGATACTCCCGCAAGCATTTTTAGAATCCACCGGCAGGTATTTACAGACCGAAGCCCCGGTTGATTCGCCAGATGAGTCAAAGTCATATTTGCTTGGGTCATTGTCACTCGCTCAGCTGGTGAATCTTTACTCGAGCGAACCGGTAGAAAGCTTTGCGGGCTTTCTAGCCCTTGATGCTGAACCAGGTTTAGGACTAGATCCGATTAGCTTGCCCGCTCAGCAGGTGGGCACCAGCGTGAACTGGCTGACCCTTTTCTATGCCGTGGAATGGGTTCTTTTCGGGGTTTTTGCTGTGTTTTTGTGGTGGCGGCTGGTTCAGGACCAGAGACTGCGGGAATCCACAAAAACAAACGCCTAATTTTTCGGCCTTTTTCGCCCGAAATAGCCTGTTTGGCAAAAAAAGACCGAAAAGTCTGCTAATTTGTCTGGAAATCAGTCATAAAGCAACAGAAACAGGCAGATTCGGACAGGATGCAAATGCTCGCAGAAGAACGTCGCATGCAGCTAATCGAGTGGTCAAAACTCGATGGTCGAATTGATGCGCTCGCCGCTGCCGGAAAACTAAATGTTGCAGTTGAAACTGTCAGGCGCGATCTAGATGTTCTTCAGCGCAGAGGCTTACTTCGTCGAGTACATGGTGGAGCAATCGCTGCCAGTCGTTACTCACACGAATTCACTTTTCCAGAGCGCCAGGGTAGAAACCCCGAGCAAAAACTTCGCATCGCACAAATTGCCTCGCAATACATTCCCGAAGAAGGTTGCATATTTGTCGATGGTGGAACAACAACAGAATTTCTTGGAGAGTTTCTTCGGAACCGTCCACAGCTGATGGTTGTTACAAATTCAATTACTCTCGCAAGTCAAATCGGACAATCCACCACACCAGTTTTCTTTTTGAGCGGACGAGTTCGACCGACAACACTCAGTGCGGTTGGTTCGAAAACTGTTGAGGACCTTAGAACCTACAAAGCACAGATTGCATTCTTGGGTGCAAACGGAATTGATTTGGATTCTGGTTTTTCAACTGTTGATCCTGATGAAGCAGCTGTAAAGCGAAAGATGATCAAGAATGCAACCGAGACAATCGTGCTTGCAGATAACTCAAAGTTTGGATCCAGCTACTCAGCAATTTTTGCCGGCTTTGAAAACATCGACCGTTTGGTGACCGATGTCGATGCTGACCCAGCGCACGTTGATGCGCTGACTGAAAAAGGAATTGAGGTTGTACTCGCATGATTACAACCGTCAAAAAAGCTTCGAGTGCAGCTGCACTCGAAGAAACGAAGGTAGCAGCCGGGAGAGTATTTGTTCCGGTCGAGATCGTCGTTATGAGTGCAACTCAACCTAAATAGCTACAGAGAGGTAGTCGACTAAATGAGTAGTTTCATTCCAAGCGGAGCTGGCACCCACACCGGGTGGCGTGCAGCAGTCCAGAAGCTGGGTGGAAACCTTGCAGGTATGGTGATTCCAAACATTGGAGCCTTCATCGCCTGGGGTTTGCTAACAGCCCTATTTATCCCAACCGGATGGTTGCCTAACGAGCAGCTTTCCTCCATGGTTGGCCCAATGATTATCAACCTGCTACCAATTCTGATTGCCTACACCGGTGGTCGTATGGTTCACGGTCAGCGCGGTGCCGTTATCGGTGCTGTTGCAACCGTAGGTGTAATCGTTGGATCCACCATTCCTATGTTCCTTGGCGCCATGATTATGGGTCCATTGGCAGCATGGGTTCTAAAGAAGATTGACGACGTCCTAGACCCAGTAACCCCTGCTGGTTTCGAGATGCTGATTGGAAACTTCAGCCTTGGAATCTCCGGAATGCTACTGGCTATTGGTGGCTACTACGGAATCGGCCCAGCCGTGACCGTAATCTCAGACACCTTGGGCGCAGGAGTGAAGTTCCTAGTGGATAGCTCGCTATTGCCACTAGTTTCAATCCTCGTTGAGCCTGCCAAGGTACTGTTCCTAAACAACGCTATTAACTTCGGAGTTTTGGCTCCTTTGGGTGTTGCAGAAGCTGCAGAAACTGGCAAGTCAATCGCGTTCATGATCGAGACCAACCCAGGTCCTGGTCTTGGTATCTTGCTTGCCTTCTGGCTAGCAGGTCCAAAGGTTCTTCGCGGTTCTGTACCGGGATCAATCGTGATTCACTTCCTTGGTGGAATCCACGAGATCTACTTCCCTTACGTACTGCTAAAGCCAAAGATGATCTTGGCTGCAATCGCTGGTGGAGCCACCGGTGTTGGAACCTTCATGGTCACTGGAGCGGGACTGGTAGCAACACCATCACCAGGTTCGATCTTTGCTTGGCTTGCAGTTACCCCTCCGGGAAACCACGTTGGAGTATTGCTAGGTATTGTTCTTTCAGCTAGCGCTTCATTCGCAGTTGGATGGCTACTACTAAAGACCGGCGCTCAGGATGACTACGCTGACCTAGCCGGAGCAAAAGCTGCATCAAAGAAGATGAAGAGGGGCTAATAAAGCCATGTCTTCAATTTCCGGAGCAAAGGTAAAAAAGTTAGTGGTGGCGTGTGAAGCCGGCATGGGCTCAAGCGTGATGATTGCCAAGCAATTGGCAAAGCAGCTTAAAGCTCATGGCGTAGAAGTTACACATTCACCGGTGAACCAGTTGGATGATGCCGACCCAGACGTGGTGCTTTGTCACCGCGGCTTAGGTCAGCGCGCCAAACAGGCCATGCCAAAAACCCCGGTTGTGGTTTTTGACATGTTTCTGGGTGATCCACGCATCCAAGGTGTTGTAGACGCCATCTTGAATGGCGACACCATTTCGGATGACTAACTTTTTACAGTTGGCCGGAATTCGCTTAGGCGCTACGGCCTCCTCGCGAGAGGAGGCCGTACGTCTGTGCGGAGAAACACTTCACAGCCTCGGGGCCGTGGAGAGTGGATATATCGATGCGATGTGGGAGCGAGAAAACATCATCTCTTCCTACATGGGTGAAGGGGTATCTTTACCCCACGGCACCGACGCTTCAAGGAAATACGTCAACTTTGCTCAACTGGTGTTCGTTCGATTTTCAGAGCCAGTGGACTGGGATGGCGAGGAAGTAAAGCTTTGTATTGGAATTGCCGCCAAGGGGGACGAGCACGGGGAGCTACTGGGCAATCTAGCTGAAAAGCTACTGGAACCTAGCTCTTATAAAGCCCTCATGGAGAGTGCTTCAACCACAGAACTACTTGAACTAATCAATCTCTAGAAAGGCAACAACAAACGTGAAGGCAGCAATCTACCGCGGGGTACAGGATCTAAAAGTTGAAGAGGTCCCAGAACCAGAAGCTGGAGCTAATGAAGTAAAGCTCCGCATTCACGCCTGCGCTACCTGCGGTACCGACGCGAAGATTTTTAATCACGGTCATCCAAGACTTACCCCACCACAAATCATCGGCCACGAGATTGCTGGTGAAGTAATTTCAGTTGGTGCGAATGTGAAGTCAGTAAATGTAGGCGATCGCGTTCAAGTAATCGCCGCTATTCCTTGTGGCACCTGCTGGGCTTGCCTAGCCGGCAAGATGACAATTTGTCCAAACCAGCTTTCGATGGGATATCAATTCCCAGGTGGGTTTGCCGAATACATGATTGTGCCTAACGAAGTTATTCGCGTTGACGGACTAAACCATATTCCTGAAGGCGTCTCCTATGAAGAAGCATCGGTAGTTGAACCACTGGCCTGTGCTCTAAATGCGCAGGAACTAGTTCGCGTCGGTGAAGGCGATGAAGTTTTGGTGATGGGAGCTGGTCCCATCGGATGCCTGCACGTTCGTCTTGCCCGAGCCCTCGGTGCTAAGAAGGTTTTCCTTGCTGACATCAACGGTGGAAGATTGAAGCTTTCTGCAGATGTAGTCAAACCAGATCGTGCAATAGATATGTCCACAGAAAACTTGGCCGAGATTATCAAAGCTGAAACTGACGGAAAAGGTCCATCGGTAATCATCACCGCAGCGCCTTCCGGCCAGGCTCAAGAGCAGGCCATCGAGATGGCTCGCCCAGGAGGAAGAATTAGCTTTTTCGGAGGACTACCAAAAGACAAGCCAATAATTTCTGCTGATTCAAACTTGGTGCACTACAAAGAACTTATGCTCATGGGTGCCAATGGTTCGTCGCCTTCTCACAACCGTCAGGCTCTTGCACTGATTGCCTCAGGTAAGGTCAAGGTCGCTGACTTGATCACAACCCGAGTTGGATTAGCTGATGTCCAAAAGGGCATTGAGGCTGTTCTGTCGGGTGAGGCCATCAAAGTTGTCGTGCTCCCAAGCCAGTAAACTTGAGGCATGCCCAGGCCTTTAGATCCTTCTTCTTTACCCGCGATTGCCAAGGCGCTCAAGCTTTTCAAGGCCTCCTCGTTTATCACCGGCGGTTTCTTACTTCTTCTTATGCTCACCTGGGGACTTCGTCGCCTGGAAAATGTGACTTTAGGGGCCTTCACCGGATTCGAGCTTTGGGCCTTTGGCCCAAACGGCGTTATCACTTTGGAGCCCTACGTCAACGAAGGCCAGGGGCTTCCAGAAACTGGACTCAATCTAACCGTTGGCATCTTGGTGGTTCATGGCTGGCTCTACGTTCTCTACCTGTTTGCCGATTTTAGAATGTGGACTTTGATGCGTTGGAGCTTCTCAAGGTTTCTGTTTATTGCAGCCGGCGGCATCGTACCGTTTCTGTCCTTCTACACCGAGAGACGCTACGCCAAGATAGCAAGCGAGCAAATGCGAGCTGCAGGATGGGGAGGAGCAAATTAACCGTCCAGTACTGGTAGTTGACTTCGGTGCACAGTATGCACAGTTGATTGCTCGCCGCGTGCGCGAAGCTGGCGTGTACTCCGAAATCGTTCACCACACCCTTACCGCCGAACAAATCAAAGCCAAAGATCCCTTGGCAATCATTCTTTCCGGTGGACCATCAAGTGTTTACGAAGAAGGTTCCCCGCAGCTAGATGCAAAGATTCTTGAACTTGGAATTCCGATACTTGGCATTTGTTACGGATTTCAAATCCTTGCATCCTTGCTCGGCGGTCAGGTAGATAAAACTGGTAAGCGCGAGTACGGAGCAACCGATCTGAAGGTTTCTGCAGCTGGCGAAATTCTTGCCGGTCAGCCAGCTTCACAAACTTGCTGGATGAGCCACGGCGATCAAGTAATGAAAGCTCCTGCTGGTTTTGAAGTTTTGGCTTCAACCGAGACCACTCCTGTAGCAGCTTTTGCGTCGAGTGATAGAAAGATTTACGGCGTGCAGTGGCACCCGGAAGTCAAGCACTCCCAGTTTGGCCAGAACGTTCTGGAGAATTTCTTACACAAAGCGGCCGGCATTCAAGCTGATTGGAATTCCGGAAACGTCATCGCTGAACAGGTAGCCAAGATCAAAGCCCAGGTTGGATCAGATCGAGTTATTTGCGGTCTTTCTGGTGGAGTAGATTCAGCCGTTGCGGCAGCCCTGGTTCATAAAGCCGTGGGTGACCAGTTGGTTGCAGTGTTTGTCGATCACGGCCTGCTTCGAGAAGGTGAGGCGCAGCAGGTTCAGCGCGATTACGTAGCAGCCACCGGTATTCGCCTGGTGACCGTGAACGCCGAGGAGAAATTCCTCTCTGCCTTAGCGGGAGTATCCGATCCTGAAACTAAGCGAAAAATCATTGGCCGAGAGTTCATTAGAACTTTCGAACAGGCGCAAGCTGAGCTAATTGCCGAGGCCAAGGCCGATAACCGTCCAATCAAGTTCTTGGTTCAGGGAACTTTGTATCCCGATGTTGTTGAATCTGGCGGCGGTGTCACTGCAGGAATTAAATCCCACCACAACGTAGGTGGCCTTCCGGAGGATTTGCAGTTCGAACTTGTTGAACCGCTTCGCACACTATTTAAAGATGAAGTGCGCGCAATTGGTAAGGAACTTGGTCTACCGGCAGAAATAGTTCAACGTCAGCCATTTCCAGGACCCGGTCTTGGAATTCGAATCGTTGGTGAAATCACCAAAGACCGACTAGATCTTCTTCGTAAAGCCGACGCCATTGTTCGAGAAGAACTTACAGCTGCTGGTTTAGATGCGCAGATTTGGCAGTGCCCGGTGGTGCTTTTGGCTGATGTTCGATCCGTTGGTGTGCAAGGTGATGGTCGAAGCTACGGACACCCAATTGTTTTGCGTCCAGTTTCAAGCGAGGATGCGATGACTGCGGACTGGACCAGACTCGACTACGACGTGCTGGCAAGAATTTCCAACCGGATTACAAATGAGGTCGAAGGTGTCAACCGAGTTGTTCTCGATGTGACATCAAAGCCCCCCGGCACCATTGAATGGGAGTAGCTTTTTGCTCCCGCTTGTTCTAGGTCACCGCGGTGCGTGTGGCTATCGTCCAGAAAACACCATGGAAGCTTTCGAGCTTGCTATTGCTCAGGGAGCAGATGGCGTTGAGTGCGATCTAGTTCCAACCAGAGATGGCGAACTTATTCTCAGACATGAAAACTGGCTCAACGGAACAACAGATATCGAATCCCATCCGCAGTTTGCTGAGCGCTCCCGTGCTGGCTACTCTGACGGAATCACGGAAAACGGTTTCTTTAGCGAAGACTTTGATTTAGCTGAACTAGAGACGGTTCGGGCCTTAGAACGACTGCCGGAAGTTAGGCCCGGCAGTGCCAAATTCAATGGCGAGTTCAAGATTCCAACCCTCGATCAACTCTTGGCAGCTAGCTTCATGGATGGCAAAACCCTTGTAATAGAGGTAAAGCACGGTATGCATTTCACCAGAAAAGGTATGGACATAGCGGGGGCAGTGAGCCGCAAGCTGAACGAGTCCAACTGGAAAGAGCGGGGAATCAAGGTTGTCCTTGAAAGCTTCGACTACGAGATGATGCTGCTTCTAAAGCAAGCATGCGGTGCAGATAAAAAATATGTCTTTCTAACCGAGAAGGCCAGGCTTCCAAATGACGAAACAACTCTGACGAGAAGGTATCTCGAGCAGATCACGAACGACTTTGAAGGTGTCAGTCTTGATTTTGCACTCTTGTTTGACGAGGACGAATTAGGCAATTACACAGTCTCGAATGGTTCGATTGAGCTTGCCAAAGAAGTTGGGCTAGAGGTGTTTGGCTGGACTCTTAAGGCTGAAGACGCAACTGAAAGTGTTGATGACTACTTTGCAAAAGTTGCGCTTGCTGGACTGGACGGCATCTTCGTTGATCAACCCGATCTTTTGCGCAGCATTGTCGATGGCACCGCCTAGGCTAGGCAGGTCATGAACCAGAATCTCCTTGAAGGGCTAAACCCGCAGCAAGTTGCTGCGGTGACTCACCGTGGCCCTGGTCTTCTAATCGTCGCCGGTGCTGGCTCGGGCAAGACAAAAGTTCTTACTCACCGCATCGCACACCTGTTGGACAACAAAGAAGCCTGGCCTTCGCAGATTCTTGCAATTACTTTCACAAACAAAGCCGCCAACGAAATGAAGGAGCGCGTTCACGCTCTGCTTGGAAGCGTTGCAGATGGCATGTGGATCAAGACTTTTCACTCCGCCTGCTTGCAGATTCTTCGCCGGGAGGCAGGACTACTCGGTCACGACTCAAACTTCACCGTCTATGACACCGGAGACACCAGGGCACTAATAAAGCGTCTGATTCGCGAATCAGGCAGCGACATAGAGGGGCTAAAGCCCCAGAGCGTTGCAGCGAGAATATCAAACGCTAAAAACGAGCTAAAAGATTCGCAGGATTTCTACTCCATGATTGACTCGACAAACCCAAAAGATCGTGCCATCGCCGAAATCTTCACTCAGTATGCGGCAGAACTTCGCAAAAACAACGCCTTTGACTTTGACGATCTAATTGCTGAAACCGTTTACCTCTTCCGCTCTTTTCCCAACATCGCAGCCCAGTACCAGAGGCGCTTTAGACACATCCTGGTTGATGAGTATCAGGACACCAACCACGCCCAGTACTCGCTGATTCGTGAACTCACAAAACCCATCGCCGATGCCCACAACGAGCCTGACCCTTCAACGGGAGAGCTACCTGGCCCATCTGCAATCACAGTGGTGGGTGACTCAGATCAGTCGATCTATGCCTTCCGCGGAGCGGATATGCGAAACATCGCGGAATTTGCCAAGGATTTCCCGGGCTCAACCACAATCTTGCTTGAGCAAAACTACCGCTCCACCCAGAACATCCTTTCTGCTGCGAACGCAGTGATTTCCAAGAATTTTGATCGCCCCGAAAAAAACCTCTGGACCGACGCTGGTGATGGGGAAAAGATCATCTCCTTCACCGGTCTTGATGAGAGATCAGAGGCCGCATACGTTGTTGATCAGATATCTGAGCTTCGGCAGTCTTCGGTTGCCTACAGGGATATGGCGATTTTGTATCGCACGAACGCCCTTTCGCCTTCTCTGGAAGCGGAGCTGAAGAACCAGCGGGTGCCGTACGCGGTAATCGGAGGACTCAAGTTCTACGAGCGCAAAGAAATCAAGGACGCTCTTGCCTATCTAACTGCGATATCAAACCCGAGAGATGATGAAGCCATACGAAGAATTTTGAACGAGCCCTCCAGGGGAATCGGTGAGAAAACAGAACTCAAAATTGCTGAACTTGCAAGACGCGAAGAAATCTCATTCCGACAGGGACTTGGTCGAACCGACACCCTCGGCCTTGGTCCAAAGCTCACGAATTCGCTGACAGCTTTTTCAAGACTGCTCAATGACCTTGATGCTATGGCGGTTGAGTCCAAGATTGCTGATGTGTTATCGGCTGCTTTGAATCTTTCCGGTTACCGCGCAGCACTGGAAGATAGTCGCGATCCACAGGACGAAGCAAGAGTGGATAACCTCGATGCTTTGATTGGACAAGTCTTTGAGTACCAGAGGCAAAACCCGGATGCCACCATCGCTGAGTACCTGGCGGATATCACTCTGGCAGCAGCAGCCGATGAGATTGACGATGACTCTGGAAGCGTTTCACTGATGACACTGCACACCGCCAAGGGTTTGGAATACGAAGTGATTTTCCTTGTCGGACTTGAACAAGGAACCTTGCCGCACGTTCGTTCCTTTGATGAACCAGGCGGGGTAGCTGAAGAGCGAAGACTTCTTTATGTGGGTATGACTAGAGCAAGAGACAGGCTGTATTTGACCTCCGCCCTGCAACGAACGCTGTTTGGTTCAACCACTGCCTTTTTGCCAAGTAGCTTCCTGGGGGATATCCCACCGGAACTGCTGCAAACCGAAGGAGCCCAGAGGGCATCCAGCGGCTTTATTACTGGAGGGTTCAAAGGAATGGGCGGATCAACCCCAACGCCTTCGATGAAACCAAAGACTCAGATTGCCGGTGCCATAAGAGAGGTAAGGGATAACAGTTCCTTGCAGTTGGTTATTGGCGATCGCATCAACCACGCTGATTATGGGCAGGGAACCGTTAGCTCTGTAAGGGGTGAAGGACCCAAACAGGTCGCAGAGGTCAAATTTGATGAGGGTTCAACCAAGTCTTTGGTGGTCAAAATAGCCCCTATCGAAAAGCTCTAAACTTGAGGGAATAAGGCCGTTGGCCATTTCTTCTAATTCGAAGCGGGATAAAAGTTGGATTTATTTGAGTATCAAGCACGCGATCTTTTCGAGAAGTACCAGGTTCCTGTCCTTCAGGGCCTAATCGCGGACACCCCAGAACAAGCCGAAGCAGCCGCTGCCAAGATTGGCGGCACCGTTGTAGTCAAGGCCCAGGTCAAAACCGGTGGTCGAGGAAAAGCTGGAGGCGTCAAGGTCGCTCACTCACCTGCAGAGGCTAAAGAAGCAGCATCCAAGATCCTCGGACTGGATATCAAGGGACACGTTGTCAAGCGCGTCATGATTGCCGAAGGCGCAAAGATCGCCAAGGAGTTTTACTTCTCGGTCTTGCTAGATAGATCAAACCGTACCTTCTTGTCCCTTTGCTCTGTCGAGGGCGGAATGGAAATTGAGCAGCTAGCTGAGGAGCGCCCAGAGGCGCTCGCAAAGATTGCCATTGACGCAGTCAAGGGAATTGATCTTGCAAAAGCACTGGAGATTGCCAAAGCCGGAGGCTTTGACGACGAACTTGCCGCCAAGGTCGCACCGATTTTTGTAAAGCTATATGAAGTATTCAAAAAAGAAGACACCACGTTGGTTGAAGTAAACCCGCTGGTGCTAACCGAAGATGGAAAGATTTTGGCACTGGATGGCAAAGTGTCATTCGATGACAATGCCGAGTTCCGCCACGAGCGCGAAGATCTAGAGCGCGACGCACTTGACCCACTCGAAGCCAAGGCCAAGGCCATGGATTTGAACTACGTAAAACTTGACGGCGAAGTTGGAATCATCGGAAACGGTGCAGGACTGGTTATGTCCACCCTGGACGTAGTTGCCTATGCGGGAGCGCGTCACGGGGGAGTAAAGCCGGCTAACTTCCTGGACATCGGTGGAGGAGCGTCAGCTGAAGTTATGGCTGCGGGACTCGATGTGATCTTGAACGACCCACAGGTCAAAAGCGTGTTTGTAAACGTCTTTGGTGGAATCACTGCTTGTGACGCAGTTGCCAACGGAATCGTTGGAGCCTTGGCCAAGCTTGGTTCAAAAGCATCCAAACCTTTGGTTGTTCGCCTCGATGGCAACAACGTTGTTGAGGGAAGAAAAATTCTGGCGGATGCTAATCACCCGCTTGTCACCGTTGTCGAGACCATGGACGAGGCTGCCGATAAAGCAGCTGAGCTAGCAAGCAAGTAGGGAAGAACTTAATGGCAATTTTTCTAGACCAGAATTCAAAAATCATCGTCCAGGGTATGACTGGATCAGAGGGTATGAAACACACCCAGCGCATGCTCAAGGGCGGTTCCAACATCGTTGGTGGAGTAAACCCTCGCAAAGCAGGCGAAACCGTTGAAGTCGATGGCAAGACCCTTCCAATCTTTGGTTCCGTTGCTGAGGCTATGAAAGAAACCGGTGCGAATGTAACCGTGATGTTTGTTCCACCGGCTTTTGCAAAGGCCGCAATGATTGAGGCAATAGATGCCGAGATCAAACTTGCAGTTGCAATCACCGAAGGCATTCCAGTTCACGATTCAGCTGAAGCTTGGGCATACAACGTATCCAAAGGACTAAAGACTCGGATCATTGGCCCTAACTGCCCTGGAATCATCAGCCCAGGAAAATCCAATGCTGGAATCACCCCGAGCGATATCACAGGTCCTGGTCCTATTGGACTTGTTTCGAAATCCGGAACACTTATATATCAAATGATGTTTGAGCTACGCGATATCGGAATGTCAACCGCTATTGGAATTGGTGGAGACCCGGTTATTGGAACCACCCACATCGATGCTCTAGAAGCTTTCCAAAATGACCCAGAGACCAAGGCAATTGTTTTGATCGGTGAAATCGGTGGCGACTCGGAAGAAAAAGCTGCTGCCTACATCAAGGATCACGTCACCAAGCCAGTGGTGTCTTATGTTGCCGGATTCACAGCTCCCGAAGGTAAGACCATGGGTCACGCTGGAGCTATTGTTTCTGGCTCTGCCGGAACTGCCCAAGCCAAAAAGGAAGCCTTCGAAGCTGTTGGCGTCAAGGTTGGCAAAACCCCGAGCGAGACCGCGGCGCTTATGCGCGAGGTAATCAGTTCTTTATAAAGAACTCTTATAAGTGAATAAGCCACAGACCTTCTTTCTCGCAGCATTCGATGCTGCGATTCGAGTGTTGCTTGGGCTGGGTGTGCTCTTGGCCCCACTAACCATAGTTTGGCTTTTCGAAAATGACGCAAATGTTGATTGGCTTGTAGCCTTTCGAGCAGCGTCTGATTTTTGGCTACTTTCCCACGGCACCAGGTTGGTAGTTCCAGCCGGTGAAATACTCGGCGTTGCAGTTCCAACTTTTGTAGTTGCACTGATTCCACTAGGAATGACCATTTGGTTTGCCAGACTTTATTACACTGCCGGCAAGAGATTCCTTGCCTCTTCAGC
>JBILXL010000128.1:0-2934 GCA_044378505.1 Rhodoluna sp. | reverse complement strand
AGGCTATTTCCTTGATTGCTTCTCGTTCTCGGGGAACCCCGAGAATTGCAAACCGGCTGCTTCGCAGGGTTAGAGATTACGCGCTGGTAGAAAACAATCAGAAAATTAGTCAGAGCCTTGCTGCGGCCGCCTTAGATCTATACGAAGTTGATTCTTTAGGACTTGACCGATTAGACAAACAAGTTCTCTTGACTCTGATTCAGAAATTTGAAGGCAGGCCTGTTGGCCTTTCCACGTTGGCGATAGCGCTTGGGGAGGAGCCAGACACCATCGAGTCGGTTGTTGAGCCATACCTTCTTCGTGAGGGCCTTATTGAGCGGACCCCAAAGGGCAGGCAGGCTACAGCCCTTGCCCACCGGCACCTTGGCCTGCCGTTATAATCAAGAGAACGCGAATTCGTTCAACGGCTTCCAGTAATCCCACTAGATAGGTACTTTTTCATGGACGACAGTCTTTTTCTGTTTCTTGCCTTGGCATTTCTTGGCGCAATGCTGTTTTACTCAAGCAATAAGCGCAAGAAGGCAGCTAAGACTCTCCAGGCTCAGGTCGTAAAAGGCGCTTACGTGATGCTAACCAGCGGAATCTACGGAAAAATCACAGCAGTGCTAGATAACCGCATTGAACTAGAAACTGCTCCTGGTCAAAAATTGCTGGTGGCAACTGGAGCTGTTAGAAGCATCGAGGAAGAGCTAAAGAAGTCAAAGCCAGCTTCCGCAGCCAAACCTTCCGCAAAGTCGGCCCCCAAGGCCAAATCACGTTCAGTAGCTAAAAGCCCAGCTAAGTCTTCGGCTAAGAAGAAGTAAGGTCAGTCATCTTGTCAGCTTCAAACTCCGTTAAGTCTGCGCGCAAATCGCTTGCATGGCTGCTTGCGATTATTGTCGGTCTAGCTGGTCTTATAGCAGTTGGCTCACTATCGGATGAGAATGCCAGCTTCACTCCAAAGCTAGCTCTTGATCTTCAGGGTGGTACCCAGGTAATTCTTTCGCCTCTCGTTCTAGATGGCGAAGCCGTGACTCCCGAGCAGCTTGACCAGGCAGTTTCAATCATCCGCCAGCGCGTTGATGCCAGCGGTGTGAGTGAATCTCAGGTCATAACCCAAGGAGATCGAAACATCATTGTTTCCATCCCTGGAGTTCCGGACGAAAACACTCTTGCGCTGATCAAGGCTTCTGCGAAACTCGAGTTTCGAGCCGTTCTAGTCACAAGCACTGGTGCACCGTCATCAAGCGTGGATCAGCCAGAAACTGCTGTTGAGGGGGAGACTGTTGATGGTGAAGTGCCTGCAGAGGATCCAGCTGCCGAAGCACCTGCTCCAAACGTTCCAACCGCCGCTCCTACCGACGCAAGCGATCTGAATTGGGTTTCACTTGATCTTCAGAAGCAGTTCGATGCTCTTGATTGCGCATCTTCCTTCCGCGAACCAGGTCAGGTTGATGACCCGACAATTCCACTTATCACCTGTGATGTAACTGGAACCCAAAAGTTCATTCTTGGCCCAGTTGAGGTTGAGGGTGCAAACATTGCAGATGCATCAAATGGAACCGTTCAAAGTTCGACGGGTGCCTCAACCAATACCTGGGCTGTAAACCTAGATTTTGATGCCAGTGGTACTCAAGCCTTCGCCGATGTGACGCAAAGACTGTTCCCTCTGACCAGCCCGAGAAATCAATTTGCAATCACCCTTGACGGCTTCGTGATCACCGCTCCTGCTACTCAAGCTGTTATCACCGGCGGATCTGCTCAAATCACTGGAAACTTTGATAAAGATTCATCGAAGGTTCTAGCGGATCAGCTCAAGTATGGTTCCCTGCCAATTGGATTCGAAGTTGAGAGCCAGGAAAACATCTCAGCTTCTCTTGGTTCCGAGCAGTTGACTAACGGTCTTATCGCTGGTCTTATTGGACTTCTTTTGGTGGTTGTCTACTCGGCCTTCCAGTACCGCGGATTGGCAATTGTGACTATAGGTTCCTTGATCGTGGCGGCAATACTGGTCTACTTGTTTATTGCAGTTCTTTCCTGGAGACAGGGATACAGACTCTCTTTGGCGGGAGTGGCCGGTTTGATTGTGGCCATTGGAATTACCGTCGACTCATTTATCGTCTACTTCGAGCGAGTCCGAGATGAGATTCGCGAGGGCCGAACCCTTGAAGTAGCTGTCGAGAACGCGTGGACGAGAGCACTTAGAACAATTCTTGCCTCTGACGGAGTGAGCTTTACCGCGGCAGTAACCCTGTTCCTTTTGACGGTTGGAAACGTTCGAGGCTTCGCTTTCACGCTCGGCTTGACTACCATTATCGATTTAATTGTTGTTTTGATGTTTACTCATCCACTGCTTCGCCTATTGGCTCGAACCAAGTTCTTCAGTTCGGGACATCCATGGTCAGGTTTCGACTCAAAAGCACTTGAAGCATCTGGCTATGTCGGTCGAGGAAAATTCCGAGTCTCGGAGACTTTGGCCTCAGGAAAAGTCGAGAAGGCTTCAAGGGAAGCTGAGAAACGTCAGAGCATTGCCGAACGCAAGGCTGAGGCAGCAATTGCAGCAGCCAAGAAGACAGGTGACAACTAATGTCAAAGATTAAAGATCTTGGAAACGATCTCTACAACGGTACCAAGTCGATTGACATTATTGGTCGTCGTAAGGTGTTCTACCTAATTGGAATCGCAGTCGTTATTGCTTCGATTCTTATTCCGGTGCTTAAGGGTGGATTTAACTTCGGAATTGAGTTCCGCGGCGGTAGCGAATTCAGGATTGAGGGAGTGGCGAGCTCTTCGCAGCAGCTCGCTATTGACGCAGTTCAGTCCGTTGAACCAGGCAGTCAGCCGCTTGTGACCACGGTAGGTCTTGATTCAGTCAGAATTCAGACCGAACAGCTTGATGACACCGCTTCAGAAGAAGTGCGAATTGCTTTGGCTAGTGCCTATGGAGTTGAATCC
>JBILXL010000034.1:0-10290 GCA_044378505.1 Rhodoluna sp. | reverse complement strand
CTAGTGCTGGATGTGAAGGTCGGATCTGGTGCCTTTATGAAGGAGCTTTCAAAGGCTCGCGAGCTAGCTGAAGTTTTGGTCCAGCTCGGTAAAGACGCAGGAGTGAAAACTTCTGCACTTCTTACTGACATGTCAACACCTCTTGGACTCAAGGTTGGAAATGCCTTGGAGGTCGAGGAATCGGTTGAAGTTCTTGCAGGCGGCGGACCTGCCGATGTGGTTGAAATCACCATCGCTTTGGCAACCGAGATGCTCACTCTTGCTGGCAAGCCAGATGCGGATGTTGCAGGAGCACTTAAAGATGGTCGCGCAATGGATAAGTGGCGCGCGATGATTAGCGCTCAGGGCGGAGACCCTGATGCCAAACTCCCCGTTGCTAAAGAATCACAAACCGTCAAGGCAAGCTCGAACGGCGTAATCACAAAACTTGACGCACTTTCAGTTGGTCTAGCTTCATGGAGATTGGGAGCCGGACGTGCCAGAAAAGAAGACCCAATTCAGTTTGGTGCCGGGGTGACTTTGCATGCTCAGCTAGGCGATACCGTCAAGGCGGGAGATCCGCTTTACACGCTATACACCGATGAACCGGCTCGTTTCCAGCGCGCATCCGAGACAATCGGGAATGCTTATAGCATTGAGGCTCAAGCAGTGGTTGCTAGAAAGTTGATTCTCGACCGAATCAGCTAATTTTCTCAAAAGGAACAAATAACTCATGGACTCAAAAATCAAAGCGCTGCCCAAGATTTCTCTACACGATCATCTTGATGGCGGACTTAGGCCGCAGACCATTATTGAGCTAGCCGATGCGATTGGGCACAAGCTTCCTGCAACTGAAGCCAAGGAACTTGGCGACTGGTTTTTCAGCGCTGCTGACTCAGGTTCTCTTGAGAGATATCTAGAAACATTTGATCACACCACTGCCGTTATGCAGACCAAAGAAGGTCTAGCGCGCGTAGCTAAGGAATTCGTACTAGATCTTCACGATGACGGAGTTATCTACGGGGAAATCCGTTGGGCTCCAGAACAGCATCTTCGCTCAGGATTATCACTTGATGAAACAGTCGAGGCGGTCCAGGATGGACTCGAACAAGGCATGTCTGATGTTGAGGCAAAGGGCGGATTTATCCGAACCGGACAATTAGTCACTGCAATGCGTCACGCAGACCGCGGCATGGAAATTGCCGAACTTGCCGTTAGGCACCGTGAAAACGGAGTTGTAGGTTTTGATATCGCCGGAGCCGAAAAGGGCTTTTTGCCGGTTCGGCACAAGGCAGCCTTCGATTATCTAGCAGAGCATTTCTTCCCTGTCACCGTGCATGCCGGAGAAGGCGATGGAGTAGAGAGCATCAGGGATGCGATTGTTTCCGGTCGCGCTTTACGAATTGGCCACGGAGTAAGAATCATCGAAGACGTTATGTTCTCTCGCACCGAAGGCGACACTGATCTAGTGGTCCTTGGCGAGGTAGCAGAGTGGGTGCACGATCGTCAAATTGCGTTAGAGCTATCACCGTCTTCAAACTTGCAGACCGGTGCTATTTCCATGCTCGGAGACCAGTTCTCTGATCACCCGTTCGATATTCTTTATGGGCTTGGATTCAAGGTGACTGTGAACACTGACAACCGACTAATGTCACGCACCTCGCTTACTCGCGAACTTGAACTATTGATGTCAAACTTCGGCTACAGCCTTGCTGATCTGGAGCAGTTCCAGCTAAACGCTGCTGAGTCAGCTTTCCAAGCGTTGGATGATCGCGAAGAGCTAATCGATATGATTAGCGACGGATTCGCTAACGCCTAATGGGTTTGCTTGCTGATGCTTTTGGTGAGGGTTCAATTCTCATCAAAGACTCGGTTGATAACCGGAGCGCTGCCATCGAATTAGCCGGCGAACTGCTAGTTCAAAGTGGAAAAGCCAAACATTCATATGTAGCTTCAATGCTTGAGGCGGTTGAGCGCTTTGGCCCATACATCGTGATTGCACCAGGAATAGCTCTAGCCCACGGCAAGCCCAGCGAGGATGTCATCGAAACGGGCCTTAGCTTGCTGGTACTGAAGCAAGCTATTGAGTTTCAGCATTCGCAAAATGACCCAGTTCAGCTTGTTTTTGGGCTTGCAGCTACTGATCACGAATCACACATCGAAACCATGGCACAGCTAGCTGAGGTTCTTTCAGATCAGGAACGGGTGAACTCTTTGCTAACTTGTTCCGATTTCGAGCAAATCCGTATGGTTCTTGGCTAACTTGTTGGGACAATAGCTAAGTGAAGATAATTGCGGTTTGCGGAATGGGTATTGGCACGTCGGTGCTACTAAAAATTAACGCCGAAAAAGTGCTCAAGATGATCGGTGTTGACGCAACCGTTGAAGCAGCCGACATGGCAACAGCAAGAGGCGCAGCCTTCGATGCTCAGATTGTCCTAACCACGCCAGAGTTAGTGGAATCCCTTAGAGGGCTAAACGCCGAGATTATTTCTATCGACCACTTCTTTGATCTCGAAGAGCTAAACACCAAGCTTTCCAAGGCATTGCTCTAAAGCTATAGGCTCTAGCCATGTCCTTACCAAATCCGGGCCAAACCGATAGAACGGCGATTAACCGCCTGAAAAAGCGCTCCGTCGAAGACCGCGACGAGATGTATAAGATTTTGGACTCAACAATCCTTTGCCACGTTGGCTATGTAGAAAACGGCCAGCCATTTGTTTTGCCCTATGGCTTTGTTCGCGACGGCGATCGCATCTTGATTCACGGATCTTCTGGAGCACGCTTCATGAGAGAACTTGCCAAAGGAATTCCAGCTTGTGTAACAGTAACCAAACTTGATGGCATGGTTGTTGCCCGCACCACCTACGATTCCAGCATGAACTATCGCTCGGTCGTAATCCTTGGAGCCGCCGAAGAAATCACTGGTCCAGAGAAAAACGCACTGCTTGAAAAGGTAAGTAATGGTCTAATCCCCGGTCGCGTATCTGAGGTTAGAACTTCAACACCTAAGGAATTGGCTGCCACCACATTGCTCTCTCTGTCTCTTGAAGAGGCTTCGGTGAAGGTTCGAACTGGCATGCCCGAAGATGGCGAAGGATCGGGAACCGGCGTCTGGTCAGGTGTTATCCCTATTCGAGTGGTGGCCGACGAGGCAATCCCGAGCGATCAAGAATCAGAAGCCTTGAGTGTGCCGGAAAGCGTAAAGGCCTTTATCAAAAACCCGAAGGCTTAGTCCAGCACCTTCTGCATAGCAGCTTTCAAAGAGGCGAGCATGCTTTGGGATTTCGGGCCCTGATCAGAAACGGCAAGTAAGTAACACTTCAGCTTGGGCTCAGTTCCAGAAGGCCTAACAATTACTCTTCTACCATCTGCTAAATCAAGTTGGATGGCATCGGTGCCAGGGAGATTTCCCCAACCGTTCAAGTAGTCGGTGAACACAACTGCTTGCCCGTCTAGGTCCTGGATCGGATTGGTTCTAAGTTTTTTCATCAGATTTTCAATAATTGATAAATCTTTGACCCTAATGGAAATCTGACCTGTAGCGAAGTAGCCATCTCGGGCCCCAAGCTTTTCTAGCTGATCCCCGATGGTGTAGCCAGAAGCTGCCAACGTGGTAGCGATGTCGGCAACCACCAGGGCTGCTGATAGACCGTCTTTGTCCTTTACTCGTTTGGAATCAACACAATACCCGAGAGCTTCTTCGTAGCCAAAGACAAGGTTTGGCACCCGGCCGACCCATTTGAATCCAGTGAGTGTCTGAGCAAAATCTAGACCGTAGTGTTCGGCAACTTTTTCAATTGCAGAACTCGAAACAATGGAGCAGGCAAGGGTTCCAGAAACCCCTTCTCTTTTTGCTCGACCGGCTAGCTCCTCGGCTAGCAACAAACCTAGGTCATCTCCCGAAAGCTGAATGTAGTTTCCAGTTGAATCCTTATAGGCAACGCAAAGTCTGTCTGCATCTGGATCGTTTGCAAGAACTAAGTCAGCACCACTTGCTTTAGCGGTTTCAATGGACTTATCCATCGCGCCTGGCTCTTCAGGGTTTGGAAAAGCCACAGTTGGAAATGTTCCGTCTGGTTTATGTTGGGAGGCAACTGGAATCAGTGGATCCATTCCTGCAAGATCAAAAATCTTCTCGATGAACTCAGCACCGACTCCGTGCATAGCCGAGTAAACAATCTTCAGACTCTTTCGATCTGAGTGCCGGTTCATCAAGCCACTGACACCCTGTAGATAATCCACGGAGATGCTGGCTGGAACACTCGAGTAGTCGCTGGATCTAACTAGATCACTAACTGATTCGTTTTCGGCAAACTTGTCTATCTCCGATGCAATCAGTGCATCCATGGGAGGAATGATCTGCGAACCGGTGAAATCAAATACTTTGTATCCGTTATCGGCTGGGGGATTGTGTGAGGCTGTGACCATGATTCCCGCTGAGCAGCCCAACTCCCGCACGCCAAATGCAACCATCGGGGTTGCAACAAGCGAATCGTAAAGATAGGCGCGGACTCCAAGCCCAACAAGAATTTCAGCTGAGTCCTTGGCAAAGACATCGGAGTTTTTTCTGGCGTCAAAACCGATCACGCAACTTGGATCATCAAAGTTTGCTTTTAGGTATCTTGCAATTCCAACTGCTGCCTGTGCTACCAAAACACGATTCATCCGGTTTGGACCTGCGCCAAGCTCTCCTCGAAGACCTGCAGTTCCAAAGCCCAACCGCCCACCGAAGCGTAAAGCAAGGCCTTGCTCGTCGCCTGCAAGAATCAGCGCTTCAAGTTCGGCCTTAGTCTCGGCGTCAGGATCTTGGGATTGCCAGCTTCTTGCCTTGGCAATAAGTGTTTCTAGTGAGCTCATATCTTGTTGATGATTGCTGCCAGTAGTGCGCTAATTCTTGGCTCGGCTTCGCGCCCGGCTTCCAGCACTTCTGCGTGAGAAAGCGGAGTTTTTTGAACTCCAGCGGCCAGGTTTGTCATTAGAGAAAAGCCTAGGATTTCCATGCCAGCTTCACGGGCTGCGATAGCCTCAAGTGCAGTTGACATACCAACTAGGTGACCGCCCATGTGCTTTACCATTTGGACTTCAGCCGGGGTTTCGTAGTGTGGTCCACGGAACTGGGCATAGATGCCTTCGTCAAGTGATGCATCCACTGTTCTTGCAACCTCACGAAGTCTCTTGGAGTACAGATCGGTGAGATCAATAAAAGTTGCACCTTCAAGTGGGCTGTCTCCAGTTAGGTTGATGTGGTCGCTGATTAGAACCGGTGTACCTGGCTTCCAGCTCTCCTTGATACCACCACAGCCATTGGTCAAAATCATTACCTTGGCGCCGGTTGCAGCTGCAGTTCTGACTCCGTGCACGACTCGTCGAACTCCGTGACCTTCGTAGTAGTGAGTTCTTGCACCCAGCACCAGCGCATACTTTCCACTTGGAAGTTTGATGGAGCGAATAGAAGCAACGTGACCTTCAACAACAGGAGCAGAAAATCCAATGATGTCCTTGGCAGGAACGCTCGCTACAGTTTCACCAATTAGATCGGCGGCCTTAGCCCAACCTGATCCAAGGGTTAGTGCGATGTCGTGTTTTTCAACGCCCGTTGCTTGCCTGATTTGCTCGGCTGCCTGTTTCGCAATTTCGAAAGGGCTGTTGGTCATTGTTTCTAGGGGATTAGTCATGGATTTGAGTCTAGCTCCACGCGCGTTGGCTCAACTAGTCCTCAAACTCCACCAGGGCAGTGCCGGAGGCAATGGTGTCGCCAACGGCGACCTTGATTTGCTTGATGATGCCCTCTCGTGGAGAGGTGATGGATTGTTCCATCTTCATTGCCTCAAGAACTAGCACCTGGTCACCCTCGACAATTTTGTCTCCCACCGAAACTGCAATCTTCACAACCGTTGACTGCATAGGAGCCTTGATTACCGATTCCGATGCTCCAGCAGATGCGTGGTGGGCAGAAACTTTTCGCTTTGGTGCTCGTCCTGCTGTTGGAGAGCCAGTTCCGGTGTGTAGGAAGCTAGCCGGAATGCTCACCTCGATGCGCTTTCCTTCAACCTCAACAACCACTGAATTTTTAGCCGCAGGTGCAAAATCTAATTGGTCTGCTAGGCCACCCCAAGGCTCTAAATCGTTGACCCACTCAGTTTCAATCCAGCGGGTGTAAATACCGAATTTTCCGTCGGAACCAATAAAGGCTGGATCGTCAACAATTTTTCTGTGGAAAGGAAGAACTGTTGGAAGCCCTAGCACTTCCATTTCCGCAAGAGCTCTTCTAGAACGCTCCAGTGCTTCAGTTCGGTCTTTTCCTGTGACAATCAGCTTTGCAATCATCGAGTCAAAGTTTCCAGAAATCTCATCGCCTGATTCGACGCCGCTATCTACTCGAACTCCAGGACCACTAGGTGCCTTGAAAACGTGAACGGAACCTGGAGCCGGCATAAAGTTTCGACCCGGGTCTTCGCCGTTGATTCTAAATTCGAAGCTGTGACCAGAAACTTCCGGGTCGCCATAATCCAAAATGCCACCTTCGGCAATTCGGAATTGTTCACGAACTAAATCAAGACCAGTGACTTCTTCAGAGACCGGGTGCTCAACTTGCAGGCGAGTGTTGACCTCGAGGAATGAAATTGTTCCGTCCTGGGCAACTAGGAACTCACAAGTTCCAGCTCCCAGGTATCCAACTTCTTTCAAGATTGCTTTGGAGGCCTCGTAAAGTTTCTTGTTTTGCTCAGGAGTCAAAAACGGAGCCGGAGCTTCTTCAACTAGTTTTTGGTGTCTGCGCTGTAGCGAGCAGTCGCGAGTGGAAACTACAACTACATTGCCTTTTGAATCTGCCAGACACTGTGTCTCAACGTGCCTTGGTTTTTCTAGATACTTTTCAACGAAGCACTCTCCACGTCCGAAAGCCGCGATGGCTTCGCGGGTTGCGGATTCAAACATTTCCTCGACTTCGGATTCTTGGTAGGCGACCTTGATACCCCGGCCACCTCCGCCGTAGGCTGCCTTGATCGCTACCGGCAATCCGTGCTGGGCGACAAAATCCAGAACTTCTTTGGCATTAGAAACCGGATCGAGTGTTCCAGGAGCTAGGGGAGCACCGACTTTTTCGGCAACATGTCTAGCGGAGACTTTGTCTCCCAGTTTCTCGATCGCTTCTGGGGACGGACCAATCCAGGTAAGGCCGGCTTTGATAACGGCCCTGGCGAACTCGGCGTTCTCGGCCAAGAATCCATATCCTGGGTGAACCGAATCACAGTTGCTTCGTTTGGCTATTGAAAGAAGCTTTTCGATGACCAGATATGTCTCGGCTGAGGTGATGCCATTTAGGGCATAGGCCTCGTCGGCCACCTTTACGTGAAGAGCGTCACGATCTTGATCGGCGTAGACCGCGACCGATCTTCTTCCGCTGTCTTTGGCTGCTCGAGCGATTCGAACGGCAATCTCACCGCGGTTAGCGATGAGGACCTTGCGGATTGGTTTGGTCATAAGACAAAAGCCTATTGGCATAAAGGGATGCGCTATTGGCGCTTAGCTACAAAAAGACTCGGATATCGTTGTGATTAGCGCCAAAAGCTTGGGTAATGGACCCCAAAGCCAGCTGCCAACTCGCGAAGCACCTTCAATGAAAGCCCGACCACGGTGTGAGAGTCACCCTCAATTCGATCAATAAAGGCTCCGCCTAGACCATCGATCGTGAAAGCACCGGCCACCTTCAGTGGTTCTCCCGTTGCTACGTAGTCGGCAATTTCCTTACTTGAAAGCTTTGAGAAGAAAACTTTGGTTGAGCTGACCATTTGAGCACCAACTGGATTGGCTGGGTCGCGATTGTCAATTAGATAGTGTCCACTGTGCAAAACACCGACGTTTCCACTCAGTTTGGCCCAGCGCTCAAGTGCAACGTCCGGCTCATGGGGTTTTCCAAGAACCTCACCCTGAAACTCAAGAGCCGAGTCTCCTCCGAGAATTAGAGCCCCGCTAGTTGAGAGATCATGCAGCACTGATTCGGCCTTGGCTTTGGCCAGTAGTCCAACTAGCTCCTGCGCGCTCAGGTTCGGGTTTTCAAGCTTCGCTTGTGCAGCCAGCGCCGGTTCGTCCGTTTCGGGAAGGACAATCTCAGGCTCAATGCCTGCTGATCTAAGCAAGGCAAGCCTGGCTGGAGAGCTGGAAGCTAGGACTAATCGGGTCACCTGACAAGACTACTTTGTAGCTGTGAAACACTTGTCAGATGACAAAAACTGAAAACTGGCAAGACACCGAAATTGAACTGAACATCGAGAAGGTGGCCCACGGTGGAATCTTTGTAGCCAGGCACCAGTCGAGAGTAGTTTTCGTCTCTCACACAGCTCCAGGTGAAAAAGTGCGAGCTCGAGTCTTCGAAGATAAGGGCGGCTCTTTTTGTCGGGCAGAGACCATCCAAGTTATTGAACCTTCTGGTTCACGCGTTCCCCACATCTGGAAAGAAGCCGACCGCCTAGGTGCCGGCGGCGCCGAGTTTGGTCACCTAAAACTTGACTACCAACGCAAACTAAAATCTGAAGTTTTGACCGAGTCACTTTCGCGCATGGGCGGCATCGAGCGCGAAGTTCCGGTTGAGCCAGTGCCAGGCGATGAGATAACTAATGGGCTGGGCTACCGCACCCGAATTCAACTGCACGTTTCCGAAGAAGGAATAGCCGGCCCTTACAAGGAGCGAACCCATGAAGTTGTTCCGGTTAAGTCTTTGCCTTTAGCTGTATCCGAAATCAACGAGCTCGGCATTCACCTAAAGAATTGGCAGGATGTAAAGCGCATTGAGATTTCCACCGCATCAACCGGTGGGGTTCAGTGGTTCATTGACAAGAAGGTCAAGGGCGACAAAAAACTCGTTGAACGCGCTCTTGGAAGATCCTTCCGAATCTCCAGCGGGGGATTCTGGCAGGTGCACCGCGGTGCAGCAGAGTTGCTGGCCCAGGAAGTAATCCAAATGTCCGAAGGGCTAGATCCTGCAGCAAATAACTTAGATCTCTACGGGGGAGTTGGGTTATTCTCTGGAGCGCTCGCAACCAAGTTTGGTAAATCACTGAACATCACAACCGTGGAATCCTCAAAAGTTGCAACTGCTGATGCTGGAGCAAACTTGGTTGATCTTGCAAAGCACAAAGCAGTTTCGGCTCCAGTTGAGGGATTCCTAAAGGCCCAAATCAAACAGGGACTGGTCCTTGAGGGCGCAACTGTCGTGCTTGATCCACCTCGCGCTGGAGCGGGCAAGGCAGTGATTGATCAACTGTTGTTTTTGCGCCCTGCCAAAATTGTTTACGTGGCTTGCGACCCGGTGTCTTTGGCTAGGGATTTGAAGGTCTTGATTTCAGGTGGCTATCGCCTTGAGCAGCTAAAGGCCTACGACCTATTTCCACACACTCATCACTTTGAGAGCATTGCCAGTTTGGTTTTGTAGAAATCTAAATCTCGAGGAAACGTGTGAGGTCCGAGTGAATAACTCCCGGACCTCTCCCCACGCTACCTAGGCTTTCCCCTGAGAGCACTGTTAGGTAGTTATCTAAGACCTTAGCCCTTTAGTAGTTGGCGACACCAAACGCATTCATAGCGATATTTCAAACCTTCGGGAATGCGAAGGTTATCTCGCCATCGCGACGCGTAATGTATCCAAACCAAGCCCACCAAGGTTCAGGGCCTTTTTGTGAAAGGCCTTGATGTCAAAGCTGGCGCCTTGTTTGGCCTTCACTTCGTCACGAATCTGCTCCCAGATTTTCTGTCCGATTTTGTAGCTTGGAGCCTGGCCTGGCCAACCGAAATACCGATTGACTTCAAAAGTTACAAACTCTTTTGGCATGTTGACGTTCTTGAGCATGAAATCCAACGCGTAGTCGTAATCCCAAACACCTTCTCCGGTTAGCTTTGGTTTTGAAAGGTGCACTCCGATATCCAAAACAACGCGAGCAGCTCTCATGCGCTGACCATCGAGCATTCCCAATCGATCACCTGGGTCATCGAGGTATCCAAGATCAAGCATCAGTCGCTCAGCGTATAGCGCCCAGCCTTCGCCGTGACCCGAGGTCCAGCTCACGTTTCGACGCCAGTCATTCAGATCATCCTTATTGAAAACTGCTTGGGCAACTTGAAGGTGGTGTCCAGGTACTCCCTCGTGATAAACGGTTGTCAGCTCACGCCAGGTGTTGAACTCGGTGACAGCCGGTGGAACCGACCACCACATCCGACCCGGTCTTGAAAAATCATCAGTTGGGGCTGTGTAGTAGATGCCACCGGATTGCGTTGGTGCAATCATGCACTCGAGAGTTTTCATCTTCTCGGCTA
>JBILXL010000127.1:0-2942 GCA_044378505.1 Rhodoluna sp. | reverse complement strand
CATAGTTGAATATCCCAAAGAATCAGAGTTTTCAGGTCGGCTCAGTGAGGTTCTTGATGTTGTTGGTCCTTCGAAAACACTCACAGCAAGCATTTTCAAATTGTGCCAGCAGTTGGCAGAACGGTCGGCGTCTACTCTTGGTGATGTTCTAAAACTCGCGATTCCACCTCATATGCCTAAGGCTTTCGCCCAACATCAACAGGCGGTTCAAAAAAGTGAGATTCCCAATTCGTTTCAAGTTGGTTCTCTTGATGATCAGGCGGAGGCAATTCTTGCCGCTGGGCAGAAATCTTTTATTCTGGCAGAGCCCCGTCAAGTAGAGCTTGTCCTCGGTCAAGGTGATGCCGACACTCCGGCTTGGGTTCGAACCTTCGTTTTGCTTGCGGGTGCGAATCTGCAGCTAGGCAAGTCAACTTTGATTCTTGTACCTGATTACCGCGAGCATGAAGTAATCATGCAGGGACTGGCTAGCTCGGGACTATCCGATCACGTTGCCAACTATTCACAGGAACAAGTTAAATCCAAGCAGTATTTAGGCTTCCTCAGCGCACTTGAAGAAGTGCCTCGAATTGTAGTCGGGTCTCGGGCTGCAGCGTTTGCCCCGGCTCACAACCTTGGCAGCATTCTGGTTTTTGATGAAGCTGACCGAAGTTTTTCTGATCAATCGTCGCCTTATCTACACACACGCGATGTTGCACTGGTGCGTCAATCGATCGAAGACTGCTCCCTGGTCTTTGCTTCACATTCAATCTCAAGTGACATGAAACGGCTAATTGACTCGGGTTTTCTCACAGATAGAACTAGGCCATTTGCCACCCCGCGTATCTCTAATTCTGAACCTGGGCTCCGAGTTGATTCACACGCTTATTCAGCAATCAAGGCTGGTTTAGAACTTGGCCCAGTTCTGGTCCAAGTTTCTTCATTAGGTGATAGCACTGCGATGTACTGCAAGTCCTGCGATGAACCAGCTAGGTGTGGTGAGTGCCAGGGGCCGCTATGGATCGATTCTTCAGGAGCAAAAAAGTGTCGGTGGTGCAATGCATTCCAAATCAACTACAGGTGTTCTTGCGGCGGTTTAGATCTCGCCCTTGGAAGGGCTGGATCGACTCGAACTGCGGCGGAGCTAGGCCGTGCTTTCCCTTCTGCGCGGGTAATTGAATCAACGGGTCAAGTTCGTACCACCAACATTGCTCGAGGCCGCACTCTCGTGGTTGCAACAGCTGGCGCTGAACCTTATGTAGCAGGCGGATACAGTGCTGTTGTGCTTCTCGACGCCAAAGTGGCTCTTTCGAGGCAAAACCTCCGTGCTCAGGAAGAAGCGGTGCGTTCTTGGTCTAATGCGGTTGCAAAATCCGGACCTAAAGCCCCGAGTGTTCTTGTTGGAGTGTCAGGAGAGCTATCTCAACTGTTTTCACTTTGGAACCATCAGAAGATTGCCGAGAATGAGTACAAGTCCCGACAGGAACTCAGTCTTCCTCCAGCTCTTCGGTTGGGAAGTATCACCGCAGAGGTTTCACTGCTTTCGGAGCTCTCTGAGATTCTTGCTAAGGAGCCCTCTGTTTTCAGAATTGGGCCGGCGCCGTTAGAGGTAAGTTCTAATGGGCAGCAATGGAGATTGATATTCAAATACCCATATTCACTCGGTCTACAACTCGCGAAGTTGCTAAAGGTTGAAGTGGCGCGAATCAGTGCAGGCAAGCTTCGAACCTCAAGTTCAGGCAGAAGCTCCAGAGCTATTACCGTGAAGATGAACGACTCTGAAGTAGTCTAATTTTGGAGATCACTTGAGAATTATTTTTGCGGGTACGCCAGCCAATGCGGCCAAAACCTTAGAAGCACTTCTGGAAGCTAATCATGAAGTCGTTGGCGTGCTGACTCGAATCGACGCACCTACTGGGAGAAGTGGAACGCTGACCGAGTCTGATGTAGCTCTCGTTGCTAGCGAACACGGATTACCCGTGCACAAGTCCAATCTTCCTGACTCACGTACAAGCGAATGGCTTGCTGGTTTGGAACCAGATCTTGGAATCATTGTTGCCTACGGCTCTATTCTCAAACGGAATCTGCTAGAGATACCAGCTCATGGTTGGCTAAACGTTCACTACTCGCTACTGCCAAAATACCCAGGAGCGTCTCCGGTGCAGCATGTGCTGTTGGAGGGGGAAACAACAACTGGCGTCACGGTTTTCCAACTCGATGAAGGGGTGGATAGTGGACCTATTGTTGCGCAGGCAACAGTTGAAATCGCGCCTGATGCGACTGCGGGTTCAGTTCTTGAGGGCTTAGCCCTTGTGGGTTCAGATCTTTTGATAGAGACATTGGCAAATCTTGAGAGCCGTCTTGGGGCAAAAACCGCACAGGACAGAGTTTCAAAGCATCCCGTGACTCGCAAAATTTCTCGCGCAATGGCGAGAATTGAGTTCAGTACTACAGCTTCAAAGATTGTGAACTTGGTTCGGGCCATGAACCCTGAGCCAGTTGCTTGGTTCGAATTTGAATCGCAACCCATTCGTGTCTTGGAATCTGCCATCTCGGAGATCGCAGGTTTGCCAGTGGGTGTGGCTTCTTTAGTTGACGGCGAACTTCTCGTTGGTTCGTTAGATGTGGCAGTCGTTCTACGAACAATACAGCCTGCTGGCAGGAAGCCGATGGCTGGAGCCGATTGGTTCAGGGGACTGCGTCGAGATTCGTTGACGCTAACGTGAGTAGAGAAGTTGCTTTTGATATTCTCAACAGAGTGCAGTCGGATGACGCCTATGCAAACCTGCTATTGCCAACGCTCATCTCCAGGGCAAAGCTCGATTCTCGCGACGCAGCGTTTGTACAAGAGCTAGCATTCGGCACAATTCGGAACTGGTTGTTATACGAGAAGATCATCGAAGCAGCTTCCTCGAGAAAGATCGATGACATCGAGCCAGATGCTCAAATTGTCATGGTGCTAG
>JBILXL010000006.1:0-23327 GCA_044378505.1 Rhodoluna sp. | reverse complement strand
ACTTCCCGCACCAAGGGAGGCGTAATCATGGGTTTGCAGCACGCAACTAAACCAATTTACGGAGTTCAGTTTCACCCGGAGTCAGTAATGACAGAGGGCGGCTACCAGATGCTCGGCAACTGGTTGGAATCAATTGGACTCAAAGGCGCAGCAGAAAAAGCCAAATCACTTTCCCCGATGGTAAATCTCTAGCCAGTAGCCACACAATTCAGCGTCAAGGTAATGATTGAGCGTTGCTCGGCAAGTCCTGCAGGAATCGACTGAGTTGCAACTAAAGTTCCAACTGTACCTGCGCAAGCCTCCGGCTGAGCGATAACAACACTGAAACCAACTTCCGGCGCCTGCATAATTCGCTGAGCTTCCGAGATGCTTAAGTTCTCAACGTTCGGCACTTGCACTTGACCATCGGATACCAACAGGTTCACAGTTGAGCCTCCAGGGACTCGCTCGTTTGCTGCAGGAACCGACTCGATTACAGAACCCTTAACAACACTTGCTGAGTTCGAAGGGGAGATAACACCAAGCACTAAACCGACATTTTCTAGAGCAGCTCTGGCGGCTTCTTCGGTAAGCCCTGTCAGAAGCGGAACTGCTACTTCAAGCTTTCCTGAGGAAACAACTATTTCGATTGTGGTTCGCTCCGGAACATTAGTTCCAGCTGGGGGATCAGTTCGAATGATTACACCGGCTGGGATTTCATCACTTGCTTCAGTAATTCTTAGAACAAGTAAGCCCTGGTCGCGAAGTGCTTGTGCTCCATCGTCAAACAAAGCTCCAGAAACATCAGCTACCGGGATACCTGAATTAGCCGGCGGGAAAAGTGGTTGGAATGTCCCACCCAGAGTTAGCAGCCAAATGATCAAACCGATAAGTACTACCGAAGCACCAGATCCAACACCCCACAGCACACCAGCCGCGGGTCTTTCACTTCTAGAAGCGTTCTGAATTCTGATCGCACTGGTTTCGGTATTTGAATTTACATCAACACCCAATTCCTTAAAGAAATCTTCCGGCTGCACCTCGCCGATAACTTCAGTCTGAGTTGACTCAATAACCTGTGTTGGTTGAGCTTGAACTGGAACAGTTTTATTCAAAGGGGCTTTTCTCTGCAGAGCCTGCCCGTTGGCGGCAGCCAACAAGTGATCTCTGAATTCTTCGGCGGTCTGGAATCTCTCGTCGCGATCTTTCGCAAGGGCGTTTAGAACAACCTGATCCATTTCAGGTGTTATGTCAGCGTTGTGTGCAGACGGTGGAGTGACTTTCTCACTGACGTGTTGGTAAGCAACCGAAACTGCGGTATCACCCTTGAACGGAGGACGGCCTGCCAGCATTTCGTAGAGCACAACACCGGTTGAGTAAAGATCAGTTCTGGCATCCACTGCTTCGCCTCTTGCTTGCTCAGGTGAGAAGTACTGGGCTGTGCCAACAATTCCAGAGGTGTGAGCCTGGGTTGCCGAGGAGTCAGAGATTGCGCGGGCAATGCCAAAGTCCATGACTTTGACTTGTCCTTCTTCGGTGACCATGATGTTTGAGGCTTTGATGTCGCGATGGATGATTCCGGCTTTGTGTGAATACTCAAGGGCAGTAAGCACGCCCTTGGCATAGCCAACCGCTTCGCTAGAAGTTAGCTTGCGCTCGTGCATCAAATCTCTTAGGAGTTTGCCCTTGACGTATTCCATGACAATAAAGGGAGTTTTTCGAACGTTGCCGTTGGAGTCGGTGGTGATTTCTTCGCCAGCGTCATAGATGCGAACAATGGTGGGGTGAGCCATCTTCGCCGAAGCCTGAGCTTCCTGAGCAAAGCGAGATTCGAAGTTCTCGTCATTGGCAAGGTCTGACTTGAGTAGTTTGATGGCGATCTTTCGCCCTAGGCGAAGATCGACTCCTTCAAACACATCGGCCATACCGCCGCGGCCGATGATCTCGCCCACCTGGTAGCGACCAGCTAATACGCGCTCTTGTTCAGACAATTCGTCTTACCCCGTTCTTACCTATCAATATTACCCAGCTCATCAATTGTCAGTTCCGCCCTAACCAGTAGGTGTGGGGGTAGGAGTTGGCGAAGGTGAGAGCGTGTCTGTGGGAACAGAACCCGGGGTTGATTCGGTTGGACTAGGCATAGGTGTTTGTTGGATGTAGTAGTAAATCTTCACTGTTGCTCCAACTTTCACCTGACCTAAGCCATCAGCTTTATAAACGGTCAAGATACGAGGATCTTCTAGTTCCAGCGGTTCACCTGGAACCGCATCGACTACCAGCCCGCGCTCTTTCAAGAAAATAGAGGCATCCGCCACATTCTTACCGATCACATCGGTTAGCAAGACAACCACCGTAGGTGTCAAATCTTCAGTTGGGGTTTCCGTTGGTTGAACTGTTGGCTCAAAAGTTGGAACCGGAACTTCGCTTTGCTGCTCGCTCATCAAGCTCAGGACAATTGCGATCATCACTCCGGCTGCTGCTGCAAACAGCAGTCCAATGAGTGCAAGCCAGGGCCAAATAATCGGAGGCTTCTCCGAGGGTTCGGTTTTCGGATCTGGCTCTATCACCCTGGTTCTTACCGTCGGGGTTTGATCCTGATTGAAAATCTCAGTTGGCGAAACTCCCTCAAGTTGAAGTCTTAACGCTCTGGCGCGGTTTGATAGATCAAGTGCAGAACCTGGTCGCTGGTTTGGCTTTTTAGCTAAGCAAGCTAAAACCAAATCCTGAACGCGCTGATCGATGTCTTGTCCCATGGCAGGAGGCTTGTCGTTGATCTGTGCCATCGCAATCACCATCTGAGATTCGCCGGTGAATGGCCTTCTTCCAGTTAGTGCTTCGTAGGCAACAATTCCGAGTGAGTAAATATCCGTCGATGGAGTTGCTTGCTTGCCAGTTGCCTGCTCGGGAGCTAAGTACTGAACAGTTCCCATAACTTGGCCGGTGGCGGTAAGAGCGACCTGGTCGGCAACTCTTGCAATACCAAAGTCAGTAATCTTTACTTTCCCGCCGGGGGTAATAAGCAAGTTTCCTGGCTTCACATCGCGATGCACCAGGCCATCCTCGTGCGCTGCGTGCAGCGCGCGCGCAGTTTGTTCCATGATGCTCAAAACCTCAACAGAGGTTAGACGAATGCGTTTTTCAATTATGCGAGCTAGTGAATCACCAGAGACGAGTTCCATGACCAGATACGCAGAACCAGATCCTTCGCCGTAGTCGTAAACATCCGCAATTCCCACGTGATCAACGCGAGCAGCATGACGAGCCTCAACACGGAAACGCTCAAGAAAACCAGGATCACCCATGAACTCGGGCTTCAAGATCTTGATTGCAACATCGCGAAGAATTACTTCATCGTGCGCACGCCATACCTCGCCCATACCGCCGATGGCAATGCGATCAACTAGTCGATAGCGGTTTCCATAGATCTGTCCAGCTTCTGGCTTCATTGACCAAACACCGCCTTGAAAAACGACCTGGCAACCGGTGCGGCAGTTCCGTTACCGCTTGCTCCAGAATCTGCACCCCCACCATCTTCAATAACTAGTGCGATGGCAACCTTGGGGTTTACAGAAGGCGCGAAGCCTGTGAACCAGAGTGTCACTCGTTCGTTGTCACCGTTTTCGGCAGTTCCAGTTTTTCCAGCTACCTTCACTCCGGAAATCGAGGCGTTGCTAGCAACGCCTTTAGAGACTGACTGCACCATCATCTTTTTCAGTGCTTCAGCGGTTGCCGCAGTTATCGGCTGAGCTAGAACTTCTGGTTGCGGGGACTGGATCACAGAAAGGTTCGGGCTAATCACGCTCTCGATAAGGTTTGGCTGCATCATCAGCCCGCCGTTGGAAATTGCTGATGAGATCAGCGCCATTTGCAGCGGGCTTACCCGAACATCAAACTGCCCGAAGGAAGAAAGCCCAAGCTGAGCCTCATCCATTTCTTCCGGGAAAACACTCGGGGTTGCGAGCATCGGAACACGGATTTCCTTGCCAAAGCCAAACAGCTCAGCCTGAGCGCGAAGTCGATCTTGCCCTAATGCAAGACCCAACTCAACAAAGGGCACGTTGCAGCTGTAGCGCATTGCATAAATTAGTGACACCGTCGAATCAGAACCACAGGCCCTTCTGGAGGAGTTGAAAACCTCGGACGAAGAGCCTGGAAGCTTGACCGAGACAGGGTTCGGGAAAGTGCTGGCGTTGTTGTATTCGCCTGATTCCAGGGCGGCAGCGGCCACCACCAGCTTGAACACCGATCCTGGGTGATAGAGATCTCCACCGATAGTTTTGTTTATCAATGGGTTGGCAGCGTCAGCTTCAAGTTCGGAGTAGTTCTCGCGGACCTTCTCGCTTTCGTGACCGGCAATTCGGTTGGCGTTGAAGCCAGGCTTTGAAACCATGGCAAGGATGTTGCCTGTCACTGGATCGATAGCAATCAAGGCGCCACGGTAGTCTCCCAGGGCGTCCCAGGCGGCCTGCTGAAGCATTGGATCGAGGGTTAGCTCAACCGCCGCTCCTGTGATGGGGTTACCGGACAAGACGGCATTGACCTGTTCAAAAAACTGTGAAGAGCTTTGACCAGAGAGGTAAGAGTTGGCAGCTGATTCTATTCCGGTAGCGCCTCGAAAGACAGAGAAGTATCCGGTCACGCCCGAGTAAATCTCATTGTCATAAGTTCTCAAGTATCGATAGGCACTGTCCACCGCAACAGATTCGGCTATTGGTTTACCATCGACCAAAATTGGTCCGCGCTGAGTCTTATAGCTTTCGTAGATGTTTCGAACGTTTCTTGGATCATTTGCAACAGCTTCGGTGTTTACTGCCTGCAAAAGTGTTCCTGCGATAAACAAACTGATAAACATCGCGGCAACTACCAACGAGACTCTTCTTAGCTCTTTAGTCATCGAATAGACACCTCGCTTTGTCGATCAGCCGCTGAGTCCGAAAGCCTAAGCAGCATGGCGATGATGATCCAGTTGGCAAGAAGCGATGAGCCACCTGCTGCCAATAGCGGCGTAGTTAGACCGGTAAGGGGAAGAATTCTGGTCACGCCACCGATAACAACAAACACTTGCAGCGCAATCACGAACGCAAATCCAACCGCCATCAACTTGGCAAATTCGTCGTTGTGCCTAAAGCCAACCTTTAGTCCGCGGGCAACCAGCAAGAAATAGAGCGCAAGAATTGCAAAGAATCCAATCAGGCCCATCTCTTCTGCGAGGCTCGCAACGATGAAATCGCTTTCGGCCAGAGGAACAAGTTGCGGAACTCCACCACCAAGACCGGTTCCAAATAATCCACCGTTAGCCATTCCAAAGACGCCTTGCACGATCTGGTAGCTACCGCCAACGGCGTCGTAGTTTTCTTGAGCGAAAGGGTTTAGCCAGGCATCAAACCGACGCGATACGTAATCCAACACGCGCGATGCAACAAGTCCTCCCGTGACCAACATTGCAACGCCAATGCCGGCATAGAACGCACGTCCGGTTGCAACGTAGATCATCACCAGGAATAGTCCGAAGTACAAAATGCTGGTTCCAAGATCGCGCTGCAAAACTAGAACACCAATGCTTGCCAGCCAGATCACCAAGATCGGTCCAAGCTCGCGACCCCTTGGAATTCGAACTCCTAAGATTTTTCTACCAACTACCGCTAGTGAATCCTTGCGATTCACTAAGTAGCCTGCGAAGAAAATGATTAGCGCTATCTTGGCTATTTCACCAGGCTGGAAGGTAATGCCGAAAAAGGAAATCCAAAGCGTTGCGCCATTAATCGTCGTTCCGATAATTGGCACCAGGGGCAGTAGCAATAGCGCGATACCAACGGCCATGGATACGTATACGTACCTGCGCAAAAACAGCTGACTAGGAACAAACAAGATAACCAGTGCGGCAATTGCCATCGCAACGCCAGTCCACATCACTTGCCGCACTCCAAATAGCTCAGCGCCACCGGAGGCAATAGTTGCAAGATCAAGCCGGTAAATCATCGCGATACCCAGACCGTTGAGCACAACAGCAATAGGAAGTATTAGCGGGTCTGCTTCGGATGCTCGACGGCGAAGAATTAGATGCAAAAGGAAAGCAAAGGCAATTGGCGGAAGCCAATAGGTGAACAGATCGGTTGTGATCTTTTCCAGAATGGAAAGCTGAATCTGCGCTATTTCAAAGGCGTTTAGACCTGCTGCAAAAAACAGCAGAAGTGCCTCTAGGTTTCTAGATCTTGGAACTACCTTGATTAGCTTCGAGATCTGGAGGGCTTCAGTTAGCGCGTTCATCGCTAGTTGCCTCCTAGCTGATCCAACACTCTTCTGGCGTCTTCAAGGCTTTCGGTAGCAATGGAGCGCTCCAGCGCTTCGCGTTGGAAGTCAGTTAGTGAATCGACAGAGATGTTGGAAACCTCATAAACGGTTGAGAATCTAAATGGCCCGAGATCTTCCCTGATGCCCTTGTAGATAACGACAACTCCGTCGTTTGTTCCAACGAAGAACCTGGTCTGGGTGTACTCATAAGCAAGGAATAGCCCATAGATCGCCACAGCAACCAGCAATACATAAGTTGCTAGCTGGCGGAGCCTTCGAGCACGGATTCGTCCCTTGGTGTCCTTGAGAATCTTTTCTAGAAGCTCTTCGGATTCTGGAGCGAAACTGGTTGGGTCTTCCGGCTTTTGAAGCATTTCAATCAGTGTCATTGGGTTCAGAATGCGAAGGATTCTGCGACCCTTGCGCTCTTCAATAACTACTTCGCTTGCAGCCGAGCCAACAAAGTTTCGAGAAGGAGAAACTTCTGTTTGCTCCTGGTCATCCAAAACATCAACCAAAACCACGGTGACGTTATCCGGTGCACCAAATTCCAGCGCTTCGCCAACCAGCAAATCAGTTGCTTCTTGAACATTGGATTTAGAAAGCATGATGCGGTACATAAGGCCTTCTGGGATAACACCGGATAGACCATCACTGCAAACCATCCAGCGATCGCCAGGTTTGGTTTCAAAGGTTTCAAGATCAACTTCAGGGAACTGCTCAACATCTCCAAGCACGCGCATAAGCACGCTTCTTCTTGGATGAACCAGTGCTTCTTCTTCCGAGATACGACCGGTATCAACAAGACGCTGCACGAAGGTGTGATCGGTTGTGATCTGTTTTACAACACCATCACGTGCCAGATAGATTCTGGAATCCCCGATGTGTCCAATGGAAACGCTTGTTCCGTGAACCAACATTCCAGAAAATGTTGTTCCCATTCCCGCAAGGTCCGAGTGTTCTTGAACAGAAGCGCTTAGTTTCTGATTTGCTTGCCAGATATAGTCAATGAGTTTTTGCTCAGCTTGCTGGGAGTTTTCTACCGGCTCATCGGCGGTTGCAACATGCTGCGCGGTGATAGCCGATGCGATGTCTCCACCAGCGTGACCACCCATACCGTCAGCAACAAAGAACAAGTTGACTCCGGCGTAGCCGGAGTCCTGGTTAGAAGATCTAACTTTCCCAACATCGCTTGCCGCGTAGGAAACTATTTTGATTCCCAAGGTGGCTACGCCCTCAACTCAAAGGTTGTTTGCCCAATTCGAACCTGAGCGTTCATGGCAACGGTTTGAGGTGAAGAAACTTTTTGACCTTCCAGGAATGTTCCGTTGGTGGAATCAAGATCTTGGATTAACCACTCACCGTTTATAAATACCAACTTGGCGTGGTGGGTCGATGCGTATTCGTCATCAACGATTAGGTCGCTATCCCCAGCTCGGCCAATGGTCAACTGTCTTCCCGAAAGAGCAATTTCAGTTCCGACCTTGTCACCTCCGGTGACAACCAGCTTTGCTGCCTTCTGCTCAAACGGTTGTGTTGGGGCAGCTCCGGCAACTCCTGGGCTGGAAAAGACAGCCGGGACGTTGGCTTGGGCAACACGAGAGACAACCTTTTGGCCAAACAGGTCAGCACGGATAACCGAGATGATGCTAAAGATGAAGATCCAAAGTAAAACCAGGAATCCGGTGCGGACTAGAAATAGCGCTAGCTCACTCACTTGGCCCTCGCGATCACATTAAATAAAAAGTCAGTTCGACCGGCTGAAAACACCGTGCCGGAGGAAATAGTCAGCTGGTCGATCTTCTTTCCAGCCACCGTGGTGCCATTGGTGGAGCCAAGGTCTCGAACAGCTGCCCTTGAGCCATCCCAGAGGATCTCAAAGTGCTTTCGACTTAGACCATTGTCCCCGATTTGAAGATCTGCCGTGGAATCTCGACCAACGGTTGTTCTTGAACGCGTGAGCTCATGGGTTACCCCTGCAACTTGCAGCACTGGGATCCAGGCAACATCGATTTTCTTTGCCTCTGAAGAAATCTCTAATTGACCAAGCACTAAAGAAGGTAAAGAAGTGAGTTTGATCTCAAGAACCTCGCCGAATTGGAAGCCTTGCTTGCGAGCATGCTCGGAAGCCAAAGCTTTGAGTTCATCAAGTAGTGGTTCGCCAAGGTTTGCAAGCTTCTGGTGATCTTGGGGGCTTAGGGCAACAAGGTAAGAGTTTGGAACCAGGATTCGGTCGCGGCTAAGAATGGATGCCTTGGCATCCATCTCCTGCTTGATGGCTGAGGCTATCTCGACTGGCTCTAGGCCAGATTTGAAGGTCTTGGAAAAAAGGCCAGAGACCTTCTTTTCTAGAGTCTTCTCGATTTTGTCTATGAAGCCCAAGCGTTTCCCTTGTTTGGTGGCGAAATACAAGTTTATCTGCAGGGGGCTAAAAACTGGCTGTGTGAGTGATTGCAATAAAACTCTCAGCCCCAAAAGGCAACAAGTAGCTAGTTAGGGCTGCAACCTAGAAGTGCTCCAGGCACCAAAGGTGCCATCTGGCCCCACGGATCGAACAAACTCAATCCGGTCATGCATTCGATTAGATCTACCCTTCCAGAATTCAATTCGGGAAGGAACAATTCGGTAGCCACCCCAAAAATCAGGACGAGGAACTTCCTTTCCTTCGAAGCGATTCAGAGCTTGATCGTATTGAGCATCTAAAGCTGCTCTTGATTCAATAGGACTTGATTGCTTGCTTGACCAAGCTGCAACTTGAGAATCGTGCGGTCTTGATGCGTGGTACTCATCGGATTCGTAAGGCTCGACTTTTTGTGCAACACCTTGAATTAAAACCTGCCGATACATCGAGTACCAACCAAAGACCGCGCTGACCTTGTTGTTAACAGCAAGGGCTTCGCCCTTGCGAGATAAATAGTTGCTGGCGAAAAAGAAACCTTTTTCATCCACTCCTTTTAGCAAAACCGTTCGAGATCGCGGCTGATTCTGCGAATCAACTGTTCCAAGAACAAAAGCGTTTGGTTCGTAGATGTTTGCCTTTTCGGCATCGATTAGCCAGGCCTGGAATTGTGCGATTGGGTCATCAAGAAGGTGACCTTCTTCTAAGGACTCTTGACCGTAGTCTTCGTGGCGATTTAGCGAATCCATTTGGACACCAATTCTTTTGAAGTTGTTAGGAAGAGAAAACGAACTAACCTACGGTTGCGCCAATGCGTTTACCTCTAGTGTGCTCTGGCTTGCAAGCTAAGTTTTCAGGAATAGCTACGCAAGTATCGCAAAGCAGAACTAGATCTCGACAGGCTAGGGAAGAGCAATCGTGGAAGTTGCTTGTGGCTCCGCCACATGCTTCGCACTCACCGATTGTTTTTACCTCAGGCGAGAAATCCATCTTCATGCGGTCATCAAAAACGTAGAGCGAGCCTTCCCAAAGACCCTTATCGCCATACTTCTCGCCGTAGCGAACGATGCCGCCCTTGATTTGGTAAACCTCTTGGAAGCCCCGGTTTTTCATGGCGACTGACAAAACTTCGCACCGGATTCCACCGGTGCAGTAAGTGACAATTGGCTTGTCTTTTAGGTGGTCATACTTGCCGGATTCGATTTCCTTGACAAAATCATGGGTTGTTTCAACATCAGGAACAACAGCATTTTTGAACTTTCCGATCTTCGCCTCAAAAGCGTTCCTGCCATCGAAGAACACAACTTCATCGCCGCGCTCAGCTACCAGCTGGTTTACTTCCTCAGGCTTTAGGTGCTTGCCGCCACCGATGATTCCTCTTGGACCAACCTGGAGTTCTTCTTTAGCTCCGAAGGCAACTAGTTCGGATCTTGAGCGAACTCTAAGTCTTGGAAAATCATTGCCGGTGCCATCAGACCACTTGAAATCAATCTTGTTAAATCCTGGGTATTCCTTGGTGGCGCGGGCATATTTCTTTAGTGCTTCCATATCGCCACCAAGGGTTCCATTGATGCCGTGCTTAGAAATAAGAATTCGACCTTTTAGTCCCAAAGATTCACACAGGGTGCGCTGCCAAAGCTTCATGGCTTCGGGGTCAGGAACCGGAGCAAAGCCGTAATAAAGAATGATTTTCTGCAGGTCCACAGCCAAATTCTAGCCTTTAGGGTTCTCTAGAATAAAGGGATGAAACTTTCCCCTGGCATTGACGCCTCCTCGCTAGATAAGCAAACAAGAGCCCAAGACGACCTCTTTAGACACGTCAACGGCACCTGGCTCGACAAAACCGAGATCCCTGAAGACAAAGCCATCTACGGCTCCTTTCACATGCTTGCCGATGCTTCTGAAGAGGCCGTCAAGCTAATCCTGGAAGAAGCAGCAGCTAACCCAAAACCAGGAGTTAGCCAGCAAATCGGAGATCTCTACGCCTGCTTCTTAGACGAGGCAAAAGCTAATCAGTTAGGTGCAGCACCGATCAAAGCGGATTTGGACAAGGTCCAAGCCATTTCAACCATTGCAGAAGCAACCAAGCTGCTGGGCGAGTTCGAAAGAACCGGAACCAGCGGCATTTTCGGAATGTATGTCGATAACGACCCGAACGACCCAACCAGATACCAAGTCAACCTTTACCAAGGAGGACTTGGTCTTCCTGATGAGGCCTATTACCGCGAAGACAAGCACAAAGAAATCCTTGAAGCTTACGAAGTCCATGTTGGCAAGATGTTCGCGCTCGCAGGCTGGGACAAAGACAAGGCAGCTTCCGCTGCCAAGAGCGTTATTGAGCTTGAGACAACACTTGCCTCAAAGCACTGGGACAATGTTGCCACCCGTGACGCTGACAAAACTAACAACCCAACCAAGTTCGAGGGTTTACAGAAACTCACCCCCACCTTTGACTGGAACCTCTGGTTCGAAGGATCCGGCATAGACAAGAAGGTTCTAACTGAATCCATCGTCATGATGCCGTCCTTCTTTGAAGGACTATCTTCTGTTTACTCAGAGGGCAACATTGAGAACTTGAAGACCTGGCTGAGCTGGAACGTAATCTCTTCCAAGGCCGCTTACCTGTCTCAAGAGTTTGTGGATGAAAGATTTAGCTTTTATGGAACCAAGTTGACAGGCGCACCTGTCAACCGCGCTCGCTGGAAGCGAGCGGTTTCCCTTGTTGAAGGGTCTTTGGGTGAAGCGGTAGGAAAGATCTACGTAGAAAAGTATTACCCGCCTGAAGCAAAAGCCAAGATGGATCAATTAGTTGATTACTTGATTCAGGCTTATCGCGAAAGTATTCAAGAACTTTCCTGGATGAGCGATGAGACCAAGAAGAAGGCACTGGTAAAGCTAGATAAGTTCACACCAAAGATTGGTTACCCAACCAAGTGGAAGGACTACTCAAGTATTGTCATCGACCGCAATGACTTGGTTGGCAACGTAAAGAGAGTAACTTCCTGGAACCTAGATCGCGAGATGAAAAAGATTGGCTCTCCAATTGATCGCGAAGAGTGGTTCATGACTCCACAAACTGTGAACGCCTATTACAACCCAGGCTTCAACGAGATTGTTTTCCCAGCTGCAATTCTGCAGCCACCTTTCTTCTCACTTGAATCAGACGACGCGGTTAACTTCGGAGCAATCGGCGCAGTTATTGGTCACGAGATCGGTCACGGCTTTGATGACCAGGGATCCAAATACGACGGCGACGGAGCATTGATTAGTTGGTGGTCTGATGCCGACAGAAAGTCATTCGAAGAGCGAACCGCAAGTTTGATTTCACAGTTCAATGAACTTTCACCTGAGCAACTTCCAGATGAGAACAAGGTCAACGGTGAACTAACTATCGGAGAAAACATCGGTGATCTAGGTGGTCTTGGAATTGCTTACCGCGCTTACCTTCTTTCTCTGAAAGACAACGGCGGGCAAGAGCCTGCACCGATCGACGGCCTAACTGCAAAACAAAGGCTGTTTCTTTCTTGGGCACAAGCCTGGCGAACTAAGGGACGCGATGAGATGGTGCTGCAGCGCCTAGCTACCGACCCACACTCGCCGCCGGAGTTTAGATGCAACCAGATTGTTCGAAACATCGATGCTTTCTACGAGGCGTTTGAGCTATCTCCAGAGGATGCGCTCTGGCTAGATCAGGCACAACGAGTGAGCATCTGGTAGATGAAGCTCTGGCTAAGACTTATTGTTCAGCTAGTTAGCTGGCGAACAAGAACACCACTTCAGATTCACGAGGTTGCCAAAAGAAAGTTTCGGGTTTGGCCAACCGATCTGGACATCTACGCACACATGAACAACGGTGTGTTTCTAACCATCCTTGACCTAGGTCGCTATGACCACGGCAAGCGAACCGGAATCTGGAAAAAGTGGAAAAAGCTTGGCTGGTACCCAGTGGTGGTAGCAGAGAACATCACCTTTAGAAAATCTCTTGAGCTTTGGCAAGAATTCACACTAGAAAGTAAAGTCATCGGTTGGACCGACGAGGCTATCTACTTTGAACAGCGTTTTGTTGTAAAGCACCAGATCTATGCCAGTGCGGTAGTTCGCATTCGCTTTCTAAAGCGCTCTCGAGGAATCGTCACACCTCAAGAACTACTAGAGGTCACCCCTTGGATCGGGCCTGTTCCAAAGCTTCCGGAGTGGGTAGCCGCATGGTCAAAGGCGTCGTCTTTGCCCAAGGGCAAAGAACCAGCTCCTAGCAATTGGGACTAAACAACAAGAAAGAACCAACCACACGCTTTTTGCGACAGACTTCTGACAGGCAAGAACTAGATAAGAGAAAAGGCCAGAACCATGACAGATCTACCAATCAAGAGATCCTTCAAAGACGACTTTGGAGTCGAGATCATGTTCTATGAGTGGCCTGTTGCAGAACCTAAAGCAGTGATACAAATAGCCCACGGCCTAGGTGAGCACGCCAGAAGATACGACGCTATGGCAGCAACCCTGAACAAAGCAGGCTTTAGCGTCTATGCCGATGACCACAGAGGTCATGGACAAACCGGTGTCAAACAGCTTGAGAACAAACAGATCAAGCGATTGGGAAACCTAGGTCCTGGCGGAATGGCAGCCACTTACAAGCAAGTGGCTGACTTTTCAAAACTGATCAAGTCCGAAAACCCAAACCGACCACTTGTTCTTCTTGGACACAGCTGGGGTTCTTTCATCGCTCAGAAGATCATCAACAAGTATTCAGACATGTACGACGCTGTTGTTCTCTCAGGCTCTGCTCTGACGATGCCTGGGTATCTTGCAACGGGAGATTTTAACAAGGTCTGGAAGAAACTTCCTGGATCAACCGGCTACGAGTGGCTATCGAGAGATGTTGAGATTCAGAACAAGTTCGTTGCAGATCCACTAACTTTCCTAGCTGCAGCAGCCCAGGTCCTTGGAATCAAGAACTCACTGTTGATGTTTGGAAAACCTTCCAAGGATGTAAGGCGTGATTTACCAATCTTGGTTCAGGTCGGCGAAGCGGACCCAATCGGTGGAGAGTATTCCAACAAGGCTCTTGTTGAGGCTTATAGGAAAAACGCTGGCATTGACGACATCGAGCTGTACGTTTACCACGAGTGCAGACACGAGATCTATAACGAACTCAACAAGGAAGCCATCATTGATGACCTTGTGGCTTGGGTCAACAAAAGAGTTAGCTAGAAAAATTAAGCTTTAGCTCCGGGCCAGCGGCAAGCAGCAACGGCTTCTTCGATGGAGCCTTTCAACAGGTCGTGGGTTTCTGGGTGACGTTTCATATACATAACGACGTATGAACAAACCGGGACAACCTTGTCCTTCGAGTTAGCTCTTACATCCGCTAGAACTTCACGCATCAGATCTGCCGCGTAGCCCTTGCCCTGTTGGTCTAAATCAACCTCTGTATGGACAAAGTGTCTTTCTCCTGGCATCAAGGAGTAGTCAGCCAGACCTATGCGCTTATCTTCCAACCAAAGCTCGTATCTGTGAGCTTCTTGGTTGTGAATCACTTTTGGTTCCATGGTGTTAATCTTTCCCTTGTGAGCGACCCTAAGAACACTGTTCTAAAGAACACCGTCTATCTCGGGGATAACCTTGCCATTTTGAAGTCTATTCCGACTGAATCCATTGACCTTATCTATATCGACCCTCCGTTTAACACTGGCCGTTCCCAGCAACGATCCAAGGAAACCACTCGTCGAAACGACGAAGGAGACCGAGTCGGATTCAAGGGAAAGAGGTACGAGACGATCAAGTCTCAAGTTCTCTCCTACGACGACCAGTTCGTTGACTACTGGGCCTTCCTGGAACCAAGGCTCCAAGAAGCGCACCGCCTTCTAAAGCCAACGGGAACGCTGTATCTTCACCTGGATTACCGAGAATCTCACTACGCCAAGGTGTTACTCGATGCCCTCTTTGGGCCAGATAACTTCTTGAATGAAATCATCTGGGCCTACGACTACGGAGGCAAGTCCAAATCTCGCTGGCCTGCCAAACACGACACCATCCTGGTTTTTGTCAAAGATACAAAGCAGTACTACTTCGATTCGGAAACTGTAGACCGAGAGCCATACATGGCACCAGGACTAGTCACTGAAGAAAAGGTTGCCAAAGGCAAACTTCCAACCGATGTCTGGTGGCACACAATCGTTTCCCCAACCGGCAAAGAAAAGACTGGGTACCCAACCCAAAAGCCCATCGGCATCTTGAGACGAATCATCCAAGCCAGTAGCAAAGAAGGCGATGTTGTTCTGGACTTTTTTGCAGGATCAGGAACAACCGGTGTTGTTGCCAATATGCTCAACCGAAGATTCATTTTGGTTGACCAAAACCCTGAGGCGCTAGAGGTAATTCAGCAGCGGCTCGAGGGTGTCGAGTACCAGTTGGTTAGGGCTTAGCCAGGAATGTTCTGGTTTGTCTTCAAAACAAACCAGTCATCAAATTCAGATAACTCTGGATAGACCTGTCGGTAACCGTTTGCTTCAAGAAGCTGTTTGACCTTAGGTCTGTTCTCTAGGTAGTTGTGCTCAACACATATAGCCCCGAAGGTGTACTTGGAGAAGTCAAAGGCATTCAGAATCTCAAACTCGCTACCTTCAGTATCGACTGAAAGCAATTCGATGTGCTTTGGTGCGTTGTGGCTCCTTAGAAGGTCAAGCAAGGAAATTGTCTCCACCTGATAAGACGTTGTGGTTCGATCCAGAATCCCGTGGTGGTCAGCTCCGGTGAACTCGGTGATTCCCGATAGCTCACCGATGTAGTTCTCTGAGAAGTTGATCTGCTCACCGCTTCTTGAATACACGCAGCGAGTGTCAACGATGCAGGAACGGTTTCGCTTTAGGTCCTCGTGCCAGCTTCTGCTTGGTTCACAAAGAATACCTGACCAACCCAGTTCCTTCTCAAGAAGGAAGCTGTTGCTAAGAGCAACACCGTCTGCTGAACCAAACTCAACGAAGAAACCAGGCTTTTTTGCTCCTGATGCAATCAGGGCAAGTAGATCTTGACCTAGCTGGCTCTTGGAGAATTTGTAGATCTTTCTTGCTTCAACTGGTGACAAACCAACGCTTTCAGGAAGGCGAATCAAATCTCCAAGGAGTTTCTTCTTTGATTTGGAATTGATCGAATACCCAAAGGCCAACAGAATGCTGGAAACAAAGTTCTTTAGGCGGGGCACTGGTAAAGGCTACCAGCTGGCAAGCAACTGGTTCTAACCCTGCTTGTTTCTTGAGTATCTGCTGAGCAGCAGCATCACTAACAACACAAAAACAATCAAGATGGCTGAAACAGCCATCGCCATTCCATAGTTTTGCTCACCAGGTCTAGCAATCAATCGAAACATCAGCGTTGGGATAGTTCCTTCTGATCCATAGGCAAGGAAACTACTTGCACCAAACTCACCAACAGAAATAATCGCAGCGTATCCTGCAGCAGTAAGCAAAACACCCTTAATCATTCCCGATTCAACAAATCTCCAAATTTGCCAAGAAGAAGCCCCATCAAGGTTTGCTTGTTCGATTGGCTCTTTACCAATCGAAACAAGCGCTGGATAAACCAGCCTTATGACCATTGGTAGGGCAATCAATGCTTGCGCTAGCGGAACAATCAACCAGGATGACCGAAGGGGGAACCAGACGGCGTCGAACGAAACTAAGAACCCAAATCCGAGCACAACACTTGACACTCCAAGGGGAACCAAGAAAACTAAGTCCAAAAGTTTCTGCTTAGTTCGAACTAGCAGCCAAGAAATAAGTGTTCCAAGCACGAAAGCAATACCAGCAACAACAATCATGTTTCTAAGCGAGGTTGCTGCAGCATCAAGAACCGAAATGTTCAAAAGGTCTCTAGCCCCGCGGGTTCCCAGGTTTGCAAAATTGGTAAAGCCCCATCCATCACCTACCTTGAAAGCTTCGACCAATACCAACAGCATGGGCATAACCAAAAGACCCAGAACGATACCTGCGGTGACAACCGTAGCCGGCCAGTCACGTCGATCGACCCGAGGCTTGCGGCTTCCCTCAAAGACTTGCTCCAGGCCAACAGTTCCTTTGGCAAGGGATGAGCCAATAAAGAAAGCAGCTGCTGTGATCAAGGTCTGAATAAAGACCAGAGCGGCGGCTCCCTCAAGCTCTAGGAACTGGGTAGCGGAGAAGTAAATCGCTGTCTCGATGGTTTGAACCTGACCGCCACCCAGCACTAAGACAATTCCAAAGCTGGTTGCTGAGAACAAGAACACTAGGGCAGCGGCTGAAAAGATCGCAGGTCGAAGCTGGGGTAAAGAAACGGCCAGCAGGGTGCGGAGCCTTCCGGCACCATCCAACTCGGCGGCCTCATCAATCTCGGTGTCTAGCGCAGCCCAGACTCCACCAATAGTTCTAACGGCAATCGAGTAGTTCACAAACACATGGGCTGCGATGATCCAGTAAACCGGGTCAGAGAGAAAGGTAGCCCCAAGCTCAATCCAAAAGTCATGAACGTTTCTAAAAACAGTGAATCCAACAGCAACCACGATGCTTGGAAGAACAAACGGAACTGTTATCAGTGCCTTTATTAGCCTTTGGCCAGGGAATGACTTTCTGTATAAGAGGTATGCGCCGGGAATTGCAATAACCAAAGTCACAAGAGTTGAACCAGCTGCCTGCCAAAGTGTGAACCAAATCACCTCAAGGGTTTTGGGTTCAGTGAGCGTAGCTAGCCAATCGCCAGAGAAACCCAAAGAGGTTATCTTGGCGATTGGCCAGTAGAACAATACCGCTACGAAAGTTAGCGGTATCACCCAGAGCAGTTTTCTAGTCAAAGATTGCTGACCACTTGGTTTGCCACTTCTCACGGTGGGTAGAGATACTTAAATCTTCTCCAACGGTTGAGTTAGCTGCAGGACCAAACTCGGACCACTCAGCAGGAATCACAGCCTTCTCGTTCACTGGATATACATACATCAACCCAGGCATGGTGTTCTGGAAAGACTCTGAAAGCAAGAACTCAACCAGTGCTTTTGCACCGTCTGGGTTTTTAGCTCCAGCGAGAGTTCCAACAAACTCGGTTTGTCTGAAACACTCGTCCAACAGCGCAGCTGTTTGGGACTTACCGTCTTCACGTATTTCCGCAGCAGGAGATGAGCTATAGCTCAAAACAATTGGGTATTCACCATTTCCTGATGAACCAGAAAAGTAAGTGAAGTAAGCCTCTTCCCAACCTGCTGCAACCATCACACCGTTATCTCTAAGTTCTCTCCAGTACTGCTCAAAACTTTGCTCACCAAAGGCAGCAACTGTGGTAGCTAGAAATGCAAGCCCAGGCGAAGAAGAAAGCGGATTTGTGACAACTGTCAGGCTGTTGTAGGCAGTTTTTGTCAGATCTCTCCAGGATGCAGGAGGTGCCATGCCGCGCTTTTCAAACCAAAGCCTGTCGAAATTGAAACAGACATCCGCGTAGTCAACAGCAACTAGCTCACCTTTGATGATCCCGTTCTCATCGGCAATACCTCGGAAGGTGTTGTCGATACCAAACACCACATCAGCAATCGGAGAGTCTTTGGTTAGAACAAGTCGGTTGGTAAGGCTTCCGGCATCGCCAGCTCGAATGATCTCCATCTCAAAACCTGAAGCTTCTTGAAACTCAGCGATCGACTCATCCGAGATAGCAAAAGAATCGTGAGCAACCAAAGTGACTTTGATTGCTGCCTCGTTAGCTGGTGCGCAGCCTGCGAGTAGCAGGCTGGATGCAGCAAGTAGCGAAACTAGTTTTTTCATTTCGTGCCCCTTAGGTTGAAGGTAGGCACGGGATGTATCAAGAGTGTCCTCCCTGCGCTGGCATTACCCAGATCAGGTTCGACGGTCGAAGACTTTAGTCTTCCTCTCAGTCTGGTTTACCCAAACTCCCGTGTTGTTTACAAGTCTAAGCTCCAAGGCATCTTTCTCAAGCAAAGTTAGGCTGGCAACATGCCACAAACCAACAGAAGAGTCTCGATGCGCCTTCGGCGCTTGATTACTCTCTCTGTTGCAGGGGCTTTAGTTCTCGGCCTAGCCGGGGCCTTTGGACTTCCAAGAGTCATCTCTGATCAGGTAGCAAAGCTTCCAGAATCTGTTCAGAACATCGCCAACCAGGTCCAACCAAAACCAGTCACAATCTTTGATCCCCCGAAGTACTCAATTGATGAAGCAGATTCCATTTGGGTGGTTGTAAACAAGCAAAGGCAGATCTCCCCGCTCAAATACCAACCAGCGTCCCTAGCGTTCCCCGCGTTCCCAAAACCTAGAGTTCAGAATCCCTTCGGACTTCAGATGCGAGAAGAAGCCGCGATAGCAGCTGTTGAACTAGCCACAGCCATGGCCGCAGCTGGAAAAGGAACCCTGATCCTAAACAGCGGCTTCAGAACATACAAAAACCAGCAGGGTCTATACAACCGAACCAGAGACACCAGGGGATTGGCGGTTGCCGAGAAGCTCTCTGCTAGACCTGGTCACTCAGAACATCAATTAGGTCTGGCAGCAGATTTTTCAGTTAGAGGACAAGGCTGCGCGATCATGGTCTGCTTCGGTAAAACCGAAGCAGGCATTTGGCTTGCCGAGAATGCCCACGAGTTTGGTTTTGTGTTGCGCTATCCAAAGGGATACAAACCCGTAACTGGATTCCAGTACGAACCTTGGCACTTCAGGTATGTGGGTGTTGAATTAGCAACGGAGATGAAAACCAAGGGGGTGAGGACTTTAGAAGAGTTTTGGGAAATAGATTTTGCCCCTGACTACTTGGGCCCGTGATCCCAGGCTTTCAAATAAGTGTAAAGTCGGGCAAGACATTGGTATTGGGCCTCGGCAGCTCTCTTCACAGCTTTAAACACTAAAATAATGGAGTCAGCAAAAGCGATCTGGTGCATAGGGGTAGGTTTGGCGTCGTTTAACAAAGTGGCCCTTGTGACCGGTATAACTGGGCAGGATGGCTCCTACCTAGCCGAGTTTCTTCTAGCCAAAGGCTATGTTGTCCACGGTCTTGTTCGACGGTCTTCAAGCTTCAACACATCTCGAATTGACCACCTAAATGAATTTGTCACTGACGGAAAATTAGTCTTGCACCACTCAGATTTGCTAGACAACTTTTCCTTGTCCCGAATTTTGAGCGAAACTCAACCCGATGAGATTTATAATCTTGCCGCTCAAAGCCACGTAAGAGTTTCCTTTGAACTACCAATGGCAACCTCTGAAACTACAGGCCTTGGTTGCCTGGCCGTTCTCGAGGCTGTTCGACTGTTTTCGCCAAACTCGCGGATCTACCAAGCGTCTAGTTCGGAAATGTTCGGTTCGACCCCGCCACCACAGTCGGAGGAAACTCCATTCCACCCCAGGTCGCCATACGGCGTTTCAAAAGTCTTTGCGTATTGGATGACCAGGAATTACCGCGAGTCGTATGGTCTACATGCGTCGAACGGAATCTTGTTTAACCACGAGAGCCCAAGAAGAAGCCCCACTTTTGTGACAAGAAAGCTAACTCGGGCAGCGGCCCGAATCGCGTCGGGACTTGAATCATCCGTTTCCCTCGGAAACCTCTCTTCGAGCAGGGATTGGGGTTATGCCCCGGAATACATTCTTGGCATGTGGCTAATGTTGCAGCAAGATCAGCCCGATGACATTGTTCTTGGAACAGGAGTGGCGACGACGGTAGAACGTTGGGGAGACCTTACTTTTGAGAAGGCCGGAATTGATTTTCACGAATACTTCGTACATAACGAAAAGTATGACAGGCCATCAGAAGTAGACGCCTTGTTGGCCGACACCCACAAAGCAAAAACTGTCCTCAAATGGCGGGCTTCAACAACCGCAGAACAACTTATTGAACTAATGCTTGCCCACGATTTTAAACTTATTTCAAATCCAAACGCTATTGATGGAGTCAATTCCGAGTTGTGGTCAGAGTTACTCACATGACTCTGATACGGAGAGATCTCGTGTCATGGTAGCGAGCGGCCAAAACAACGAAGAGTTAAAGCGACTCAGGTTAGAGATTTTGCTAACAGCTCATCGAGCCCAAGACGGCCACATTCCCAGTGCGCTTTCAATACTTGAGCCAATACTTTCCGTCTACAGCAACTGGCAATTTTATCCACGAGGCCCAGACAAATTTATCCTTTCCAAAGGGCATGGTTGTTTGGCTCTATACGTGGTCCTGGCTGAGAAAGGATATATCCAGAAGAGCGACTTAGACAACTTTTGTGAATTCGAGGGCAACCTCGGGGGACATCCCGATTCAACCAAGATAAACGGCGTGACTGCTTCTACAGGCTCACTTGGACACGGTTTCCCGCTTGCGGCGGGTGTCGCCTATGCCAAAAAATACCTATCTCGTGACCAGGGCAGGGTATTCGCTCTTTTAGGCGATGGAGAGTGCAACGAAGGCTCGATCTGGGAAGCCGCGATGCTAGTTAACCACCACAACCTTAACAATTTAATAACTTGGGTAGATTACAACCATTCGGGGGACCGTGCGGTTGGCCTGGGAGACCTTGCTAGTAAATGGGAATCCTTTGGATTTGAAGTGCGGGTCATCGATGGCCATGATATGGACAGCATCGTGGCTGCAGTCCAGACGCTTAGCGAAAGACCGGTCGTTATCATCGGGAATTCAATAAAGGGGCATGGCCTGAGTTTCATGGAGAATAATCCCGCATGGCATCACTCGATACTTAGCGATGAGGACCTTAGTTTGGCGAAGCAGGAGCTAACTTGAGAAGTCGTTTTCAATCAGTTGTATCAGAACTTGTTGCAGCAGATGAAAGACTCGTGCTCCTGCTGGGCGACATCGGAGTGTTCGGATTTCGACAAATTCTTGAATCCACGCCAGAGCGAGTAATTAACATGGGGATACTAGAGCAAGCTATGACCAGTTTTGCAGCGGGTCTTTCAAATGAAGGCAGAATTCCAATTCTTCATTCAATTGCTACTTTTTTGGTGGAACGTCCATTCGAACAGATAAAAGTAGACTTTGGATACCAGGGGCTTTCAGGAAAGTTCATTTCTGTTGGTGCGTCATTTGACTACTCAAGCCTTGGGGCAACACATCACTCGCCAGGTGATGTTGCGGCTCTTCTCGCTATCCCAGGTTTCGAAATTTTTCTCCCAGGCAATTCGGAGGAGCTCGAACATCAACTGAGAGCCAACTTACAGAGTCAAACTTTGGCTTATTTTCGTTTATCCCAGGCTGAGTACACGGACGATCGTGTAGACCCCAAGGAGGAGAGACCTCAAATTCTTCGCCAGGGCACTCAGGGAACTCTTGTTTCTTTTGGTACCTCACTTAGCTCTAGCCACAGATCTGCGGATGATTTCGACTTGACTCTCGTTTATTTGAATAGCATCACTCCTACTGCAATTCAAAAATTGAACGGGATAATTGCCTCAGACATCTCGGAAAACCTTATCTTGTCTCAGCCGTTCTACGAAGGGACTGTGCTACCCATCCTGAGCCTCCAACAAAAGCCGGTCCGGATTCTAGACATCGGCGTGCCAAGAAAATTTATTCATCAATATGGCAGCGTCTCAGAAATCGAAACCCACCTCAATTTAGACGCAGTCTCCGTAGGCTCACGCATCCAGGAATTCGTTTCTGGAAGGGTTGCGCTATGAATCTGACTTCCCAAGACTTTTTTTCGCAAGAAATTGGTTTGAATTTATCTAAAGAGTTATCTAACAAAAAGATTCTAATTTCTGGAGGGCTGGGTTTAATTGGGCTTGGGCTTTTAGAACTTATCTCATACTTGAACAAACAATTTGATTCAAAGATATCGACAGTCCTGACTTCGTCAAGTGACAAGGCATTGTGGATGGCCGAAAAAAGCGGTGCTGTTTTTGAGTTCCTCGAAGGAGACATTGTAGACAGAATATTCGTCCAAAGCTTGCCGCACGCGGATTACGTGATCCATGCGGCTGGCTATGGGCAACCCGGAAAATTCCTTGAAAACCCCATTGCCACACTCATGATCAACTCAGCCGGCACTCTTGAGCTTAGAAAGAAAGCTCGCCAAGGATTTCTTTTTGTCAGCACTTCAGAGGTTTACTCGGGACTCAACCACGAGAATATTCTTGAACATGAAATAGGAATCACCAACACTGATCACGAGAGAGCTTCTTACATCGAGGCAAAGAGATTCGGAGAGGCGCTTACGCTGGTTTCCGACCCAAGTCTTGCGGCTATAGGAAACGTGGCCCGGCTCGCTCTAGCCTATGGCCCAGGCGCAAGAATGGATGATCGAAGGGTAATTAACGAACTCATAGTCAAAGGGCTCAAATCTGGCAAGGTTTCATTGCTTGATCAGGGGGATAGGCAAAGGACTTACTGTTACATTTCAGATGCCGCTGAAATGCTGCTGGGAGCGTTGGTATTTGGGAAGGGTGAAATCTACAATGTTGGAGGTGAATCGTCGTTATCAATAAGGAGACTGGGAGAACTGATTTCTAAGTCTCTAGGAGTTGAATTTGAGACACCCACTTCTACGGGGTTAACTGATTCGTCACCCAAGAACGTTAGCGTCAGCAACTCAAAAATTACCTCCCTGATCGGAAAGGAGCACTTCGTAGAAATTGAAGAAGGACTAGAGAGAACAGTGAACTGGTATAGGAAGTTATCTAGGCATACATCATGAGAA
>JBILXL010000030.1:0-11419 GCA_044378505.1 Rhodoluna sp. | reverse complement strand
CTGGGGGTCTAATTGGAAACGCAATTATAGACGCCGAATCATCACATGAGCTAATTCCGTCTACCAGGGCAGATGCAGACCTCCGGGTGGTTTCCGAGTGCCTAGCCCTAATTAACCAGACTCAGCCTGACGCGATTATTCATTGTGCTGCCATGGTTGGTGGCATTGGAGGGAATCTCCAAAGGGGAGGGGAGTTCTTCCGCGACAACATTCTCATAAACACAAATGTTTTCGAGGCTGCCCGTATAAGTGGCGTCACTAACGTAACTGCATTTTTATCAACCTGCATATTCCCAGACAAGGCTTCCTATCCCCTCGGTGTCGAACAACTTCACCTCGGTGAGCCACATCCATCAAACTTTGCTTATGCCTATGCCAAAAGAATGCTTGATATTCAAGCTAGGGCTTATAACTCACAGTGGGGTACTAATTTCAAGCTACTTATCCCCACAAATGTTTATGGACGAAATGATAACTTTAGCCTCACGGAAGGGCACGTCACTGCGTCGCTAATCCACAGGATGCACATAGCAAAATCAACAGGGAGCCCATTCGTTGTTTGGGGAACGGGCCGTGCCAAACGCGAATTTGTTCACGCTTCCGACATAGCGTCAGTAGCATTGTTGACTGCTGCCCTACCGGAACTTCCTCGACCACTTATTGTCACCAATTCTAAGGAAACAACCGTCCTCGCCTTAGTTGACGAAATTGCCCAAGCTTTTGAATTTGACGGCGAAGTGCAGTTTGATGAGTCCAGACCCGATGGACAACTCCGAAAGCCTTCGAGCCCTGAGGATTTAGACGCTTTCTTTCCAGGATTTAAGTTTTTGGACCTAAGGTCAGGAATCAGGGACACAGTTGAGTGGTTCTCCGCCGAGTACCCAAACGTTAGGAAGTAGCAAATTGGATATTAGGACAGTAATCGAGGAACACGTATTAACAATTACAAATGATTCCAATAGAGCGACACCCGGTCTTCTGAAAGAAGCAATCAACAACTTTTGGGCAACTCGGGCAGATAAGGTAAATCACCCATCCGGATGGGATCTATACAAGAACACGCAAATTGAGTTTGAAAAACTCACGGCAGATGAACGTGACGGTTTATTGCACGAAATAGACTTGGAAATAGATAAGGGTTTGCTGAAAAAAAGTGGACCACACAGACATTCCGACTGGAACACTGGTTGGGGTGAAAACCTCCGAGCCCTGATGGCTGTTGAAGGTGCGGACTCCGTAGGCGCGCTATCTCCAAAATACTTTCGAAAGCACAGCTATGAACGACTAGGGGGGGTCCATGTCAAAGTGGCAACGTATAATGGGATCGAAACAACACTTCTCGGTTTCATAGTTGATGCCCTAACTGAAAACCTAGCCCACAAATACGACGTTAGAGAGCTTTGGGAGTTTGGATGCGGCACTGGTCATCACCTGCTGCGTATGCGAAACTTTCTTCCCAATGTTAAATTGGTGGGCCTGGATTGGGCCGAGTCATCCCAGTTGATTTTGCAGGAGATTTCACAACGCCTAAAAACCTCAGAAATAACAGGTGAGAATTTTGACTATTTTAACCCAAACTTTAATTTGAAACCCAAGAACCCAGATTCTCCGGCAATTTTTCTCACCGTTGCATCTTTGGAACAGATTGGAGATCGCCACGATCGTTTTCTTGAGTATGTGCTTTCAAGCGGCCCTTCCGTGGTGCTGCACATTGAGCCCATCGCGGAGGTTTTAGGAGATACCCGAGAGGAACAGCTATCAAAGAAGTACTTCTCGGCGCGTAATTACCTTTCTGGCTACTTGACCGCTCTTCGCAATCTAGAAAAGCAAGGTCTTGCGTCAATACTTAGCGCTGAGAGAACTGGACTAGGTTCAATGTTCATTGAAGGCTACTCAGTTGTTGTCTGGGAGCCTAAAAAGGAGAAAATTCTAAACTAGGCCTGCTGATTCCTAGCCGCGCAATAGAGATTTAGGCCCACGAGTTGATTGCTTCCAGATTGGCCTTTTAGCCATTACCCCAAGGTCAATTAGTGTTCAAACACAGATCCTATACACAGAGCAAACTTCTGTAGCTGCTCTGCCCAGCAACTTCTTTAGTCGTGTTGCTGAACCTGAGAGCAAAATAGAATCAGTCGAGGACCTCTCGAAGTGGCGACAGTCAGAGAGCGTGCAAAAATTCTTTTCAGCGGGGAGAGTGTGGCTAACTCACTGGACCCCAACTCGAAATAGGGAGAACCGGAATCCTCTCAAGATTGTTGGGTACATGGCACACGAAACTCAACCCTTCTTCGATTAGTCACCAAAGAATCAAAAACTAAGGAATGTAGTAGGCTTTTGGAATGCTGAAACAGGTTCGAAAAACTTCGACAAAAGTTTCGTTTGCTTTCTTGGGGCCCACAGGCACATTCACTGAACTTGCCCTAGCTCAGGTTAAAGAAGCAAAGAACGCCAGGAAGATTTCGGTAAACCATGTTGCTGAAGCAATCGAGTTGGTGATTTCAGGTAAGGCCAAAAGAGCCATCATCCCTGTTGAGAACTCAATAGAAGGCGGAGTATCGGCAACTCTAGATGCCCTCGCTGGAACAGACAAAATCAGAATCTATGGTGAGTACCTAGTCCCAGTTAGTTTCAACTTGGTTGCAAGACCAGGAACAAAACTTTCAGAAGTCAAAACAATTGCAACTCACCCAGTTGCCTACGCGCAGAGCCGCAAGTGGCTTCTGGGGAAACTTCCAAAGCACGTTCACCTGCCAGCAACTTCAACTGCAGCTGCAGCTGCAGCATTGCTAACTTCAGAACAAGCGGATGCAGCGATAGCTGCGCCGACCATTACCAATCATCACAAGCTGATCACGCTTGCAAAGAACATCGGTGAGAACAAGCAAGCTCAGACCAGGTTCATTCAGATTGGTTTAGCGGAAGACCTGCCCAAGCCAACCGGAGCAGACAAGACCTCGGTGATTGTCGAACTTCCTTCGGATCAGCCTGGTTCCCTGCTTGCAATGCTCGAGCAGTTCTCCACCAGGGGAGTGAACCTAACGAGAATTGAATCAAGACCAATTGGAGACCGATTGGGTCGATACAGGTTCAACATCGATGCCGAAGGTCATGTTCTGGATGAGTCGATGGGTGAAGCCCTTGCTGGGCTTCACAGATTCAGCCCAAGGGTGAGCTTCCTTGGTTCATACCCAAGAGCGGATAAGCAGCAGACAAAGCCTGAGGGCAACAACTCAAATTCTCAGTACGCCGCCGCAAGTAAGTGGTTGCTACAGATTAGGGACGCTCGTTTCTGACACCTAATAAGTCAGCGGCAATCAATCCCACCAAACAAGAGAAAGCATAAGTGAACCCCCAAACTCGCGAGAAGCCAAAGGTGACTAAACACCGCATTAGTGTGATCTTGCCAGCACTCTCAGGGACCCCGACACTTCATAAAGCGATCAAATCAACTTTGAATGCGCTGAGTTCCAAAGACGAACTCTTAGTGCTCATAGAGGGGTCAGTCGCAAAAGACGAAGAAATTTCGAAAATCTCTGACGCTCGACTTCAAGTCTTCTATAGGGCCCAGGCAAAGGGAATAGCCAATGGCCTAAACTTCTTGCTTGGCCAAGCAAAAGGGAATCTAATTGGCCGCATGGACGCCGACGACATTTGTCTGCCTGGCCGTTTCAAAAGTCAACTCAAGACGCTCGAAAAGAAGAATCTTGACTTCGTGTTTTCAAACGCCATACTTTTTGGTTCTGGAGTCAAGCCATTGAGTTTTTTCCCACAAGTTCCTCACGCGCTAGACAATGTTCAAATCGGTCTAGAACTTGCAATTAGAAACCCTCTTGTTCATCCTTCGATGCTCGCTAAGCGAGAGGTGGTTACTGCACTAGGGGGTTACAACCAAGCAGTGGCCGAGGATTACGAGCTATGGATTCGTGCATGGAATAGCGGTTTCAAGTTGGGAAGAACTAGGGGTTACGGGATCTTGTACCGAATTCATCCAGGCCAGTTATCACAACAAGTCGACCACTCGAAAAAGGTGGCTTCAGATCCTGCATTGGTTGGCGTTCATAAAGAGTTGCTGAATAGATTAGAGACGCAAGGACTAATTGGGGCTGGTGAAAATTTGCAAGAAAGAGTGCGCCGAGCTTTAGCAAATACCGGCTTAATTTATCGTCTATTAGGGTCAAGTCCTGTGAGAAAGATCCTGGCCTCCTCAAGGAGCCTAATTCGAAATAAGTAGGGCTAGGAAAGTTCCTTAACAATCCAGTGCATGAGTGTGACGTGTAAATTCTCAACGACTTGATAGTCGTCGCTGTCTAGAACGATGGAATCGGAACTTAGTTTTGCAAGAGGTGCGCCATTTTTACCTACCATGCTTAAGACTTGCATACCGATGCTGGAAGCGGATTCCGCGGCTCTTAAGAGATTTGGAGAGCTTCCGCTCACTGAAAACAAAAGTAGGGCATCGCCCTCTCTCCCCACAAGTTTTAGAGTTTCGCTCATCGCATCAATAAAGCTAACGTCGTTAGCAAAGGCAGTCTGGAGACTGACCATTTCTGAAAGAGCAACCGCCTTGACACCCTTCTTTCCAGCTTGCGTGACTGTCTTTGTGAAATCAGCTACAGCATGTGAGGCGGTTGCGCTCGAGCCCCCGTTTCCAGCAATCCAAAGGGTCTCCCCGCTATCTCTTAATGCACTTAGGGTTTGGGAGAACCGGCTGAGAGTGACTTGAGACACTTTTTCAAGAGCGGCGGAGTGCTCAAGAACATATGATTCAAACTTCATTTCTCATGCCTTTCGGTAAACAATTGTTGAACCGATCATTTCGATTCCAGGTTCAATGAAAGCAACTCTACCTAAGGACTCAATTAGAGCTCTCTTCCGAGAAGGGTCTACGATAAACATCACGAAGCCCCCACCTCCTGCTCCGAGAAGTTTCCCGCCCAAAGCGCCATGCTTTAGACCGTGGCTCACTAACTGATCGGCTGCTTCGAGCCCAGAAGTAGGGTGGGACAATTTCTTCAATTCCCACGACGCTTTAACAAGTTCCCCAAGTTTTGTGACATCTGATGCAATTGTGCGCGCGCCAGCTATGGCTATTTCTCTAGCATCGGCCAAGGCTGATGACACTTTGGTGTCAAGGTGAGAAGCGGCCTTTTGCCCTTGAAGAACAGAGCTTGCGCTCCTGGTTTGCTGGTCTAGTCTGACCAGAACAATTGCGCGACCAAGCCAATCAAAAGCCTGTACGTCTAATCCAATCGGTTCCACTTCGACCGATCCGTCGACCCCAAACCTAATTAGATTCAGTCCACCAAAGGCGCTAGCGTATTGATCTTGTTTGCCAATTGGCTCCTCGAGGTACTCCAGCTCTACTTTGCAGGCCTCAGCCGCCAGAGTTTCTGGCGAGGCTTCTAGCGATTTATAAGTTCGTGTGAGATTAATTAGTCCCACTGTAAATGCGGATGAAGAGCCAAGACCAGTACCTGCAGGTATGTCAGCCGTAACTGAGATGTCTATACCTTTTATACCGGCACGCGTAAGGACCTCTCTAGCTATTGGGTGCTTCAGATCTTGGGGGCGTCCGACCCTCTCCGTCTTCGAATATTTAACTAGGACATCGTCACTGTCGAAAAGGGCATGGCCCGAGATATACATGTGACGGTCAATGGCAGTTGAAAGAACAGCTCCACCGCCATACTCCTGATAGAACCAAGGTATGTCTGAGCCCCCTCCAAGGAAGCTCACCCTAAATGGAGTTCTAGTTAGAAGCATGACTCATTTCCTCAAGAGTTTCGAGAAGTACCTTAAAAGTAAGGTTAGCCGTTGAGCCGTTCCAGCTTGCTAACTTGAATCTGCAACCGCTCTTAGCGGCTGCTTCTGAATCCGCGGCGCTGTCTCCAACAAATACTGACTCTTTAAGGTCAATTCCATGGTCGCTAGCGAGAGCCAGCAACATGCCATTTTCAGGCTTGCGACAGAGGCACGGAATCTTGAGGGAAGGGACCTCCCCTTCGAAACCGACTTCTGGGTGATGTGGGCAAAAATACAACCCGTCAATCAATGCACCGTGACTCGACAAGTACTCACCCAGTTCGTTGTGCACCTTAAGGACTTCAGATGCCGTGATCTGACCCTTTGCAATTCCAGGTTGATTCGTAATGACAAATACAGGGACACCTGCTTCATTGAATGCCCGGATTGCTTCTGCAACTTGAGAAGAGATATCATTCTCCAAGACAGAAGTCCTTGATGTCCCACAATCTGAAATCAAGGTACCGTCCCTATCCAGCAATAGTGCCGCTCTGCTCCGTGCGCCACGCAATATGGCGGATCCATTTGAGAAATCAGATCGGATGGAAGCCAGACGGGCAGCGGTACCGCTGTCTTTGAAATAGTGCGAAGCGACAATCCCTTCGCCCGTGTGGTCCACCAGCGAATTAGCGATCAATTCTTTGGTGACATCGCCCCTGGAACCAAAAATTCCTTTAGCCCCTTTCGAGGAGAAGAAGAGAACTCCCGTAGCGGCCTGTAGGAGAAAACCTGGTGCCGAATCGGCTTCTTGGCCCTTTTCTCGAAAATCATGGATCTTGGCACCGCTATCAAGCAGGAGCACATCAGAGTCATGCAAATGCAGGTTGGGGTGGCATAAGATCCCAAGGTCTGCTCCCGATGCCTTCCACCTTAGAAAATAATGATCGAGCGGAGCTTGAATCACAGTGTCGCCGAGCAGGAGAAGATAATCTTTGCTGGCACCAAGGCGTCCAACTGCGGAAGAAACACTCTGGGCCGTCCCCAAAGATTCCTGCTCGTCTAGAAGGTATCCAATGGAAAGTGTTGGGTATCGTTGAGAAGCTTCCTTCAAGTAGTCAATTATTTCCTCGGCCAGGTGACTGAGCAGCAGACAAACATCAGTAAACCCACCCGCAGCCAAAGCCTCAAGCTGAATGTCCAAAACAGTTTTGCCGTCCCAAATTTGCTGGAGGGGTTTTGGAACTTGAGGATTTTCACTCCTTGTGCCTTTGCCACCAGCCAGAATCAATACTTGGACTGAACCAGGTCCCAAGTCAGAGGGACCCATTTGCTTTCCCAATCTCCCAGTCGATCGAACGCCTAAGCGCAGCTAAAGACGACCCAAACGGCAAACTTCCAAGAATTTCCTCAGCGCGGGAAAGATCAAACTTGTATTCCGGCACGTCGCCTTCCCACCCAGACCTAGTTGTTCCAAAAACGACATCTGGGTCTTCACCTGATATCTCAACGATTGCAGCTGCAATTTCAGAAACGGACGCTTGATCACGAGGCCCCAGATGCACCGTCTTGATCCCATCCCAGGGGGCATCCATTAGGAGGTTTATTGCATCTACTAATTCAGAAACATAAACATACGGCTTTAGCTGGGACCCGTCACCAAGAACTTCAAGCCTTCGAGGGTTTTGTAGCAATTTCTTGACTAAATCGTGAACAATACCGTGAGTCTGAAGTTCACCTGTGACGTTTGGAAATCTTACGCAGAGGTACTTCGATACAAAACCTTCTTCAGCGAGAGCCAGAAGAATTTGCTCACTTGATAACTTCATCCAACCATATGCGGAAGCTGGTTTTTTTGGAGAATCTTCTGAAAGTACGTTTGCCGAGTCGCCAAAGACCGCAGAGGAAGACGAGAATACCAACTCCTCAACGCGGCTCTTTCGGATTGCTTGGGCAAGATTAACTGTAGACATCAAGGTATTTTTGATATCCAGGCTCGGATCTAGGGCAGAAGCTGAAATATCAGAATTCGCCGCCAGATGATAAATCCTTGCTGGCTTGAAATCCTGCACAAGTTCATCTACCCACTTTGCTGAAGTCATGTCCCCAACATGCAAATTGACTGGAAAGTTTAGCTCAGCAAGCTTGTTGCCCATTGATAGGTTGTCACCAACCAAAATGTGCTTTACGCCTTTGTCGTGAAGCGCCTTAACCAGATTGGCGCCAATAAATCCAGCCCCACCAAATACCAAAGCCCTCATGTTAAAAACGTACCTCCATGTTCCCCTCTGGCTGTGCTACAAAACCGCATATTCACAGTCACCCTTTTCTTGGGGGACTTGTTAGCTTGAGTTGTCAGGCGCGTGGCCCAAGTTCGGAACTCCCACTCAGCTTACAGATGGAAGAGTCGAGGTATCATTTGGTAAAAATTTAGATCTAGTAATGGCCGACAATTCCGCCCATCAGGAAGTTAGAGTTTGCCTGATTGCAAGTCACGTCTAAAGTCTCCCCAGCAGCTCGCACTTCAAGCAAACCGCTAATTCGAAGGTCTTTGGGGTGGATGGCGGGATGCCTCGCAGCCTCATACAAACGGGTTTCACCCAGAGTGTAACTGTATTCTTGAGGGGTGATCGACCTAAATCTCCTTAGAGAAAACCCAGAAGCAATCAAGGCTTCTCAGCGCGCCAGAAGGAGCGATGAGAAACTTGTCGATCAGGCAGCAGAACTGGATACCAAACGACGCAAAGCGCTCGCAGAATTCGAATTCCTTCGTGCTGAACAGAACGCTCATTCCAAACTCGTTTCAACAGCACCCAAGGAACAGAAAGCTGCATTGGTTGCTTCAGCTCAAGAGCTAGCTGCCAAAGTAAAGGCTGCCAACGAAGCAGCCAATGTTGCAGCTGAAGAACTGGACAAGATTGTCTGGAAAATCGAGAACGTTGTTCTCGATGGCGTCCCTGAAGGTGGCGAAGACGACTTCGTTGTCATCAAAGAGATAGGCACCAAGCCAAACTTTGCCTTTGAACCAAAAGACCACGTAGCGCTCGGAGAATCCCTAGATGTCATTGACATCGAACGTGGAGCCAAGATTTCAGGCTCTCGCTTTTATTTCCTAAAGGGAATGGGAGCAAGGCTTGAGCTCGCACTAATGAACCTAGCTTTAGACAAGGCAATTAAGGCAGGCTTTACCGCATTGATTACCCCGACCTTGGTTCGCCCAGAAATCATGGCTGGAACTGGTTTCCTAGGTGAGCACGCTGATGAGATTTACTACCTTCCAGCCGATGAGCTTTATCTAACTGGAACAAGCGAGGTTGCTCTGGCTGGCTATCACCGAGATGAGATCATCGATCTCGAAGACGGTCCACTCAGGTATGCAGGGTGGTCTACTTGCTACAGAAGAGAAGCCGGAAGTCACGGCAAAGACACCAGGGGTATCCTTCGAGTTCACCAGTTCAACAAGCTAGAAATGTTTAGCTACATCCCCCCTGACCAAGCAGAAGCCGAACATCAGAAACTCCTTTCCTTCCAGGAAGAAATGCTTCAGGCTTGCGAGCTTCCTTATCGAGTGATTGAAACCGCAGCAGGAGACCTCGGTTCTTCAGCGGCAAGAAAATACGACGCAGAAGCTTGGGTTCCAACTCAAGGGAACTACCGCGAGCTAACTTCAACTTCCAACTGCACTACCTACCAAGCCAGAAGGCTAAACGTTAGATACCGAACAGCAGACGGTAAGACCGCAACGGCTGCGACTCTGAACGGAACCTTGGCAACAACGAGATGGCTGGTAGCGATTTTGGAAAACCACCAGCAGGCTGATGGTTCGGTCAAGATCCCAGCCGCGCTTCGTCCTTACCTTGGTGGCGAAGAATTAATTTCTCCAAAGAGCAAGTAAAAGACCAGGAAAACTAGTCACCTATGCCAAGCATTTCCCCGAGTGATCGATGGTTGATTGGGCTGGACATTGACGGAACCTTAGTTCACGATGACGGGTATCTTTCTCCAGAAGTGGTTAAAGAAGTTCAAAGAGTCAAGGACCTCGGTCACGAGGTAATAATCGCAACAGGTCGCGCTGCAGCAAATGCCGTTCCAGTGGTCAGAGACCTAGGTTTTGAACAAGGGTTTGTTGTTAGCTCTAACGGCGCAGTGACAGTGCAACTAGATGTCGACCACCCAAAAGGCTTCCAGATGACTGACATCACCACCTTTGATCCAGCCGAAATTCTTACCCAGCTCATAGAACACTTACCTGAAGCACACTTCGCAGTTGAAGATGTCGATGGAAGCTACCGCTTCCATCGCCCTTTTCCTTCCTATGCCCTAGGTGATCAGAACTTCGAAACACCTCTAGAGGAGCTGATGCACCGAGAGGTGAGTCGCGTCGTTGTGCTTTCTCCGCAGCATGACGTTGATGAATTTCTGGGACTAGTTTCAAAGATCGGGCTAGCTTCTGTTAGCTATGCAATTGGATACACCGCCTGGCTAGACATTTCCCCAAAGGGAGTCTCGAAAGCTAGCGCCCTCGAGGTTCAAAGACAACGCCTAGGTATAGCCAGCGAGCAAGTTCTTGTTATGGGCGATGGCAGAAACGATATAGAGATGTTCCAGTGGGCTAAAGCCAACGGCGGATTGGCTTTTGCAATGGGCCAGGCTCCTGAGGAAGTCCAATTAGAGGCGACCGATGTCACATCATCTGTGACGGATGACGGGGTTGCCAGAGTACTTGCGGGCTTTGAAGGCATCTTGTTTTCCAGGCAGCGCTAGCGCTACCAGTTTCCTGTAAAGTTCTTTACGGAGGTCTGTCCGAGCGGCCGATGGAGCTGGTCTTGAAAACCAGTGAACAGAAATGTTTCGTGGGTTCGAATCCCACGGCCTCCGCCATTTTCTATCTGTTAAAACCCTGAGCTTGCAGGGCCCAAAACCTGCCCCTGAATAGACTTGATTACATATTCCTCTAAGGGAGAAAAACAGAACTTGTCTGATCAATTACCAAACTTTGCAACTAGAAGAGTCGTTCGGCCTCCTACTGGGCCTAGAAAAGAAATTCCTCGTCACGGCAATCAAAAATCACCTGCCCCATGGCGGAAATATGTTCGCTGGGGATTCAAGGGCCTGGCGGTCGGTATGGGTGCACTGCTTGCAGTTACAGGAATCTCGGTCTTCCAGTTGTCAAACACCTTGAAAGAAAACAATATCACGTTGGTTGATGCGGAAGGAAACGCCTTTGCACAGCCAAGCGTTGAAGACTTGAATGGCCCGGTTAACATTCTTCTAGTTGGTTCAGATACTCGAAAAGGTCAAGGCAAAGGGTACGGCGACGACACATCGGAGCTTGCCGATGTGATCATGCTCTTGCACATCTCGGCAGACCGCAAAAACGCGGTCGCTCTTTCTTTCCCTAGGGACTTGCTCGTGCCAATTCCAGCTTGCCCAGATCCCGATGGCGGATCCTTTTCGGCAATGAGCAGACAGCAGATCAACTCCTCTATCGCATATGGAGGACCAGTCTGCACACTTCTGACAATCCAGAATCTAACTGGAGTAAAGATTCCATACCTAGCGATGATTGACTTCCGCGGCGTTATAGAGATGTCTAACGCCATTGGGGGAGTTGAAGTTTGCGTAGCCAGCCCTATTGATGACAAGTATTCCAAGCTTCAGCTTGAGGCAGGCCTGCACA
>JBILXL010000126.1:0-2981 GCA_044378505.1 Rhodoluna sp. | reverse complement strand
AAAAGTCAAATGGCCAAACGACGTACTAATTGCTGAAAAGAAAGTCAGCGGGATCCTGGCCGAAGTGGCCACAGATTTATCTTGTGTGGTAATTGGCTTTGGAATCAATGTCAATCAATCCGTAGAACAGCTGCCGGTTGATACCGCTACTTCTTTATTGCTCGAAAATGCAAGTACGGTCGATCGCGATCAATTACTGGCAGCGGTAATTGAAAACATCCGGAGTCTTTATCTTGAGCTATCTAGTGCTGGCGGCGATGCAACGGCCAGTGGTCTGAGGCAGGCAATTTTAGAATTATCGGCAACCGTTGGTTCCCAGGTTTCGGTTGAGTTTCCAGATGGCAAAAAAGCCTTCGGTCTTGCCAAGGAAATTGACGAAACGGGACGGCTTGTGGTTTCAACTCAAAACGAGACACTTTCGGTTTCAGCGGGCGATGTGCTGCACCTTCGTAAGGCTTAGCGGGAAGATTAACCGGTGACTACCAATTCTGAATACTTAGTTCTACGCCTGAAGCCAAAAGCGCGCAGGCTCTTTACACCCACCCTGGTTCTAGCCGCGGTGAGCTTTGCTCTGGCATTTATCGTTGAGCAGATTTCTGCTAACGATTACAACTACGCGTTGATAGCCGGAGGAACAATCGTAGTTTTGTTCTGGCTGTTTCCGTTGCTGAGTTATCTTGCTTGTTATCTTGAGCTAACGAGTACGCGTCTGGTTTATAGGTTTGGATTTTTAGGGTTTAGAAAAAGACAGCTATTGCTTTCGGAGCTTTCATCAATAGAAATCCAGAAGGAAGGCCGCCTTGGTCGGCAGGTGATTTCCATACTTTCAGTCGACGGAACTGAGTACCGCATTGGCGGATACGCTAAGAACAAGCACTTGGCAGCCGAAATAGAGGCCTGGGCCAAGGCTGCAAGCTAGGGCAAGGAAAAGGGCGCAGTTGAAATATCGGGTTGGGGTAATCGGCGGCGGGCAGTTAGCTCGCATGATGACCGTGCCCGCAATCAATCTGGGAATTGATCTACAGGTACTTGCCGAAACGGAAAACTCTTCGGCCAATCTGGCAACTACTGTTGTTGGCGATTACACGGATCTAAAAACCGTTCTAGATTTTGCCAAAGGTGTGGATGTAATCACTTTTGATCACGAGCATGTTCCACTTCACATTCTCGAGGCGGTGGAAGCTGCCGGCACCTCAGTGCAACCTCCTTCCAAAGCCCTGTCTCACGCTCAGAACAAACTAGTCATGAGACAAGCACTGGAAAAAACTGGAGCTCCTAACCCACGCTGGTCGGCAGTTTCGAGCGCTTCCGAACTCGATGCCTTCATAGCTAAATTCGGTCCAGAGGTAGTTGTCAAAACTCCCATCGGTGGCTACGACGGTAAGGGAGTCCGGGTAGTTAGCGCCTCGTCAGAGGTTAGCGATTGGTTTGAGCCAGCCGCACTTGATTTACTCGGCGGAAAATTACTGGCCGAAGAAAAAGTCAATTTCACCCGTGAACTTGCTCAGCTGTCCGCAAGAAATCCAAGCGGCGAGTTTAAGGCGTGGCCGGTAGTTGAAACCAGGCAGAAAAATGGCGTGTGCTCAGAAGTGTTAGCACCAGCACCAAATCTTTCAAATGAGTTGGCAGAAAAAGCAAAACAAATTGCTGAATTGATTTCTTCTTCCCTTGGCGTCACAGGAAATCTTGCGGTTGAAATGTTTGAAACTGCTGATGGAAAACTTCTTGTGAATGAACTTGCAATGCGCCCGCACAATTCAGGACACTTCAGTATCGAAGGATCAACTACCTCTCAATTCGAGCAGCATCTTCGGGCAGTGCTAGATCTTCCACTTGGAGAAACCACCTGCGCCGAGCCTTCGGTGATGGTGAATCTGCTGGGTGTATCCGATGAGGTTGATTACGTAGAAAACTACCCGGAGCTTATGAAGCAGTTCGCATCGGCCAAGCTCCACTCCTACGGAAAGAGCCCTCGAATCGGGAGAAAGCTTGGGCACATCACCGTTGTCGGTGGGACCCAAGAATCCGCACTGGCTACCGCACTAAAGGCTAGAGCTTTGATTCTGGGTGTCCGCTAAAGCCCAATCTTGGCTAAAATTGGTCAAGCGAGCTTGATTCAATTCGACGGGAGTCCCTAATGACCAATCCATTGGTCGGCGTTGTCATGGGCTCAGACTCAGACTGGTCGGTTATGTCCGATGCCGCTGAGGCTCTCAAGCAATTCGGAATCGAATACGAAGTCGAAGTTCTTTCAGCTCACCGCACTCCGGAAAAAATGATCGAGTGGGGTAAGGCCGCTTCTACTCGCGGGGTCAAGGTCATAATTGCTGGTGCCGGCGGAGCAGCCCATCTACCAGGCATGCTTGCTTCCGTCACAACCCTTCCGGTGATTGGTGTCCCGGTATCACTTAGCAAACTCGATGGCATGGACTCACTGCTTTCAATTGTGCAAATGCCAGCTGGTATTCCAGTTGCCACCGTCTCGATTGGCGGAGCAAAAAATGCGGGAATTCTGGCAGCACGAATTCTTGGAACAAACGATGCCGCAATGGAGAAAAAGCTAATCGAATACGGCCAGTCACTGGCATCGTTGGTGGCGGAGAAAAACGAGCAGCTCAAAGCTGAAATTTCTAGAGGCGGAAAATGAATCTAGCTGACTATGCACTTTCGCATGGTCTGACACAGGTAGGCGTTCGCCCAAATTTTCGTGAGTACTTAAAGCAAGCCTGGGGTCGACGTGATTTTGCTTTCACGATGTCTCTCTACGCATCCGAATCAGCAAATGCTAGAACCAGACTCGGACGCTGGTGGCTCGTGCTACTTCCTTCACTCCAAGCATTTGCCTACGGGTTAGTTTTTGGTTTGATTCTTGGAGATCTAAGACCGGCAAACTTCATTCCGTTTTTGATCACGGGTGTATTTCTGTTTTCATTTTTCTCCGGTTCTTTTTCCTCCGGTGCCAAGGCACTCACTACCAACTC
>JBILXL010000125.1:0-2997 GCA_044378505.1 Rhodoluna sp. | reverse complement strand
TGCTAAATACGTCCTTCACGGATTGGGTCAAATCGGCTCACCGCGCGTTCGACTTCCTTTGGTTGGTCCAGAAGACGATGAAGCCGCAAGAATTGAAGATGGAATTGAGAAGGTCGGAACAGTTCCGGGCTTGTCGTTTGCAAACTTTAGACCAGATAGAAATGCTGCCGCTGGCGGTGCGCTGCCGAAGGTGGCTGGCACAACTAGGTAGCGTCAAAGAAAGAAGACTGTGGTCCTAACCCTGCCTCATCCGGCTCCACTCAAAAAAGACGTTATGCGAATCATTCCACTAGGTGGAATTGGTGAAATCGGTCGAAACATGACCGTTTTTGAAATCAACGGCAAGATCCTCATTGTTGACTGCGGCGTCCTTTTCCCAGAAGAACATCAGCCAGGCGTCGATGTGATTCTGCCTGATTTTGGCTACCTGAAAAATCGCCTGAGCGACATCATTGGAATATTTCTTACTCACGGTCACGAAGACCATATCGGGGGAGTGCCCTACCTGCTTCGAATGAGAGCAGATATCCCAATCATCGGGTCAGCTTTGACACTTGCCTTTATCGAGGCCAAGCTCAAGGAGCACCGACTACCTGCCTACACTCACACCGTTCGTGAGGGCGATGTTGAGGTTATGGGCGATTTCGAACTTGAGTTCATCGCTGTGAATCACTCGATTCCTGATGCTCTTGCTGTTTTGATAAAGTCCAAAGCTGGAACCATCCTGCACACAGGTGATTTCAAGATGGACCAAATTCCACTTGATGGCAGAATCACTGACCTTCGAGCATTCGCCAGAATCGGTGAAGCTGGTCTAGATCTGTTTTTGTGCGACTCGACAAATGCCGACGTGCCAGGATTTACCCCTCTAGAAAAAGACATTGGTCCCGTACTGCACGATGTCATCGGACGCGCCACTAAGCGAGTGATTGTGGCTTCCTTCGCCTCTCACGTCCACAGGGTTCAGCAAGTAATTGATGCCGCCGTTAGCAACAACCGCAAAGTGGTGCTGGTTGGTCGCTCCATGGTTCGCAATATGCAAATCGCTGCCGAGCTGGGCTTTTTGAAGGTGCCCGATGATTCAATCGTTGATCTGAAAGATGCAAACAAATACGAGCATTCTCAGCTGGTGTTTATGTCCACCGGTAGCCAGGGAGAACCAATGGCTGGGCTATCTCGGATGGCCAAGTTAGAGCATGAAATTGAAATCGCTGAGGGCGACACCGTGATTTTGGCAAGCTCGCTAATTCCTGGAAACGAGAACGCTGTCTACCGAGTAATTGACGGGCTTACCAAGCTCGGAGCAAATGTAATCCACAAAGGAAATGCAAAGGTTCACGTCTCCGGTCACGCTGCAGCCGGGGAGCTGATGTACGTATACAACATCTTGAAACCTAAGAATGTTTTGCCGGTGCACGGTGAGTACCGTCACTTAGTTGCCAATGCCCGGGTTGCCGAGCAAACAGGGATCAGCAAAGACAATATCATCTTGGCTGAGGATGGTTTCGTAATTGATTTGAGTGACGGTGTAGCCAAGGTAGTTGGCGAAGTGGAGTGTGGTTTGCTCTACGTTGATGGCAAGACCGTTGGAACAATCACCGAAGAAGATTTGAAAGATCGCCGAGTGTTGAGCGAAGAAGGATTCATTTCTGTTTTCGTTGTGGTGGATCCAAATTCTGGATTGATTACGGCTGGTCCTGAGATTAGGGCTCGAGCATTCGCCGAGGAAGATCACGTCTTTGACGATGTTAAGCCTCAGATTGAAAAGGCCCTGCTTCAGGCAGCTCGGGAAGGAATTAGGGACACTCATTCACTTCAGCAAGTTATTCGCCGAAGTGTTGGTGGCTGGGTCTCTAAGGCTCATCGCCGTAAGCCCATGATCATTCCGGTGGTCATTCACGGCTAGCCGCCCTAGGTTCCGCGGGTTTTGGGCCGCCCGCTAGTAGTTTTGGAGCCATGGCAACCAGAAAATCGCCTCCCGCGAGAAAACGCGCCCCAGCCAAGACTCAGGTTCTAAAGCCCAAGGCTGAGGATTCATCGCGCGCGAATCTACTGGTTCGTTTTTATCTGGCCCTGGCTCACGGATTCGGTGGAGCCGCCAGAGCACTTTCTCCCGATCAGATTTCCAAGGAAGACCGTCGCGATGGTTTCCCATTCTTTATGGCAATCCTTGGCATTCTAGGCATCACCTTTGGCTGGTTCCTGATCCAAGAAAGCTGGGCTCAAACCTTGAACGCCTGGAGCTTTGGGCTTTTATTTGGCCCGGTGTCATTCGGCCTTCCAGTAATCATGATCATTTTCGCCATCTTCCTAGCTCGTCACCCCTCCACGGTGCAAGACAACTCTCGAATCGGAGTTGGTTTGTTCCTGATGTTGATTACTGTTTCAGGTTTCTTCCATCTGTTTAGCTCTCAGCCTCAGCCAACCGATGGGGTTATGGCCCTTGCTGCAGCCGGAGGTCTTTTTGGTTGGCTGGTATCTATTCCTTTTATCTCAACAATTACTATCTGGGGTGCAGTTCCGGTTTTGGCCCTGATTGGATTTGCTTCGATTTTGATCATGACCAAAACTGCGCCAAACAAAATAGGGCAGAGATTGGGTGAGCTCTATGAGTACTTATTTGGATCTTCGCTAAGAGGCTCGCACCAAGTAGAAGAAGGCGAAGAAATCCCCGATGCCTTTGATGGCACCAAGGCGCCTTGGTGGCGCAGGGGCAAAAAAGACGAGGGATCTTTTGATTCGGCACTTGTAGTACAGCAAGACGGAACCGATTTGGTTGAGGATTTATTTGATAACCCAACCCCAAGAACTCGCGAGATTCCAATTGTCCAAGAAATTCCAATTGAACCCGAGGCTTTGTTTGACGCTGAACCGGATGAGCAGCCGGTAGCTCAAGTTGGAAGAACCAATCGAACCTATAAGCTTCCAGATCAGTCGCTGCTGGGTGCTGGAACAGTTCCAAAGCTCCGCTCTGAAATAACCGATGAGGTTGTTGCC
>JBILXL010000033.1:0-10471 GCA_044378505.1 Rhodoluna sp. | reverse complement strand
TGAAGGTGGCTGACTGGCCAACAGTTTTGTTAACCCCAGTTGGTTGGAAGGCAATTGTCGGGGTAGCCGCCGGAGAGTTCGTGGTTCCCGTTGACTTTAGGGACTCAGCTGAGTTTCTCTCCGAAGGGGTTGTAATTGCTGTAACGCTCACGTAGTACATGGTGCTATCGGCGATGCCGGGGAACTCGTTAGTCCTGATTGTGGTGCTAGTTCCAGTAATTTCAACAACCTGGGCACTCTCGGATCCAGTGGCAGCCGCGTATACCTTCACTGTGTAGCTCGCAGCGTTTGCAACAGCAGTCCAGGAAACATCCAAAGACTTTAGGGTGTTGGCGGTAGCAGCAACCGTTGGCGCTGTCGGGGTATCTAGTTGAGCAGATGCCACAGCGAAGCTTTGCTGAACTTGGGGAGCTGCAGTGAATGCGGAGTTTCCAGCTTGATTCGCATTCAGCACACAAGTACCGGCGGTGAGGAATGAGACTATTCCTCCAGAAATCGAACAGACGGACGATGAGGCAGCATCGACCGTAATCGAGACACTCAAGGAGGAGGTAGCGGTTGCTTCCGGACGGTAAGTAGTTCCACTGGCGCGGGCTAATGTTGGTGCCGACGATGTAAAGCTGACTGTTTGATCAACTTTGATGTTGTAATCACCGGTTGTTGAACTTGGAGTACCGGAAATCTGAGCCGAAGTTGCGGTGACGGTAGCGGTGAACGTGATCCGGTGGACACCATAGCTGTCAGAAATGCCGAGGTTAGTAAACCTTGCAACTCCTCGAGTTGATGTAGTGGTACTTGCGGTACCAGTTAGATTTCCTGGACCTGATGCCTTTGTTGCTGTAACTGTGTAGCTAGTTGACTGCGCGTTGGCAGTAGTTAGTTCGTTGTCGAACTTGTCTTTCAATGTCGCAACTGGTGGCGGATTGAAAGCTACGGCCATCATTTCGTCAACTGGAGTTCCTACTGGTACCTGCGACATGATGATTTGTGTTGCCACACCATATTCAGGAGCTATTTGATCGACTGTGGCAGGAGTGAAGGAACCCGAGATCTGGTTATAAGTGAGCGTTGCGTTCGCCGAGCTAAGAGCCAAGTTTCCAGTTATGGAGTTGTTTCCGCCGAGGTTAATGTAGGCCGCGCTAATGGCTAGGTTAACTTCGGTTATTGAACCGCTTCCGCTGCTTTCAACTGATCCGCTTGTTCTAAGGGCAAGAGTTTGGACTCCTGTTGGTGCAAGAGCTGCCGTGACGTTTATGTTTCCAGAATTTGTGCCGTTGAGGGCACCGATTCTAAGAGTTCCTGCGGAAACTCTATTTAGCTCAGTGCTTGTGAGGGATAGGCGACCAGAAACTTCTGTTCCTAGATCGATTACCCGACTATTAGTGCGGGGAGCAAATGTCACTAAGCCACTTGAGGATGTGGTTGCAAGGTTTGCCCCAAGTGCCACATCATCTGAAACAACAAGGATTTGGCTGTTTGCACCTGTGGTAGTTAGGGCGGAAGCCGAGGTGAAGGAAGAAGTCCTAAAAATCATGTCTCCAGCAATGGTTTTTGCGGCAGATGAAGGAACGGAAATAGTTTGAGTGTTGGTTGTGCTTCCAACTTCGAATCTCTTTGTCGAAGTAGACAATGTGAAGTCTGCTGAGACAGAGACTTCCTTCCTAAAGCTTGTACCCGTCGGTTGGATACTCATCGCCCCAGCGGACCTGAAATCTAGTTTGCTTGCGCCTGTCATTAGCGAATCAGCCTGAACCAGCAATCCGCCTCCATTTGAGTTTTGATAGATCAACCCAAATGAAACAAAGCCGTCTCTTGGACCCTCGGCATAGAGCGTCACTCCATCGTCAGAACTGTTAGTGCTGGTTACTGTCGCGGAACCATTAGCCACCCAAGGCGACACCCAAAACCCATCGTTGTAACCGGATGTTGCCTTTGCTACACCCTTCAGTGTTTGCTTACCAGAACCTGAGTTGATGGACGCTCCGTTACACAGCGCCAAACCGGCGGAAATATACGAAGTGGAAGCATTAGTGTCAGACCCCTCGCCATTTATGGATATAGACCCGCCGTTCGAAGCGATGCTCGCACCAGCAACTCCAGCAGCTGCTTGGCAAGGACCCAGTGTTATGCCAGCTACATCATCTGTGGATCCAAAACCCTTCGCAGCACCACCAGGAATTGTCGAATCTAGACCATTTGCCGCTCCACCACCGAGTGTGATGTTTCCACCGGTCGAGTTACATGAACTGGAGGACCAGCCTGAGCAAATGGAATTGGAGTCGCCGAGTCTAATTCCACCGCCGCTAGTTGCATCTGTATCTGACCAGATAGTTAAGGGTCCGCCAATGGTTCGAAGGTTTACGTTGGCTGAAGTTAGAACACTCCGCTTCGACTTCAAGATTAGTTCTTCTCCAACGCCAGCAATTGTAATGTTGGCCCCAACAGTTAAATCACTAGTTGCACCGGAAGCGGTGAGGTAAGTAGATCCGGAGGTAGAAACCGCTCCAGCTGTGGTTATGGTTGAACACTGGATTGTGACATCCCCGCCTGCAGAAATCGTTCCAGAAGAGTTGCTTGCAAAAGTCCCTGAGTCACAAGTCACTGTAAAACCAGAAAGTCCACTTATTGCAGCATTCACAGTCACGTTGCTGCCGGTTGAAGTCAAGGTTAAGGAGCTCGATGAATTTGGTGATGCCACAGAGTTCGAAACAGTTACGGTACCTGCCGACTCAACTGTCGTGGAGAAAGACTGCATGTGGGTTTGGAGATCAGTATTTAGGATATTTGCAATTCCGCTTGTTGAAGACTCGAAATTACCGTTTACAAATACACCATTTGTTGTTCCAGAAGAAGTGATGTTTACGGCTGATGCAATCTGACTCGGGGTAATTGTCAGAGACGTTCCAATAAAGGCATCCGAGGTGAAGGTTAGTGTTCTTTCCCCCACGCCAACGTTTGAGGTGAACCCGAGATCTGTAAACGTTGCAACACCGCCAACCGTTCTAACGGTTACGGAAGTGACGGCATTCCCTGACGCCCCTACTCGAAGTACCTGACCAGTTGCCGTGACTGTCACGTCATACTGAGTGGATCCACCAAGGGCGTTTACTCCGCCTGAGTCTCGAAGTTGAACCTGAATGGACTCAGAGAAGTTGCTTCCCGCTCTCGCAGTTGTTGCTGTTCGGGTTACCTCTAGAACAGGTCCGTGAGAAAGAACCACAACTCCTGATCCACCTGAAGCGCCGGCTTGTGATACGCCGGAAGATCCCTTACCACCACCGCCACCACCGCCGGTGTTTGTGGTTCCGGCAGTTGGTACGGATGCGCCAGCAGCTGTGGATGATCCATTGCCTCCACCGCCAAGACCACCGACACCGGTGACTGTGTTGATTGAGCCTCCACCACCGCCGCCGGCGAAGTAAGTAGGGGTTCCTGTAATGCTTAGTTGAACACCTATACCGCCGGCGCCGGGCCCAAAGTTGTAATTGTCTAGACCACGATCTCCGGCTCCACCACCTCCAGCTCCGTAACTGACGTTTGTGCTTGGACCGCTGTTTCCACCCGAGAAGCCTTGGCCAGCAGTGCCAATTGCACCAGTCTGAACTTGACCAGCTCCAGCTCCACCACCGGATCCTCCCGATGTGGCGCCTCCGCCACAAGAGCTGACGCAGGGGTCGTTAGGGTAATAGGCGCCACCGCCACCACCGCCGATAGCAGAAATGGTCTCCCCCAAAATGGTGTTTCCACCTTGCTTCCCCTGCTTACGACCCTCACCCCCAAATCCTCCAGTACCGACCTGCACCTTCAGAGCGCCAGAAGAGTAGTTCAAAATCGGTTGGAGTAGTCCTCCGGCACCACCACCACCACCACCATGGGCTGTATCGTGGCCACCACCACCACCACCTCCGCCAGCTAAAACTAGGGTTTTGAATTTGGTGACTCCAGCTGGTGGGGTCCAACCTCCGGATGCGGTGAGGTAGCTTCGGTTGAACTTGTAGTAAGTCTGGAGGGAATGAGCGGTGCTGGTCTCAACAATCTCAGATGATTTGAAATCGGACTCTGCGAAAGATCCTCCGGAAGCCGCAATATTGAAAGCAAGGTTCTTTCCACACCCAGATCTATCAAGAACTGTTCCGGTTACAAATTCGTTGAAGTCGTAGTGGGCGCGAAGGCCTGTGGTGCAACTTGCACTTGGAGTCCCAGAAAATGCCGAGCCGTGGGTGTGCATTGAGTTTGCTACTTGAGTCGACGTTAGTGCAGCACCCCAAACTTTCACCTGGTCGATTTGCCCATCAAAAGATGACTGCCCCGTTCCTCCCTGGCGAGATCCACCTACCGTAAAGAACGGGCCGCCAGTGACCCGGGGTGTAGTTCCTGCCCAAGCAAGATTGCCATCTACATATAGTTCGGCTGACGAGGTCGTGCTCATAACCCAAGCAATATGCGTCCAGCGGTCCTTCGAAAGGAACACCCCCGTTAAGGTGTCTGCTGAAGTAGCTAAGATAACCTGTCCTTCATTGAGCCAAATGTTATTGCGGCCAGTTGACGTGTCCAAAGCGTTTTGCTGACCCAGAATCGGGATCCATCCGACCGTAGAGTCGGGCTGGACCCAAGCCTCTAGCGTCCAAGCTTGGTTGCTCCCCGTTGGCATAACCGGATTACCTGCGTCGTTCAAGAATGCGTAACCTGCATTGGTGTTGTTCTTGTCCCAAGCCAGATCATCCAAAGATGTCCACATCGCATATAGAGTCACATTCGCACCAACCGCTGAAAGGTTTGCCCCGTCGGTGTGATTGGTTCCGGTTCCATTCGCTGCGGTGTTCCATCCTCTGAATGTGTACCTGTCACGAGTGAATGTGTTTGCGGGCAAAGTCGTGCTCACAGAGTCGGCCACGTCCATAGTTGCCATGGTTCCGGTTCCCCCATTGCTGTTAAACGAAATGGTTCTTGGGGTGATTGTGTGAGTTCTCACGGTGCTCGGGAGGCTAGAGTTCGTGCTAGTTCTGGCTACGACTCGGAAGTCGTAAGAAGTTGAGTTTGAAAGGCCAGTAATTGTGGTGCTAGTCCCAGAACTCACAACCACGGATTGCGATGGGTTGGTTCCCCAGGATGAATCCGACGTGAGTTTGTACTGAACCACGTAGTTGGTAGGAGATCCGGCAGGAGCTGTCCAGCTCACCGTGACTGCACCTAACGCGGCGTTTACAACGGTCGGTTGAGCCGGTGCTGTTTGGGAAGGCGTGGCCATTTTTCCCCAGATTTGGAAGGCAAACTGGCCAAGACCCCCATTATTGTTGGCTGATGGGGCTGGGAAGGTCAGGGAATCGTTGTAAGTAACCTGGTCTCTAGGCGATATGTCCGTCCCGGACTGTGCTCCAATACCGACAAAGGCATCACAAGAGCCCAATTGATTGGTCTCATTGTTCCAGATGATTCCCCATCTGGCTTTGTATCCATTGGCCGCGCACTCGACGGCATGACCGTACCGTCCGGTTCCAGTCTGGTATGAAAACACCTGTGTTGAACCATTTGAATTGCTTTGGCGATACTTCTGTACGGGCACAGAACTGAACGCAAGGTTATCAGTAGTGTTGAGCGACCGATAAGTCGTAAGTCTTGCAAAGGCAGTTTCGTTTGCGACAGTTTCTAACCAGGTATGACCGCCGAAATTGTTATTGGCAATGTCTCCCTGATTGGAGATCGAGCCTCTCTCAGGGCTAGATATGACCGCCAACATTTGCGAAAGAGAAATGTTGTTGTATGCGTGATACTTTGCATCGGATACGAAATCTCGGGCTGGAGAACTCTCGTTTAGCACTGTGCTGTTGCTGGTGAAAAGGTTGCTCGTGTAGCCAAAGTTAGAGGTTCCGCGTGCACCTTTCATTAGAAGGATCCAATAACCACTGCCCCAAGAAGTAGAGGTGTCCATAACAACAAACACTTGCCTTGGAGTCCCCGCAACATTTAGCCAATAAACGGCGTTTGTGGTTGTTCCGTAGAGGTTGAATATTTCCTGCGGTGAGGTTGCTGGACATGAAGCGCTGCTACCTACGTGGCAGTTGGATGCATTCGCAGGAGCCTGTGGCACTCCAAAATTCATTACTAGCGAGAGAACGATTCCCGTACCCAGGGCTAGCGGGGCGTACCGTTTAGCCCTGTCAAAAATAGAGCGGCCTTTTGGCTGATTTTTGCTTCCGATGGTCGGTAGGAAGAGTCTGGGACTAAACAAACCCCCAGGCAGCACAAAGCCCTGAAGCAGCTGCTTCGCCTTGTGCAAAACCTTCATTTTTCTATTCCTTATCTATGGGCATACTCAGCCCTAAGAAATCGATATTTGGCTTGTTACAAGGATAAAGCCCCGAGTTTTCAAGGGTTTTGAGACAGGTAGCTAACCCCACATTTTGGGGCCCCCGAGGGCTCCAGCGTGCCTCAATTAAATAAATCTTTGGTCATTTTGGACCCCAAAAACTTGCCTTTTGGGGTCCAAAATGACCCCTTTCAGGGGTGGCCGTGGGCCTAGGCCCAGAAAGGCCTGGATTTAGAGGGTTAATGGGCCTATATCCCAGTGTTTTAGAGGGTTTTGGGGTTTGGGGTGGACAGGGGGCTGGGCTTTGTTAGCTTTGAGGGATGAAACCCATCAGAGTTGTGTTCCTAGGCATGTATTTCGAGGCCTGGGATGCCTTGGATGAGGTCTATCAGCTCATGGATCAAGACGACCGGTTCGATCCGGTCGTAATTTCGCTTCCAAGGAAGCTAACTGGGCAGCTTAGGTACGCAGATGAGGAAAAAGCCCATGGTTTTTTCGAAGCTAAGGGCATAAAGCACCTCAGATTCAACATGGGAGGTAGCGACAGCTCCAACCAAGAGGTGCTTGATGCCCTTAAGGAGCTAAAACCTGATTATGTTTTTGCAAATTACCCTTGGCAGAGAAATTATCAGCCCGCAATTCGCTTCGATAAGTTAACTTCTTTCACAAGACTGGCTTACGTTCCATATTTTTCTCTTGCAATGGTCGAAGAACCAGATGATGAGCCAGGTGGTGGGCAAGTTGGATCACTTGTTGCAACACATTTATACAAACAACGCCTTCACCAGGTTGCCTCTTTAGTTTTTACTCAAGACAAATTTGTTAAAGAAGCATACAAATCAACCGAACGCGGTGATTCTTACGTTCACTTCACCGGTTCACCAAAGATTGATGGGCTTTTTAGAGAAGCAGAGCAAGGAAAAGCGTCTTGGCCAATCAAAGAGACAGGATTCAGGGTGGTGTGGGCACCACACCATTCCTATTCTCCTCACTGGTTGAACTTTGGAGTCTTCTCTAGAATCAAAGATGACATGTTGGCTTTTGCAAAAGCCAACCAAGACATTCAAATTGTTCTTAGACCCCATCCGTTTTTGTGGGGAACGCTAACCGATCGCAAAGTGATCGCTGTTTCTGAACTTGAAGCATGGCGAAATGCTTGGGCCGAGCTTCCAAACACCTTCGTTGATGAAGACGGTTCTTACGCTGAGTTGTTTTTGGCAACCGACGTGCTGGTCACCGATGGAATTTCATTCCTCGGTGAGTATCCGTTGATCACAAATAAGCCAACTATCTTTTTTGAAAACGAAGGTCACTGGCCATTCACTGCAATTGGTGAACTTGCAGCTGCAACATCAATCAAAGTTGCAACTTTTTCTGAACTTGAGGATGCAATTTCTTCTGCAAGGGCAAATGGTTTGCCCGATAAGGCAAAAGAGATTGAGCAGCTTGCCAAGGCAAGCTCCCCTTTCCCTGGGGAGGCCGCCAAAAGAATCCTCGAGCAGGTCTATCTTGATTTTGCAGGGCCCAACGGCCCTACAGCCCTTATAAACACTGGGGAGTTGACCGAGCTGCCCTGGGAGCTAGTTCCGGGCCGAGAGCCCTTTCAAGATTAGAAAAGCAGTCCCCAAAGAGAGTTTGTTTACTCGTCTTCAGTTGGTGTTGGGCTTGGTGCAGGCTCTGGGGACTTGATAGTGATTTTCGCTGGGTTTCCCATTAGCTCAATCCAAGTATTTCCAATTGCAAGTTTGATTGGAGCTCCTGCTTCATCAGTCAACTGAATTGGTGAGCTCTGAGAAGTCTTTGACCAGGTGCCCTTGACCCGTTTACCGTTGCTGAAAACCCATGCCATACCAGAATCAATCATTACGGTTCTTGGAATCGGACCGTACTTAGGGTCCTTGAACGAGTTGTCGGTCTTGGTTTGCATTACTACGACGTTGGTGGCGCGAATGATCTCGTTGCTTGCGGCGTCGATGTGCTGATCGCCGTCTTGTGATCTAACGAAGTAGCTGCCTTCGGCCTTCCAGCCGCTTTCGGCTTGTGGGTATTTGACCAGGAAGCTGATGGTTTCTTCGCCCATGTCGGTCGAAGGTGCTTCATAGCTCTCAGTAGCCTGATCAAAGCCCACCATCGGAAGCATGGCCTGTGGTGCCTTGAGGTGGTCGATATGCTGAGACTGAAGCAGTGCAACGTCAACCATCACGTTGTGCGGTGCCCCGCGAGACGAAAGTCTTGAAAAGCTGCCTTTGTCGTCTGATTGCTCTGTAGTTTCACTAGCCATGTACTGACCGGTGTCTTTCACTGCGTTTACAAACGGTAGTTGTCCGCCGGAAAAACAGAAAATGCCAGCAAGTGGTGCTGTGATGTCTGCATCCATTGGTCTAACCGAGCGAACAGGTCCTGCTTGGTCTACTGGTTGTGATTGCCAAACGGCAACAAGTCTTGTCAGACCAAATTCCACCATCTCAACAAAGACGATGTCGGCTTTGTTGAGGTTGAACTGAGGTCTTGCTGCCTCGACGTTGTCGATCTTGCATGCCACCGATGGTGCTGCGAAGGTCTCGGTGCCTGCGGCACCTTCTTCTAGAGTGAGACCTGTTAGAGGTGCAGTGACAAAAACCTTTGGCTCTGGTGTTGGGGTTTCAATCGCATCTGGTCTTGGCTCCGCACACCCCGCCAAAAGCAAAGTTGATACGGCGAGCAGGGAAAGGGACTTTAGGTAGGTTTTGGTTTTCACTTATCTATTGTTGTCCTGATTAGCTAACCATCGGGTCAGCAATGCCGACATAAACAGTTTCTAGGTATTCTTCGATACCTTCGAAGCCGCCTTCGCGGCCAAGGCCGGAGGCCTTGACTCCGCCGAATGGAGCTGCCGGGTTCGAGATCACACCTGCGTTCAGACCAAACATTCCAACTTCGAGGCGCTCGGCTAGGCGAAGGCCGCGGTTCAGGTTCTGCGTGAAGGCGTAGGCAATCAGACCATACTCGGTCGAATTAGCAAGCTTCACAGCTTCGTCCTCGGTCTTGAATGTGATCACGGGAGCTACTGGACCAAAGATTTCTTCTTTGAGAATTTCAGCGTTGGCCGGAACATCAGCCAAAACAGTTGGTGGGTAGAAATAGCCTTCACCGGAAGGAATTGCTCCTCCTGTTAGAACCTTGGCTCCCTTGGAAACGGCGTCTGAGACAAGTGCGTGAACACCGGCTCTGCTCTTTTCGTCAATCAGGGGTCCGATGTTGGCTCCGTCTTCGGTGCCGCGGGCAACCTTTAGTGCGGACATCTTCTCGGCAAACTTCTTTGAAAAGTCCGCAGCCACTGACTCGTGCACGATGAACCGGTTGGCTGCGGTGCAGGCTTCTCCCATGTTGCGAAGCTTGGCTGCCATTGCCCCTTCAACTGCCTTGTCTAGATCTGCATCTTCAAACACTAGGAACGGAGCGTTGCCGCCTAGTTCCATTGAGGTTCTAAGAACGCGATCTGCTGAGTCAGCAATCAGTCTTCGTCCAACACCGGTTGAACCAGTGAATGACAGTTTTCTAAGTCTTTCGTCCTTGATGATTGGCCCAGTGACTTCGCCTGCGCGGGTAGTTTGAACAACGTTGATTACACCCTTAGGAAGACCTAGGTCTTCCAACACCTTCACAAACAACATCGAGGTAAGTGGCGTAAGTGCTGCTGGCTTTAGCACCATGGTGCAACCAGCTGCGATGGCAGGAGCCATCTTGCGAGTTGCCATGGCAAGTGGGAAATTCCACGGGGTAATAAACAGGGAAGGTCCAACCGGGCGCTTTAGAACCATGATGCGGTTTTTGCCATCCGGTGCTGTTCCGTATCTGCCGGTGACCCTCACTGCTTCTTCTGAGAACCAGCGCAGAAACTCTGCTCCGTAGGCTACCTCTCCCTTGGCTTCGGCAAAAGGCTTACCCATCTCTAAAGACATAAGTAGTGCAAAGTCATCACTCATTGCGGTGACCTTTTCAAAGGCAGCTCGAAGGATTTCTGCTCGCTCGCGAGGAGCAGTCTTAGCCCAGGCTTCCTGGGCGGCGGCAGCTGCGTCGATTGCAGCTAGGCCATCTGCGGGAGCAGCATCGGCGATGGAGACTAGGACTTTGCCGGTAGCTGGGTCGATGACATCTAAAGTCTTTTTGTCGGCAGCGTCTTTC
>JBILXL010000124.1:0-3007 GCA_044378505.1 Rhodoluna sp. | reverse complement strand
AAGAGATCCGGTTTTTGCGCTTGAGAAGCTGGTTCTTCTGCTTTCCAACAGAGGACAAAAAAACACCGAGACCTAAATGGCCTCGGTGTTTTTTCGTAAACAAATCTTTACTTCAGGACTGATGCCTTCTTGGCAAGTGCTGACTTGCGGTTAGCAGCCTGGTTCTTGTGAATGACACCCTTTGACACAGCCTTGTCTAGCTTGCGGTTAGCTGCAGACACTGCTGCAGCAGCTGCGGTCTTGTCGCCACCGGTGGTTGCCTCGCGGGCAACGCGGATTGCAGTCTTGAGCTCGCTCTTGACGGCGCGGTTGCGGTCAGTTGCCTTCTTGTTGGTCAAGATTCTCTTGACCTGGGACTTGATATTTGCCATTTTTGTCTTTCGTTTTGGGGATACCCAACCGCTCTAGCTTACCTGCTGGCAGGGCTTAGAGGCAACCGTTTGTTGGCTCTGGGGGCTTGGGCTTCAGGCATTATGCGAGAATGGGACCGAAAGCCCAACGCCCCCACCATAAGGATCAGCCCTTGTCGCCACGCGCAACATCCAAGCTGGAGCCGTCCAAGACGCCTCCCGGGCAGCTGCGCAACTTCTGCATCATCGCCCACATTGACCACGGCAAATCCACCCTGGCCGACCGCATGCTGCAGCTAACCGGTGTGGTGGATGAGCGTTCGATGAGGGCCCAGTATTTGGACCGCATGGACATTGAGCGCGAACGCGGCATCACCATTAAATCTCAAGCAGTTCGCATGCCCTGGGCCGTCGATGGTGAAGTGTTTGCACTGAACATGATTGACACGCCAGGCCACGTGGATTTCACCTATGAGGTTTCAAGATCGCTGGCAGCCTGTGAAGGTGCGGTTCTGTTGGTTGATGCAGCTCAAGGCATCGAGGCTCAGACCCTGGCGAATCTGTACCTTGCCATGGAAAACGAACTGACGATTATTCCAGTTCTAAACAAAATTGACCTTCCGGCAGCGCAGCCCGAAAAGTATGCAGAAGAACTAGCCAATCTAATTGGGGGAGACCCTGCAGATTGCCTTCGCGTTTCTGGAAAGACCGGCATCGGCGTAGGGGAATTACTAGACAAGATCGTAGCCACGGTCCCAGCCCCAAAGGGAGACCCTAACGCGCCAGCTCGCGCGATGATTTTTGACTCGGTCTATGACAGCTACCGGGGAGTAGTCACTTACGTGCGAATGATTGACGGAAGTCTTTCGCCTCGCGAAAAGATTCAGATGATGTCCACTCGAGCAGTTCATGAACTTCTAGAAATTGGGGTTAGCTCACCGGAACCAGAACCCACCCAAGGCCTCGGGGTCGGGGAAGTGGGCTATCTGATTACCGGAGTAAAAGATGTGCGTCAGTCAAAAGTTGGCGATACCGTCACAACAGTCAACAAACCTGCAACAAAGGCTCTGGTTGGTTACTCAGAGCCTTTGCCAATGGTTTTTTCTGGTGTCTATCCAATCGATGGTTCTGACTATCCGGATCTTCGCGAAGCACTCGACAAGCTAAAGCTTTCCGATGCCGCTTTGGTTTACGAACCGGAAACATCGGTAGCTCTAGGGTTTGGTTTCCGCTGTGGGTTCCTAGGCTTGCTCCATTTGGAAATTGTGACAGAGCGTCTCGAAAGGGAGTTCGGACTTGAACTAATCGCTACCGCTCCTTCGGTGGTTTATCAAGTCACGCTGGATGACGGTAAAGAAGTCACTGTAACCAACCCGAGCGAGTTCCCAGGCGGAAAAATCAAGAAAGTGCTCGAGCCTATGGTTCGCTCGACAATTCTGGCTCCGAAGGATTATGTCGGAACGATTATGGATCTTTGTCAGACCAGGCGCGGCGTAATGATTGACATGCAGTACCTGGGTGAGGACCGCGTGCAGCTTCGCTACACACTTCCCCTTGCCGAAATCGTCTTTGACTTCTTTGATCAGCTAAAAAGCAAAACCCAGGGCTACGCCTCTTTGGATTATGAAGAAGCTGGTCTTGCCGAGGGAGACCTTGTGAAGGTGGACCTTTTGTTGCAGGGCGAGCAAGTAGATGCCTTTAGTGCGATTGTCCACAAAGACAAGGCCTATGCCTACGGCGTAATGATTACAGGTAAGTTGCGAGAGCTCATTCCAAGGCAGCAGTTTGAAGTTCCAATTCAGGCCGCCATTGGTGCTCGCATTATTGCCAGAGAGTCAATTCGTGCCGTTCGAAAAGATGTATTGGCCAAGTGCTACGGAGGAGACATTTCCCGTAAGCGCAAGCTCCTCGAGAAGCAAAAAGAGGGTAAGAAGCGTATGAAGATGGTCGGCCGTGTTGAAGTTCCCCAAGAGGCTTTCATTGCAGCACTTTCCTCAGACGGTGAAAAAAAGGGCGAAAAGAAGGGCAAGTAATTGGCCGGCCCGCTACCAGATGGTGATCAAGCTCCAGTAGATGGACTTTTATCTCTCGAAGAAATCAAGGGCAGTGAAGCACGAACCTTTCATGCTTATGTCCACATTCCATTTTGTAAAGATATTTGTGGCTACTGCGATTTCAATACTTACACCGCAACCCAGCTTGGATCACTGAAGCAAAGTGATTACGCCGCTTCACTGATTTCAGAAATCCATTTTTCAGCCCAGGTACTAGAGCAATCCAAAGTAGCCCCAAGAAAATTCAGCACGGTCTTTTTTGGTGGCGGAACCCCTTCGTTGCTTCCAGCAGCCGACCTGATTGCAATACTTGTTTCACTGGAGCAAACATTTGGCTTTGCAGACAATGCCGAAATCACCACAGAGGCTAATCCCGACACAGTCACGTTCGAAAAGTTTGCAGCCCTTAGAGAAGCTGGCTTCAACCGAGTTTCTATCGGCATGCAGTCGGGAGTCCAAAGTGTTCTCGACACTTTAGAGCGCAGTCACAACCCCGAGAACGTTTCGAAGGCATTTGAAATAGTCAAAGGCCTCGGCTTTGGTACATCGCTGGATCTAATCTTTGGAGCTCCAGGGGAAACCCTTGAGCAGTGGCGCGAAAGC
>JBILXL010000123.1:0-3008 GCA_044378505.1 Rhodoluna sp. | reverse complement strand
CACTAGCCCAACGGCAGCAAGGGCGAAGTAGATACGAGCTCGAAGCTGATGACCGAACACGGCGGGTCTTTCTTTTGATTTGGTTGTTCTTACCCTAGCAACGCCCTCGGGGCAGGATTCTTTGGAATCCCCCGAGGCGATAACCTAGATAAATGCTTATGTCAGATCGCGATATCCGCGCCAGTATCGAAGCCGGCCAGATTGGCTTAGAGCCACTCGAGATGGGCTTGCTACAGCCAAGCTCATTTGATGTTCGCCTGGATCGTTTCTTCAGACTTTTTGACAATCACAAATACCCATACATCGATCCTGCCGAACAACAAGACGACCTAACTAGGCTCATCGAAGTCGCTCCCGACGAGGCATTCATTTTGCACCCGGGCGAATTTGTTCTTGGATCGACATTCGAGTTCGTGACTTTGCCTAACAACATCGCAGCAAGGCTCGAGGGCAAAAGTTCGCTTGGAAGATTGGGACTGCTAACTCACTCAACCGCAGGCTTTGTTGATCCAGGCTTTAAGGGCCACGTCACGCTTGAGCTTTCCAACACCGCAACGCTTCCAATTAAGCTTTGGCCTGGAATGAAGATAGGTCAGCTGTGCTTTTTCCAGCTGACCTCAGCTTCTGAATTTCCATACGGATCAGATAAGTACTCATCCAGATACCAAGGTCAGCGTGGACCTACTGCATCTAGATCACACAAAAACTTTTACCGCACTGATGTCGGTAACACTCCGTTAGAAAACTAGCTCGCGTACTTAACCTGCGGGTTTGGATTCACTCGAAGCAACAGCAGCAATCCAACAATCAGAATCACCATCAGTCCAAGCACACCGTAGATTGTGGTGTTCTCCTCCCCTGTTGCTACCGCTGCGATTGTGATTGCGGTTGCCCAGAAGAAACCAGATAGGAAGCTGATTGCGCGGCCAGTTGTTTGGTAAAGACCAAACACTTCACCCTCGCGGCCTTCAGGTGCGAAGCGGGATACGAATGTTCTCGAAGATGCCTGAGCAGGACCTACGAATAGGCAAAGCGCGAGGCCACCAATCCAGTAAGTAATCTGGCCAGCGTCGGCGAATAGGAACACCGAGAAGCCAGCAATTATCAATCCAATTAGCGAGTAAACGATGACGTTCTTAGAACCTATGACGTCGTCAATACGGCCACCAATGACGGCACCGATACCCGAAACAATGTTGGCCGCCATACCGAAGATGATGATTTCGGTTTGGCTAAATCCAAAGGCAAGCGAACCAAGCACAGCACCAAAAGAAAACACACCAGATAAACCGTCGCGGTAAACAGCGGATGAGATTAGGAACTTTAGAGTTTCAGGAGCCTGGCGGTACAAACTCTTTAGCTGACCCCAAAGAGCCGCATAGGACTGCAGGATAGATTCTTTCTTTCGGTCTTTTCTAGCTTCGATTTCCGGAACTCGAAGAAGAAGTGGAATTGAGAAAACCAGTGTCCAAATCGCACAGAACAAGAACACGGTTCTAACTTCCAGGCCATCGGTAGCAGGAACACCAAAGACAGTTCCTGGCAAAACAAAACCGAATAGGGCAACTGCTAGCAGAATGATTCCACCCAAGTAGCCAAGGCCCCAGGCATAACCTGAAATGCGGCCAATGGTTGATGGGGAAGAAACTGATTTGAGCATTGCGTAGTAGTTGATAAACGCAGTTTCTTGAACTACGGAACCTAGACCATACAAAACCAAACCAAAGATTAGAAACTCAGCCTTGGGCTCCACGAAGAAGCTTGCGACCATGATCAAAACCAGGATGTAGGTATTGACCATTACCCAGAACTTGCGTCTTCCGCTTTCATCGGATCGGCGTCCAAGCACCGGAGCGATGATAGCTAGCAAGAAGCCGGCAACACCGGTTGTGATACCAAGCAGGGCATCGGCATTGGTGCCCGCCTCGGCCACGGCCGAGGCCAGATAGACCGGGAAGATGAAGGTCTGCATGATGGTGGGGTAGGGCTGCTCTGCCCAGTCCCATAGCGCCCATGCGAAGGTGCCTTTGCGGCCGAGTTTGGTTTTGGGGACCTTTAGAGGTCCTGTGGTGTCGTTTGTCATGCCAACAAGCTACTCCTTCCAGCCCCCGGAATCGGCCAAAAGGGCCTCCGGAACGGCAAATAGCAGATGAAAACTGAGAGTTGAGTGAGAATGACTCAGCTTTTGCCAAAATCACTTGACAATAATCTGGTGAAATGTGAAACTTGAGTCAATCGGGCTCAAGTTTGGGTTCGAAGCAGAAAAACCTCAGTAAATACAAGGAGAAAACAGATATGGCACGTGCAGTAGGTATTGACCTAGGCACCACTAACAGCGCGGTTTCAGTCCTGGAAGGTGGAGAGCCTAGCGTTATCGCTAACGCGGAAGGGTTTAGAACAACCCCTTCTATCGTTGCTTTCACCAAGGACGGCGAAGTGCTGGTCGGAGAGACCGCCAAGCGCCAGGCCGTTACAAACGTTGACCGCACCATCGCTTCGGTAAAGCGCCACATGGGCACCGACTGGAGCTTCAAGGTCGACGGCAAGAATTACACCCCTCAGGAGCTCTCAGCTCGAATTTTGGCCAAGCTAAAGCGCGACGCCGAGACTTACCTAGGCGAGAGCGTGACCGATGCAGTCATCACTGTTCCTGCTTACTTCAACGACGCTGAGCGTCAGGCAACCAAGGATGCCGGAGAGATCGCAGGACTAAACGTCCTACGAATCATTAACGAGCCAACTGCTGCTGCTTTGGCCTACGGACTAGATAAAGGTAAGCAAGACGAACTGATCTTGGTCTTTGACCTAGGCGGTGGAACATTCGATGTTTCATTGCTTGAAGTTGGAAAAGACGATGACTTCTCAACAATCCAGGTTCGCGCAACCTCAGGTGATAACCGCCTGGGTGGAGACGACTGGGACCAGAGAGTTGTTGATCACCTAGTCAAGAAGTTCAAGGACACCACCGGTGTTGATGTTTCCAAAGACAAGATTGCACTTCAGCGTCT
>JBILXL010000122.1:0-3022 GCA_044378505.1 Rhodoluna sp. | reverse complement strand
TAAAGTGTCCTTGCCAACTTTAGAAACTTTGCCGCGAATCCTTACTCCAGCTCCGTCGCTAACGGCGATTGCTTCGCCTGGAATCATTCGCCGAACACTCACTGCGTGCTTGGCTTCTGGACCACTCAGGACAAATGATGAACCCGCAACAGTGTCTTTTCCGATTGCGGCAAAAAACATCGGCTCAACCACGGCGTCTGCCCTGGAATGATCCCGACTTGCGAGCAACGAGGCCAGCTGAATCGGCTTTTCGATAACCGGCGAGAGTTCTAAAAAGTTCTTTCTGCTTGGAATCTAACTTGCTAGGAATTTTGACTTGGATTGTGACAAGCAGATCACCGCGGCCAGATTGACGCAATCTACCGAAACCCTTGCCCTTGACTGGAATCACATCACCGGTTTGACTTCCGGCTGGCACCTGGAGCTCGACCTCGCCATCGAAAGTATCAATCTTGACCATCGTTCCCAGCACTGCGTCGTGCAGGGGAACTTCTAGCTCACAGATCAACTCGTAACCATTTCTAGAAAAGTACTGGTGAGGTGCAAGAGAAATATCCACATACAAATCCCCGCTCGGGCCGCCGCCAAATCCGACCTCTCCGGAACCGGCGAGCTGCAGCCGCAGTCCATCCTCAATTCCGGCAGGAATTTTCAGTTCAATATCCCGCCTTGCGCGAACCCTTCCCTGGCCGCGGCAAGTGAGGCAAGGCTCAGGAATGATGTGCCCGTAGCCACGACAGGAGCCACACGGGCTTGATGTGACGACTGATCCAAGAAGGGAACGAACTTGAGTTTGAACTTGGCCAGCACCGCGACAAATGTCACATACCTTCGCACTGGTTCCTGGCTTTGCGCAGCTGCCGTTGCAGGTTTCACAAAGCACAGCAGTATCAACCGGAATCGATTTCTCAACACCAAAAACTGCTTCTTCGAAAGTTAGCTCTACGCGAAGCAGTGCATCTTGACCTCTTTCAGCGCGAGAGCGAGGACCTCTTGAGCCGCCACCACCAAAGAAAGTTTCAAAGATGTCGCCAAAACCAAAACCAGCTTCTGATCCGCCTGAGTCATAGCTTCTTCTTGACTGCTCATCTCCTAGAACCTCATATGCGTGAGTCACAGACTTAAAGCGTTCTTGGGCTTTCTCCGACGGGTTCACATCCGGGTGGAGCTCCCGAGCGAGCTTTCTGTAAGCCTTCTTTATTTCATCGGAAGAAGCATTTCGTTGCACCCCAAGGGTTTCGTAGTGATCTGCCAATTACTGCGGACCCCCGAGCGACTTGGTTAGATACCTAGCAACCGCTCTAACTGCGCCGATGTTTGATGAGTAGTCCATACGGGTAGGACCAATGACTCCGACCTTGGCAATTTCACTTCCCTGGTTTTCGTAACCTGAGACCACAACCGATGTGGAAGAAAGCGCGTCAACACTGTTTTCTCTACCAATAAGAAGTGAGACACCGTGCTGATCGGCCTGCATCTCTGAAATCAGTTTCAAAAGCACAACCTGCTCTTCGATTGCTTCCAGAACCGGTGAGATGCTGCCAGGAAAATCATCTTCACGCCTTGCAAGATTTGATGTTCCAGCAAGCAGAATTTTCTCCTGGCTGTTGGCATCTACAAGAGCCAGCAGTTCAGGGGTGACTCGCTCAGCCAAGGGTTTGATTTTTCCGGTTGCCTTCTGAGCAATTGTTTTAGCGATTGCGGAAACCTCGGCAAGGCCCTTACCGGTAAGGGATTCGTTTAGCATGTTGCGAAGTTTTTCAACATCGCCGGCTTCGTAGCCACCGGGAATTTCTAGTACGTGTTGCTGGATTCGTCCGGAATCGGTGATCAGCATCAGAAGCAGGCGCTTGTCGTCGATGGAGATGATCTCGATGTGGCGAACCGATGCTCGTCCCAAACTCGGGTACTGAACCAGGGCAACCTGGTTAGTTAGTTGGGATAGAAGCCTTACGGTTTGACCGAGAGTTTCATCCAAGTCGGAGCTTTTTGACAAAAAGCCTTCGATGGCAACTTTCTCGGCGGCAGAGAGAGGCTTGACCTCACTTAGTTGATCGACAAACATGCGATAGCCCTTGTCGGTGGGAACTCTTCCGCTTGACGTGTGAGGTGCAACAATCAGTTCTTCTTCTTCAAGAATTGCCATGTCGTTTCGGATGGTTGCAGCTGATACGCCAAAGGAGTGTCGCTCAACAAGGGATTTTGAACCCACCGGCTCCTTGGATGCGATGTAGTCGCGAACGATTGCCTTTAGGACCTCGAGGGGTCTATCTGGAATCACGCGTTGTTCACCTGCCTGTTAGCACTCAATGGATCTGAGTGCCAATATTACCCGCAACTGGATGAGATTACTTAGTCAGTTAGTTCTCGAACCACGGCATCAGCAAGCAGGCGCCCCTTGAGCGTCAATACCAAACGCCCCTTGATAGCTAGTTGGCCATCGATAAGCCCATCGGCTATCAGTTGTGGGATACGTGACTTCGTTCCAGCTTCTAGTGCTTCGAGGTCAGAAATGCTCATGCCCTTGGAAGTTCTTGATTCGAGCATCACTCTTTCGAGCTTTGCAGTCTCAGTTGAAAGCGCTTCACGCCCTGCTGCTGGCGACACTTTTTCCTCGAGCTTCTTTGAGTAAGTTAGCGGGTGCTTTTGGTTCCACCACCTAACCGAGCCAAGGTGTGAGTGAGCACCGGGTCCATAACCCCACCAGTCCTGACCCATCCAATAGGCAAGATTGTGATCGGACTGCAAGCTCTCTGATTTAGACCAGTTGCTAATTTCGTACCACGTGTAGCCCGCTGCTGAAAGCAGTTGTTCTGTAAGTTCATACTTTTCAGCCTGGAGATCCTCATCTGGCTCAGCCAGCTCTCCCGATTTGATTTGCCTTGCCAATTTTGTACCGGGCTCAACAATCAATGAGTAAGCCGAGAGGTGATCTGGCTCAAGTGCTATTGCTGCCTCTAGGCTTTCGCGCCACTGATCAAGGGTTTCCCCTGGAGCTCCGAAGATTAGATCTAGCGATGTA
>JBILXL010000032.1:0-10565 GCA_044378505.1 Rhodoluna sp. | reverse complement strand
GCCTGATTTGTATCTGGTGCGCGCATAAACAGCAGTCACTGCCATTCCTGCAAGAAGCCCTCCTAAGTGACCTTGCCAAGAAATTCCTGGAACCAAAAATCCAAAAGCTAAGTTCACTGCAATTAGCCCAACTAGCAATCCTGAGTTATCGCCAATTGCTCTAAGCATGATCAGGTAAGCACCCATAAGCCCAAAGAAAGCACCGGAGGCGCCAACTACTGGAACAACCGGTTCGCCAAGCCACAACACCATGGCTGATCCGCCAAAAATGGAAACCAAGTAAAGAACTAAAAACCGTACGGGTCCGAGCATCGGTTCGATTACTCGGCCGAAAATATAAATGGAGTAGGCGTTCAAAAGAATGTGCCAAAAGCTATCGGGTGAGTGAACAAACCCTGCGGTAATCATTCGCCACGGTTCGATGACCGTCAATAATGGCGCGTAGAAAAGTGTCGAGGTGATGGTTGATCCTGGAATCACCTGCAAAAGCCAAATGACCAGATTGATCATTATCAGCGAAATGGTAACTTTCGGCTGATCCGATTTCAATCTGGCCATTTGGTTTTAGAAACTAAATTGTTTCTACAGAAATTGACTCGATTACAACATCGTCGATTGGCTTGTCCTGAGCACCGGTTTCAACAGCCTGAATCTTGTCAACAACCTTGCGGCTGTCTTCATCAACAACATCACCGAAGACGGTGTGCTTGCCAAATAGCCAAGTGGTTGGAACTGTGGTGATAAACCACTGAGAACCATTGGTGCCAGGTCCTGCGTTAGCCATGGCTAGCTTGTAAGGCTCGTTGAAGTTGAGCTCTGGGTGAATTTCGTCATTGAAGTTATAACCTGGGCCTCCCATACCGGTTCCGGTTGGGTCACCGCCCTGGATCATGAAATCAGGAATGATCCGGTGGAAGATCACGCCGTTGTATAGGGGGGTTCCCTTTGGCTGTGGTCCGCGCTTTGGGTGGGTCCACTCAATGGATCCATCGCTAAGTCCGATGAAGTTCTCAACGGTCTTGGGTGCGTGTAGAGCAAAAAGGTTGACCTTGATGCTTCCTAGGTTGGTTTTGATTGTTGCTACATGGGTATGTGAAGTCATGGTTACTATTGTGCCATGAGTTCAAATCGGCCGCTTGGCCGCATGCTGGTTTCCAAGGCCAAGAACCGAACCGTTGAGGTAGATATCGACAAAGTTTCCCTAGGTTCTTTCTATACAACCAAATCTGGCTGGCTCACCGATCAAGTTAGACACTTTCTGGAAAAGGCGCTGTCTGAATCCAGTGGACACCTTTTGGATCCCTTCGCCGGCGATGGCCACCTGCTAGAGGCCATCAAATCAGATCCAGTACTTGGGCCACAAGTAAAACAAGCAACCGGGTTTGATATTCAAGGTGATACTTTTCCGTTCAACGATTCGCTAGTTTCTATCCCGAATCCACAACGTGCCGTGATTGTCACAAACCCGCCTTATCTTGCAAATCACTCAGCAAAGCGTAAAGGCGTCGATCAACTGGTCGCCAAATACTTTGACGGTTCGACTCAGAAAAACCTGTACCGAATTGCTCTAGAGAAAGCTCTGGAGTCGGCCGATTACGTGGTTGCAATCATTCCGGAGACGTTTTTACTTTCTACCTTTACGAAGCACCGCCTCGAGCTTGCGGTGGTAATTCAAGATTCACTCTTTGGCGATACCGATGCACCGGCTTTGGTTGCGTGCTTTACAAAAGAGCGTTGCGCTGACGCGCGCATCTTTACTGGCAACCAAAGCATCGGAAAACTAAGCGAGATTCTCGCTCTTCGCGAATCATCGGCACCTAAGCAAACAATTGTTTTCAATGAACCAAAGGGTCGGATTGGATTGCGTGCGGTGGATGGTAGCGACGGTAAATCGCCGATTGCATTTATAGCGGCAAAGGATTTCTATTATCCTTCGAAATCTGTAGCAGTGTCTTCCAGGCTTATGACTTACCTCGAGCTACCGGAGCTAAGTGATTCTGAGGTCTCGAAGTTGATAAGTAAGGCGAATGCGAATCTGTCTGAGATTCGAGAGGCCTCTGGTGATCTAGTGCTTGCACCTTTCAAAGGAAATGACCAGAACGGAAAAAGGCGAAGAAGGCTTGACTATGCCCTGGCGAGAAAAATTTTGAACTTGGCGAAGGCGCAAAGTCGTTAGCTAAAGAGCAGATTATTTGGTTTTTGCGAGACGTTTTTTCGTTGCAACGGCAATCTGTGCTTTGAGGATTGTGCCCCCCGTTGGTTGGTTCTGTAATGACCACGGGAAGGCGGTTTCGTCGAGTATTTGCGAGCCAAGACCAGAAGAGGACTTAGGAGATAGTCCTCGTCCGTTGTCCTGGACAATGATTTGCACAAATCCCGGAGTCGGGTCTTCAAAATTTACCGTGACTAAATCAGCCTTTCCATGCGTGACCGAGTTGCTTACTGCTTCCTTAATAATCTCGTTGGCGATTACTCCAGCCCAATCGTCAACGAGGACTTGTTGAGCAGGCGCTGACTTTAGATTAATTTTGATCTTGGCTATCCCTCCCCAGGTGTCCTGAATCACTTTCAGTGAGGCCGCAAGATCAACAGGTTTCACAGCTGAGGCCTTCAGTCCATTGCTGGCTTGGGAAAGGTGTTCACGAACTTTAGCCAATTGTTCTTTTGAGGGCGCGCTTTCCCCCGAGAGCCTAACCAGCGAGGCGGTCAGGGATGCTTGCACGCTTCCGTGAATTCGAAGCGCCCATTCGCGTTTTTCAACCCAAATTCGTTGATTAAGAAGCGCTAGCTCTCTAGCTAAGCGCCTATTGTTGCGGGATAGCGTTTTCATGAAAGCTGCTTGATTGTATTCGTAAGTTACTACGAGTCCGTAAAGGGACGTTGTTATTAGCAAGGCTAAAATCAGCAGCACTGAAACTGATTCGATTGTGCTGCCTGGTAGGCCCGATAACTGAAGTAGGAAAAAGCCGATGGCCGTTTGCGCCAGAATCAGTACAAACAAAGCCGCTATCCCTAGTCTTGTTGAGATGGACTTGCGCTTTGCCACTGCAATCTTGTTTAGAAACAAGAACAAGCTCATCACCACAGCTATCTCAAAACCCAAAGGAATCCACTCTGGGCCTTCAAAAACATACAACGCAAAGGGTATAGCTGCGGTTAACACCAGAAACTGCAAGAGTGGATTAATGAGAAGATTCAGATTAACGCGATCTGGAATTGTGAAAAGGCGCAACGGACTAACCCCCTTGAAGGTGGTGCGGTTAGCCAAAGCGGAGCTTGTGCTTTTGAGTCTGGCGCTCAAGGGTTTGATCTGGTTATCAAGCAGGAATCGTAGTTCGGTGACGAGTTCCTTTTGAACAGTTGGGTTTATGGAGCCCTTCTTAACTAACCTTGCTATTTCCTCAATCTTTGGCTCGATTGCCTCTCGTGTTGAAAGCTCCCATTGATTCTGAATTTTGGCTACCTCGGTGCGTCTTGCGCGACGCATGTTTTCGAGTTGCCTCTGTGTGGCCAAAAGTTTTCCAAGCGAAGCTTGATAATCCCTTCGGCTTGATAGGACGCTGCCCAAGACGGCAAATAGTGTCGCACCAAGAATTGCCCCTGCGATGATCCTCGCAGTTAAGTTGAATTCCGGGGCTAATCCAAGCTCGAAGGAGATGTATCCGATGAAGGTCACTCTTATCGAACCAAGCAAAGCTGCAATAGATATATTTAGTGCGGCCGAAGGTTTTTCGGCAAGTCTTTTATCAAGCCACAAGTACCTAAGGAAGTATCCGCAGAATGCGATGAGTAAGTGGCCAAGGGTCCAAATCGGTAGCCACAGCCACGAACTAGATTCATAGGCAATAACATCAAATGCAACTTGGGGAATAAAGAGAATTAGGTAGGACCACCCAAAGAATCGAAGACTAAACAACCCTGGACCCGAAAGTCGGGTTAAGAATTTAGATCCGTTTCTTTTTGGCTTCAACCCTTGAGTAACCTTTCCGCAGTTTCAAGTTCCGGAGCTAGGAATCGATCTGGTCCAACGCCTGGAACTTCTTTACGAAGTTTAGCTAGAAGTGCACCGGTGATTGGTGCTGGCTTTAGTGGAGCTCGCATATCCAGCGCTCTTGCTGCAGTCACAAGTTCAATTGCAACAACACGCCTTAGGTTGTCTACGACTTTGCGAAGCTTTCTGCCAGCGTGCCAACCCATTGAGACGTGGTCTTCCTGCATTGCTGAAGATGGAATTGAGTCAACGCTTGCAGGAACAGATAATCTCTTGTTCTCAGAAACCAATCCAGCTTGGGTGTATTGAGCAATCATCAAACCTGAATCCACTCCGGCATCCCCTGCCAAAAACGGAGTCAATCCATTTGAACGGTAACGATCAAGCATCCGATCGGTTCTTCGCTCGGAAATTGAAGACAAATCAGTTGCGGCAATTGCAAGAAAGTCCAGCACGTATCCAACTGGTGCTCCGTGGAAGTTACCGTTGGAAGTCACTTCACCAGATTCCAAAACAACCGGGTTATCCACCGTTGCTGCTAGCTCACGAGTTGCAACCAAAGTTGCGTGCGTGATTGTGTCACGCACCGCACCTGCAACTTGTGGAGCGCAGCGCAATGAATAGGCATCTTGTACTCGATCGTCGCCTTCACGGTGCGAGGCAACAACTTCAGAACCTGCAAGTGCTGCAAACATATTCGCAGCGCTTTTTGCCTGTCCTGGATGTGGACGAAGTGGTTCATGCAGTTCTGGTCTATAGACCTGATCTGTTCCCATTTGAGCTTCAACGCTCATTGCGGCAACTACATCCCCCTGATCGCACAGTTTGTTTAGATCATGCAATGCAAGCACCAGCATGCCGAGCATTCCGTCTGTTCCATTGATAAGTGCAAGGCCTTCTTTTTCGCGAAGTTCAATTGGTTTGATACCGGCTGCTGCAAGAAGCTCAGGAACTGGTTTTTCAGTGCCGTCTGGACCAACTGCACGACCTTCGCCCATCAGAACGAGTGCGCAGTGTGCAAGTGGTGCTAGATCACCACTGCAACCTAGAGATCCGTATTCGTGAACAATCGGGGTGATCTGGGCGTTGATCAAATCTGCGTATGTGGTTGCAAGTTCTGGTCTTACCCCAGTTCTTCCACTGACTAGCGTTTTTAGACGAAGCAGCATCAATGCTCTGACAACTTCTTTTTCAACCGGATCGCCCATGCCTGCGGCATGGGAGCGAATCAAAGACTTTTGCAGTTGGACACGATCCTCTGGTGCGATGTGTCTATTTGCTAGCGCGCCAAAACCAGTTGAGATTCCGTAGACCGGAACGTCGGCTTTAGCCAAAGTCTCGATGTGGGATCGGGTAGCTGCCATCTTCTCGAGAGCCTCTTTGGAGATTTCAATCTTGGCGCCGTTTCTTGCAACCTCAACCACCTGCTCCATGGTCAATCCAGATGAGTTCAGTGTGATGGTCATTTGATTCCGTCCTGATCCTTGTAAATGGTTTTTCCGCTTTTTAGTACTTGTGAAATCTGGTCTACACCTGGGCGATAGCCAAGGTGTCTAAAACTTGGGGCCGAAAGAACGACAAGATCAGCGCTCATACCAACAGAGAGTGCACCGATGTCGTTTCTTCTAAGCGCCTTGGCGCCTCCCAAAGTTGCCGACCATAAAGCCTGCTCTGGGCTAAAGCCCATGTCCCTAATGGCTACCGCAATACAAAAGCTCATTGAAGTTGTGTAGCTGGAGCCAGGGTTACAGTCCGTAGCCAATGCAACTGTGACCCCGGCAGCAAAGAGGTTCTTGGCATCTGGGTAGTTAGCTCTGGTGGAAAACTCAGCTCCTGGAAGCAAGGTGGCGACTGTGTTCGAGCCAGCGAGGGCATCGATGTCGGAAGAAGATAGGTGCGTGCAGTGATCAGCCGATGCACAATCTAGCTCAACTGCGAGCTGGACTCCGCCGCCTTGAGCAAGCTGATTGGCGTGAATGCGGGGCATCAGGCCCTTGGCAATTCCTGCTTTTAGAATCGCACGCGACTGATCAACATCGAATGCTCCAACATCGCAGAACACATCCACCCACTTCGCTTGTGGTGCACACGCCTCAAGCATTTCGCCGGAGACTAGTGAGACGTAGTGGTCGTTTCTGCCGGCGTAGTCTTCTGGAACAACATGGGCGCCAAGGAAAGTGGTTTCGCTGGTGTGCTTGGCGGCTATTGCAAGTGAGCGGGCTTCGTCGGCAACCGACAGTCCGTAGCCGGATTTAGATTCAAAGGTAGTGATTCCGGAGCGAATCATTTCGTTTTGTAAAGACAAAAAATTAGCTTCTAGTTCGGCATCGCTTGCAGCGCGTGTTTTGGCAACTGTTGATTTGATTCCACCAGCCGAGTATCTCTCGCCGTTCATGCGAGCTTCAAACTCTTTGGATCTATCGCCTGCAAAAACCATGTGTGCGTGTGAATCAACAAAACCTGGAATTACAGCCGTGCCCCCAGCATCAATAACTTGATCGGTGGCAGGTGCTGATCCGGAATTTCCAACCCAAGCTACTTTTCCATCTTCAATTACAAGTGTTGCGTTTTCTAGTTCGCCGAGTATGCCAATCCCAAGATTCGGATCATTGGTGACAAGCGAGCCAATGTTGGTAATTGCGAGAGACATTTTTTATTCGGTGTCGAGCATTGGCACGTGAACGTGCTTGGCTCTTGCGACGCCTTCTGCTTCCTTGTATCCGGCATCAACGTGACGAATCACTCCCATGCCAGGGTCGTTGGTCAAAACTCGATTTAGTTTCTCTGCAGCAAGATCAGTTCCGTCAGCCACGGAGACTTGACCGGCGTGAATGGATCTTCCAATACCAACACCACCACCGTGGTGAATCGAAACCCAAGAAGCACCGCTTGCGATGTTTATCATCGCGTTTAGCAGTGGCCAGTCGGCGATTGCATCAGAGCCATCGAGCATTGCTTCTGATTCGCGATACGGACTTGCAACCGAACCACAATCCAAATGATCGCGTCCAATAACAATCGGAGCTGACACTTCGCCTTTTTTGACAAGGTCATTGAACACAGCTCCGGCTTTGTCGCGCTCACCGTAACCGAGCCAACAAATTCTTGCCGGAAGGCCTTGGAACTGCACTCTGTCTTGAGCCATCTTGATCCAGCGGTGCAAGTGAGCGTTGTCTGGGAACAGATCAAGAATTGCCTGATCGGTGCGATAGATATCTTTCTTGTCTCCCGATAGTGCAACCCAGCGGAAGGGACCCTTGCCTTCACAAAACAAAGGTCTGATGTATGCGGGGATGAATCCTGGGAACTTGAAGGCGTCTTTGTATCCGCCTTTGCGCGCTTCATCGCGAATTGAGTTTCCGTAGTCGAATACTTCAGCACCCTTGGCCATGAAACCAACCATTGCCTCAACGTGCTTAGCCATTGCAGCTTCCGCGCGGATGGTGAAATCAGCTGGGTCCTTTTCGGCCATTGCTCTGGCGTCTTCCACTGATACACCTTCGGGAATGTAATAGAGCGGATCGTGAGCAGAAGTTTGATCGGTGACGATATCGATTGGAACATCACGCTTTAACAATTCTGCAAAGATTGTTGCGGCGTTGCCAGCAAGTCCAACCGAGATAGCTTTTTTCTCTGCTTTGTATTTGAGCACTCGATCGATTGCGTCGTCTAAGTTATCTGCTAGTTCGTCTAGGTAGCGGTCTTGAATTCTTCTTCGAAGACGAGATTCGTCAACGTCAATGATCAAGCAGGTCCCCTCGTTCATGGTCACAGCTAGTGGCTGAGCTCCACCCATACCTCCGCAACCACCGGTCAGGGTTAGTGTTCCGGCCAGTGTTCCTCCAAAGCGCTTGGCAGCAACAGCTGCAAAAGTTTCGTAGGTTCCCTGCAGGATTCCCTGGGTTCCGATATAGATCCAGGAACCTGCGGTCATCTGCCCATACATAGTCAGACCCAGTTGCTCAAGACGTCTAAATTCTGGCCAGTTGGCCCAGTCGCCAACCAAGTTGGAGTTGGCAAGGATTACTCGAGGTGCCCATTCGTGGGTGCGGAAGACACCAACTGGCTTTCCAGATTGGACCAGCATGGTCTCGTCGTTTTCAAGGTTTGTGAGGGTCTTTACCATCGCGTCGAAGCTTGCCCAGTTGCGAGCTGCTTTACCGCTACCGCCGTAAACAATCAGTTCTTCTGGATGCTCGGCAACGGCTGGATCTAGGTTGTTATGCAGCATTCGAAGTGCTGCCTCTTGACCCCAACCTTTGGCAGTAAGTGTTGAGCCGGTGGCTGCGTGCAAATCCCCACGGGTATAAGTGGTCATGTTTTTCTCCATCAACATCGATGTTTATAAAGCCCTGCTAACAGGGTAATCTCAAATCACTTACCCTTTAGCACTAATTCTGATTGGACCAAAAGTGAGCGAAGACGCTCTGTGGCCTAGGGCCGCCAGCTGGCTAACGCCTGCAGAATCAGGCCAATACGACCTTGGACTATTTGGGGTTTTGGCATCCGAGACTTCCATTTCCGCAACCGGTGCCAACACCACCCCGGCCGAGATTCGGGTGGCGCTGGGTAGGTATTCGACATACAGCTGGAGCCAGGGCAAAGATGTCAGAGATCTCTCAATCGCAGATTTTGGCGATTCCGAAACTCCTGATTCTCCCGACGGCGAAGAAGCGACGATGGAGCTTGCTGCAAGAGTAAGTAAAAATTCTGGTCTTGCAATTGCCCTCGGCGGAGATAACTCAATCACCTACGCCGTGATGCGCGGGGTTTTCGGCGAAGAGCTTGCCAACGCTGGATTGATCACCTTCGATGCCCATCACGATCTGCGAGATGGCGTTTCAAACGGATCCCCTGTGCGTCGATTGATTGAAGCGGGACTTCCTGGAACCAGTGTTGTTCAAATTGGAATCAACGACTTTTCTAATTCGCCGCAGTATGCAGCCCGTGCAAAAGAGTATGGCGTTCATGTGATTTCTCGCGCCGCACTTAGAAACAGAACTGCCGACTCTGTGATGGATGAGGCTCTTTCGAAACTTGGAAACAAAAAGTTGCATGTAGATATCGATATGGATGTTTGTGACAGGGCACTTGTTCCTGCCTGCCCTGCTGCTGCACCTGGTGGAATTAGTGCGGATGAACTTCGTCAGTTTGCGTTTCTAGTTGGAAAGGCAAATCAGGTCCGCTCTGTTGACATCACCGAGATTGACGCGATGGCTGATAGCGCCGACGGTAGAACAGTTCGTCTTGGTGCTCTCGCGGTATTGGAAATAGCCAGCGGCTACCAAAGTCGCTAGCGGTTGTTTTCTCTAGCTTTCTGAATTGAAGAAAACTACTTTTTCTTCTGTGAAGTGAATCGGGGCGTCTGGTCCTAGTTCTCGACCCATTCCTGACTGTTTCATTCCACCAAATGGTGTTGTGTACCTCAGGGACGAGTGAGAGTTCACGGAAAGATTTCCGCTTTGAACTGCCCTTGAAACTCGGATGCCGCGACCCATATCTCTTGTCCAAATCGAACCAGATAGTCCGTACTCAGTCCCGTTTGCAAGTTCTATTGCTTCGGCTTCTGTCTCAAACGGATAAACGGTTACTACCGGGCCGAAGATCTCTTCCGCCATGCATTTATCGCTTGGGCTCTTTGCCACAACAACAGTTGGAGCAAACCAGAAGCCCTTTCCAGTTGGCGCACTGCCGCGAAATGCCACTTCAGCTCCATCGAGGAAACTGCTGACGTTTTCCCGGTGCGCTTTGCTGACCAAAGGCCCAACTTCTGTTCCGCTAAGGCTTGGATCTCCCACCTTTACTGCTTTGACCACAGGTTCCAAAGCTTCCATAAATTTTTCGTAGACCGATTTCTGAACCAAAATTCGGGATCTGGCGCAGCAGTCCTGCCCCGCATTTTCAAATACCGCATACGGTGCCGTAGTTGCAGCCTTCACAACATCGGCGTCTTCAAAGACGATGTTGGCGCTCTTGCCGCCAAGTTCTAGAGTTACGCGTTTGATTTGAGCGGCAGCACCGCGCATGATGTGTTTTCCAACGGATGTGGAACCAGTGAAAACAATCTTCCCGACTTTTTCGTTGGTGACTAAGCGCTCTCCAACAACAGTTCCTTTTCCATTAAGAACCTGGAACAAGTTCTCGGGTAGACCTGCTTCTAATCCAAGCTCGGCTAGGCGCATTGAGGTTAGTGGTGTCCACTCGGCAGGCTTTAGAACCACTGCATTCCCAGCAGCAAGGGCTGGGGCCAATCCCCAACCGGCAATTGGCATCGGGTAGTTCCAAGGGGTAATCATTCCAACCACACCGATTGGTTCGTGGAACGTGACTGCTATTCCGCCAGCTACCGGAATCTGTTTGCCAATTAGTCGCTCCGGCGCTCCGGCGTAGTAATTCAAAACATCTCGAACATTCTTAGCTTCGTAGTGCGCCTGATCAATCGGGTGACCGGAATTTCGAACTTCCAATTGAGCTAAGTTTTCGATGTCGGAATCAACTGCTGCCGCAAATCGCCTAAGCAACATTGCTCGATCGGCAGGAGCTAGTGCTGCCCACTTCTCTTGGGCCTTGACTG
>JBILXL010000120.1:0-3112 GCA_044378505.1 Rhodoluna sp. | reverse complement strand
GAGTGGTCCAGAAGCCAAGCACGCAGTGAGTGTTCGGCGAATGATTCCAGGCGAAGCAATCGCCGTTAGCGACGGAGCTGGAGTAAGGATTCGCGGCAAAGTTTCTAAAGTTGGCAAGGACACTTTGGATATCAGCGTGGAAAGTGTGGAATCAGTTTCTGCGCCTGTAGTCCAGCTGCATCTAGTGCAGGCTTTAGCCAAAGGCGATCGTGATGAACTGGCAATCCAGGGGTGCACTGAGCTTGGAGCGCACGGAGTTATTCCTTGGCAGTCAGATCGTTCGATTTCTATCTGGAAAGACGAGAAGAAAACTAAGGGTCAAACCCGCTGGCAGACCATTGTGACTGAAGCCGCTAAGCAGTCACTGCGCGCTTTTGTGCCGGTTGTTGAACCGGTTCAAACCTCCCAGGAATTGATTACCCGACTATCTAGTTTTGATCTGGTGCTGGTTTTGGACCCAGAGGCAAAAGAATCAATTGCTCAAGTGAAATTGCCAACTGAGGGCTCGGTTGCTCTAGTAGTAGGGCCAGAAGGTGGCATGTCCGAAATAGAGCTGGAAGCGTTTGCAACCGCCGGATTTAGCTCGGTTCGAATGGGAGCAGGCATACTTCGGACTTCAACTGCCGGAATGGCGGCGTTTTCATTTCTGCAGGCAAAATTGGGGGAGTGGAATTAGCCGCGCTGGCTAAAACTAGACTTATGAGCATGACTGAAGCAAGCTGTATCTTCTGCAAAATCGTTTCTCGCGAGATAAAAACCGAATTCATTGCAGAAACTAGTAACACCCTGGCATTTAGGGACATTGCCCCGCTTGCCAAAGTGCACCTTCTAGTTATTCCTAAACAACACCACCGCGATGTTGTTGAGCTAGCCGACAATGCACCAGAGATTCTCTCTGAGGTTCTATCAACAGCTACAGATTTGGCAAAGAAGTTCACTGCTGGGTCATTTAAGCTTCAGTTCAACACTGGAGCAGAGGCAGGTCAGACCGTGTTTCACGCTCACGCTCATGTTCTTTCCGAGACAGCAAAGGACGGCTCTTGACCGCTTCTGAATCCCAAGATTCAACAACTGTTTCTGTTGAGATTTCCGGCGTGGACCCAGTATTTGTGTTCGGACCTGAGGATCGTTTACTAAAGGCCATAGAAGAAGGTTTTCCAGAGGTTCGTTTCACCGCTCGCGGAAACCAAGTTGAGATAACAGGCCCTAGTGTCCAAGTTGCCCTAGCCAAAGCGCGCGTTCAGCAGATCATTGCAGCGGTTACTACTGGAAGGGATGTTTCACCAGCCGATCTTCGCCGCAGTGAGCCTGATCTTTTGTCACAGAGCATTTTGAGCTCACGAGGTAAGTCGATTCGTCCAAAAACCTCTGGTCAGAAAAGTTATGTCGAAGCTATCGATAGAAACACGATTGTGTTTGGTATTGGCCCTGCCGGAACTGGAAAGACTTATCTTGCAATGGCCAAAGCAGTTCAGGCCCTTCAGCGCAAGGAAGTTTCAAGAATCATCCTGACCCGTCCTGCCGTTGAGGCAGGAGAGCGCCTTGGCTTTTTGCCTGGAACTCTTTCTGAGAAAATCGATCCTTACCTGAGACCTTTGTTTGATGCCCTTCACGAAATGCTGGACCCAGACTCGGTTCCGAAGCTGATTGCCACCGGCACCATTGAAGTTGCTCCGCTTGCTTACATGCGCGGCCGGACACTCAATGACTCCTTCATCATCCTTGACGAGGCTCAGAACACCACCGGTGAGCAGATGAAAATGTTTTTGACCCGCCTGGGGTTTAATTCAAAGATGGTTATCACGGGAGATATCACGCAGATTGACCTTCCTGGCGGAGCTTCGGGCCTAACAATTGCGACCAAGGTGCTCGATGGAGTGGACGATGTTCACTTCGCCAAACTCAGCTCTAAGGATGTTATTCGGCATCCTCTGGTTGGAAAGATTGTTGATGCCTACGATGAGGCAGCTGCCCAGAAAGCCCAGAGGGATTCTCAGAAGTGAGTATTGAGATCAGCAATGAAACCGAACACTCAGTGGATGAAGTTAGGGTTTTGAAGCTTGCCGGATTCGCTTTAGATCGGATGAAGATTCATCCTGGAGCGGAACTTGCCATCATGTTCGTTGACGAACCAGCCATGGAGGCACTTCACATCCAGTGGATGGACGAGCCTGGTCCAACTGATGTCTTGAGCTTTCCGATGGATGAACTTCGACCAGGAACCGAACACGAGCCAACACCCGCAGGACTGCTGGGAGATATTGTGATTTGCCCCGCCGTTGCCATGCGGCAAGCTGAAGCTGCCGGGCACGAAATGATTCACGAGGTGTTACTTCTTACTACCCACGGCATCTTGCATCTGCTTGGATTTGACCATACGGAACCTGACGAGGAAAAGGAAATGTTTGACATTCAAAGATCCGTTCTTGAGTCTTTCTATGAGAGCGAGAAGGTTTAGATGAATATCTCCGAACGACTATTGGCACTTACCAAGCTCTTTGGTAAGAAGTCCAACGACTCAACCGAGGCCGAGGAGTACGAGCAAGACCTAATCGAATCCGTTGAAGAATTCTCGGAGACCATCACTCGAGAAGTGATGGTTCCAAGAATTGACATCGCCACTGTGGCAGCGGATCTAGATCTCGATAAAGCGATGGCGATCTTTTTATCCAGTGGATACTCGAGGCTTCCGGTAACGGGCAAGACCACAGACGACATTCTTGGAATTTTGTATTTGAAGGATGTTGCAAAGGTGCTTCACGAAACTCCGAAGCTGATGTTTGAGAAAACTACCGAGCAGCTGGCTCGCAAGGCAGTGTTTGTGCCGGAGTCCAAGGCCCTAAAGGACCTACTGCAGGACATGCAGAGAAGCTCTACCCACGTGGCAGTGGTTATCGATGAGTACGGCGGTGTAGCTGGGCTTGTGACCATGGAAGACGTAATCGAGGAACTAGTGGGAGACATCGTTGACGAATATGACCGTGAAATTCCAGATGTTGAAGAAATTGAAGAAGGTGTCTACAGAGTCAACGCTCGCTTTTCACTCTTTGAACTTGGAGAACAGCTAGAGATCGAACTAGAAGATCAAGATGTTGACTCAGTCGGAGGATTG
>JBILXL010000119.1:0-3224 GCA_044378505.1 Rhodoluna sp. | reverse complement strand
TTGCCCAAAGCGGCACTTGAATTTGTTCCAGGTTCCCTGTTAGCGAAATTTGCTCAACCAGAATTGATGGCTGAAAGTTCCACCACGGAGTGACAATAAGCCAGAACACCCCTGAGATGGTCATCGCGTAAAACAAGGTAGAGAGGGTGTCTCTTTTTTTGAGCAGATGTTCAGCCATAAGAAAGTAGAAGCTCAAAAACAGTGAAGCCATGACCGCAAACATCACACCAACTGGGTTTAGTCCGCCATCCCAGATCCTTGAGACCACAACTAGGCCACCGAGCACCATGACAATTGCCAACCAGAGTCTTGGAAGAACCTTGGCCTTGAATAGCCATAGAGATACCAGCGGGACAATCACGATAGCGGTGTACTCAATCAATAAAGCGATGCCGATAGGCAAGTTCTTAACCGCGTTCGAGTAAGACCACTGCATCAGAGCCACTCCGAAGATGCCAAAAATTATTAGCCCCCGCCACTCGTGTTTCTGAACTCTAAAGGCCTGGCGGTTGGTAAGTACCAGCGCGATTCCCGCACCCAGGGCGGTAGCAAAAGAGCGGAAGATAACAATTTGCTCAGGTGTAATTCCAGATGCCATCACAACTTTTGAAGTTGATGCGTTTAGTCCAAACAGCACAACACTCGAAAGGGCAAAGATCACTCCAAGGAAAGGATTTCTAGTTCGCAATCGAGTTAGACCAGTCCATTTCTGGCATGGAGATCAATTTCGGCTAGTTCCTCAAGGGTTAGTGGGTTTCCTGAGATGGCGGCGTGGTTTTGTTCGAGCTGCTTGACACTCGATGCCCCAATCAGAGCACTGGTGACAGTAGGTTGTCTAAGCACCCAAGCGATGGCTAGCTGTGCCAGAGACTGTCCGCGATTTGCAGCGATCTGGTTTAGGTGCTTTGCAGCAGTTAGATACTCATCGCTCACCTTTTGTTTGGTCAAGTGCTTGCTCTTTGCCGCCCTAGAACCACGAGGCACCTTGCCATCAAGGTATCGATCGGTGAGAAGACCTTGAGCCAGGGGAGAGAAAACAATGGAGCCAACACCTAGTCGACCGAGAGTATCGAACAATGAAGTTTCTGGGGTTCTAACAAACATCGAGTACTTGGGCTGATGAATTAGTAGCGGCACACCCATCCGATCGAGGATTTGCTTGGCTTGCTCGGTTTGCTGAGCGTCGTAGTTAGAGATTCCAACGTAAAGCGCCTTGCCGGATCGCACAGCAGAGGCCAGAGCCCCCATGGTTTCTTCAAGTGGGGTTTCGGGATCAAACCGGTGAGAGTAAAAGATGTCAACGTATTCCAAGCCCATGCGATCGAGAGATTGGTCGAGTGAGGCGAGCAGGTATTTTCTAGAACCCCAATTGCCGTAGGGGCCATCCCACATGTCGTACCCGGCTTTGGTCGAAATAATCATTTCGTCGCGATAGGGGCGAAAGTCCTTATGCAGGTGATCTCCGAAGTTCTCCTCGGCTTCGCCGTAGGGAGGCCCGTAGTTATTTGCTAAATCGAAGTGGGTGATTCCAAGATCAAAGGCGCGGCGCAGTACTTTCCTTTGGTTTGCAAAGCTGTGGTCTGCTCCGAAGTTGTGCCAGAGTCCAAGCGAGATTTCAGGAAGTAGTAAGCCTGATTTTCCGGTGCGTCGATACTTCATTTGTGCGTAGCGGTCATTGCTGGCTCGGAAATTCATAAACACAAGCCTAAGCTAGGGTCATGATCTCTTTTGTTCTCGGCGGCGGCTGCTTCTGGTGCTTAGATTCAAGCTTTATGCAGTTTCGAGGCATCCAGGACGTTGAAGTTGGCTATTCCGGAGGCCACACCGGAAACCCTGACTATGAAACTGTTTGTTCAGAGGCAACCGGGCATGCCGAGGTTGCAAGGGTGATCTTTGACGAGAATCAAATCCCAGCCGAGACCGTGCTGGATATTTTCTTTACTCTGCACGACCCAACTCAACTAAACCGCCAAGGAAACGATATTGGCTCTAGCTATCGCACCTGCATGTTCTTCGAAGAGGACAATCAGAAACAGCTCTTTGTTGAAGCCATTGAGCGAGCCAAAAAGGTTTGGGGGGATGGGATTGTCACTACAATTCAGCCGCTAGATAAGTTTTGGATGGGTGAAGAATATCATCAGGACTTCTTTGCCAAAAACCCAAATCAGGGCTACTGCAACTTTGTGGTCAAACCCAAGATGGACAAGACCGCCAAGGCCTTCACTTCCTACTTAAAGTGACTTTTCCACAGATTTGTCTTGAACCAACACAGCCATTTTGTTGACTGAGATTCTTTTTACCTGATTAGACCAATCAGGTTGAAAGAAGGTAAGTAATGTCAGAAAGCTTCACGGTATCGGGCCTAGTGGCAACCACACCCCGGCACCTAGTCACTCAAGAGGGTTTGCCAATCACCTCATTTCGATTAGCTTCCTCTAAGCGTCGCTTCGATAGAACAAAGAAGATCTGGGTCGATGGGGAAACCAACTGGTTCACCATCAACTCATTCAGGCAGCTAGCAATAAACAGCGCATCCTCTATCTCCAAGGGAGATCGCATTGTGGTTTCCGGACGGCTAAAGGTCCGCGATTGGGATAACGGAGAGCGTAGCGGCACATCTGTTGAGATCGAAGCCGATTGCCTAGGCCACGATCTAGTTTGGGGGACTACACAGTTTTCTCGAACTGTCTTAGTCCGCGAAGACCCGGAGGATGACGAGCCTGAGGAAAACGAGCTGGATTCTGAAAGCGTACTTGTCGGAGCAAAAAGTCGATAACTAAGACTCGGCTGGGCATCTTCCCCCTAAGCGCCTAGTCGTAAGAGACCCTCTCTGCTCAATGTGTATATGAGACGAGGCCTTCTAAGAAGGACCAATCATTGTCGGATAAACTTATCTACAGCACGCTTGAGCAGAGAGGGTGTCATTTTTTTGACACCGACGAATGAGGAAAACTAATGGCCGAGTTTATTTACCAGATGATAAAAGCCCGCAAGGCACATGGCGACAAGCTCATCCTCGATGACGTGACACTGGCGTTTCTTCCGGGAGCCAAAATTGGCGTGGTTGGCCCAAACGGTTCTGGTAAATCCTCAGTGCTGAAGATTATGGCTGGACTCGATACACCCTCCAACGGCGAGGCCCGATTGAGCGAAGGTTTTACTGTTGGCATCTTGATGCAGGAGCCCAAGCTAAATGAGGAAAAAACAGTTCTTGGAAACGTTGA
>JBILXL010000117.1:0-3341 GCA_044378505.1 Rhodoluna sp. | reverse complement strand
AACCATAGCAGGATTCGAACAAGATTTCGAGTGTTCATTTACTCGGCGTGTTGTTTTTTAGCTTTTTTGTCCAGTCCGGTCCAACGCTCCTTGGGCACCTGCTGGGCCCTGCAGATAGCCAGCCAAATCTGCCTGGGGTCTTCCCCTTGGGCCAATAAAACCGAGGCAGTCTTATCCCCCAGCTCAAAAAGGGCTAAATCACGAATCAGGACTTCAGATTGGGGCTTGCCAAACTCATCGGCCATCAGCTCATGGAACTGGCTAAGGCGCAATTGGGGCTATTTCTCGGGCTAAATACGGCTGCCGAGGAGGTCTTTTTCAAGCTGCTCGTTGAAATCCTGGACAAAGCCGATCGGGACGGTCAAATCCGACACTTCTCGAGCTCCGGTGGCCTGAGCCATGAATTCTTCAGGCAAAACGCCTTCAACTAGGGCGATACGGTCCGAAACCTCACGCAGAACTACCGACAGCGGCACCTCAAGGGCCTCGGCCACTGCCGATAGGATCTCTGAAGAAGCCTCTTTCTGGCCTCTCTCTAGCTCGCTCAGGTAGCCCAGGGCCACGCTGGCGCGGGCCGCTACCTGGCGGAGAGTCTGACCCTTCTGAAGCCTAAAATCGCGGAGTACGTCTCCAATTTCTGTTCTTACCAATGTCATGTGACCCTCCTTCCGAAGCTCTACTTTATCTCTGACTACCGACAACTCGATTATTCCGCAATTTCTTCCCAAAGGTGACCAAGTCCCAGCAAAACCGCAGAATTCTGTATTTTTGCCCTATCCCCGGCCAGTTGGTGGGCAAATACATTGCTTGAAACCGCCTCTTCTGGGCCCTGGGACACGCATATGTAGACCTCCCCGACTGCTTTCCCGTCTTGCTCACTCGGGCCTGCCACCCCGGTGGTTGAAACCGACACAACTAGAGCCAGATCCAAACCAAGCTTCGAGGCAATCTTGACCCTCAGCCCCTCTGCCATTTGAGCGGCAACCTCGGGGTCTACTGCCCCTTGGTTTTCAAGAAGTGCCTTGGATACTCCAAGTAGTTCATGCTTCAAAGAAGTTTCGTAGGCAACTATTCCTGTTAGCAAAACATCAGATGCTCCAGCAACTTTCGAAAACTCTGCGGTTAGTAATCCACCCGTTAGAGACTCCGCCACCACAAGTTTTTTGCCCTTAGATCGAAGTCGATCAAGAATCTGCTCTGCACTGCTCACTTCTTGATCGCCGCCACAAAAAACTGAACGCCAGAAATCAAAGTTGAAGCCAGAGCAACCAGCATCAATCCTTCTTCAACAAAACTCCAGAACGGCACCCAAACCTCAAATGGAGCAAGCACCGCGCCAATTGCAATACCTTGCAAAATCGTCTTCAACTTCCCAGAACCGGCTGCCGCAATCACTTTGTTTTTTACAACCATCACTCGATACAAAGTCACTGCAATTTCTCGCGAAAGAATCAAGATGGTAATCCACCAGTCAATTTCCCCAAGGTAGCTAAGTGTTACCAGCGCACTTCCCAAAAGGGCCTTATCGGCGATTGGGTCAAGAATTTTGCCAAGATTGGTGACTTTGCCAGTTCTTCTAGCAACCGCGCCATCGATTCCATCAGTTGAAATTGCAAACACAAAGACAAAAGTTGCTAGCCAGTGCTGCCAAGAGTTTGGATCCGGAGAAATCAAAAGGAGAAAAACAAACAGTGGTGCTAGAGCTATTCGGGCTACGGTGATTGAATTTGGTAGGTTCACGGTCTGCCCGTCAGCTGCCACGCATCCTCATCGCCGTCATCGTCACCCTGGGTGCGGATAACACCAGAATCTACCGCCATAGTTTGCGGGACATCTCCTCGAAGCTGACCCAAAACGCTCGCTAGCTCGTCAGGCTTTACCAGCACATCCCTGGCCTTCGAGCCTTCGGATGGCCCAACGATGTTTCTAGATTCCAAAAGATCCATCAGGCGACCAGCCTTAGCAAAGCCCACCCGGAGTTTTCTTTGCAGCATCGAGGTCGAACCAAATTGCGAATTCACAATCAATTCGGTTGCCTGCAGCAGCACTTCTAGATCATCACCGATGTCGGCATCGACAACCTTGGCAGTCACTGTGGCTGCAACATCGCTTCGGTATTCAGGTTCCATCTGTTGCTTGACGTGCGACACCACGGCATGAAGCTCTGCCTCTCCGACCCAGGCACCCTGAACACGGATTGGCTTGTTAGTTCCCATCGGGGAAAACAAGGCATCTCCTTGACCAACTAGTTTTTCAGCACCCGGCTGATCCAAGATCACGCGAGAGTCAGTCAGGGAAGAAACTGAGAAAGCAAGCCTGGAAGGAACGTTGGCCTTAATCAAACCGGTGACAACATCAACCGATGGGCGCTGGGTAGCAAGAACCAAGTGGATACCGGAGGCACGAGCTAGCTGAGTGATTCGAACAATTGAATCCTCAACGTCTCGCGGTGCCACAATCATCAAATCCGCAAGCTCGTCAACAACTACCAACAAATAAGGGTAGGGCTGAAGCTTTCTGGTCGAGCTCTCGGGAACTGAAAGTTCCCCAGCTACGACGGCCCGATTGAAATCATCGATGTGCTTGAAGCCAAAGGATGCTAGATCGTCGTAACGCATATCCATTTCTTTCACTACCCACTGAAGCGCCTCTGCAGCTTTCTTTGGGTTAGTGATGATTGGAGTAATCAAATGTGGAACACCCTGATAGGCCGCTAGCTCCACTCGTTTCGGGTCGATCAATACCAGCCTTACTTCGGCAGGTTTTGCGCGCATCAAAATAGAAGTAATCATTGCGTTTACGAAGCTGGATTTACCGGCGCCGGTTGCACCGGCGACCAAAAGGTGTGGCATCTTTGCCAAGTTTGCAACTACGAAGCCACCCTCGACATCTTTTCCGATACCGATGGTTAGCGGGTGCTGAGACAACTTAGCATTTTGCGACCTTAGAACATCCCCTAACGACACGGTCTCACGATCGGTGTTTGGAATCTCAATACCAATTGCGCTCTTGCCTGGGATTGGCGCTAAAATGCGAACCTCATTGGAAGCTACTGCGTAAGAGATGTTGCTTGCCAAGCGAGTTACTGCCTCAACCTTTACTCCGGCTGCGAGTTCGACTTCGTACCTTGTCACAGTGGGTCCCCTGGAAAAACCAGTCACGGTAGCTTCAATGTCAAACTCGTTGAATACCGCGCTGATGGAGGCAACAACCTCATCGGTTATTTCAGAGCGGAGCTTTGGAACTGTTCCAGCACCCAGCAGCGACTGATCTGGAAGCTTATAGGTTCGATTGGTTCTTCCAACTTGAGCTACCGGCTGCTCATCCGGCTCGGCGTCAAA
>JBILXL010000031.1:0-10597 GCA_044378505.1 Rhodoluna sp. | reverse complement strand
CAAGGTATAACAGCTCAACTACCTCATCGAAAGAAGCGCTGTCACTAGCTCCAGGGGTGATGACTGGCTTTAGAGATTCGATGTCGCCTAGAAGTTCTGACTGAAGTTGCGCCTCACGAGCTCGCATCCAGTTTCGATTGCCACGAACTGTATTTATCTCACCGTTATGGGCAATCATTCGATAAGGATGCGCAAGCGGCCAGGAAGGAAAAGTGTTGGTTGAAAACCTTGAGTGCACCAGTGCAAGACTTGAAACCATCGAGCGATTGCTTAGATCTGGGAAGAATGGCTCAAGTTGCAAAGTAGTGACCATGCCCTTGTAGACGATGGTCTTGGCGGAAAGTGATGGGTGGTACAACCCGATCTCACGCTCGCTGCGCTTGCGGAGCCTAAATAGCGCACGTTCAAGGTCAAGTTCTCTCGCACCGGAGGTGCTCTCAACAAAGACTTGACTGATAAATGGCATGGCGGCTTTTGCTAGATCGCCCAAAACATCTGGGTTTGTTGGTACATCTCGCCACTGCAGAACAGTTAGTTTTTCCTGTGAGGCAATCTTTGCGAACTTCTCTCGCTCTAAACTTCGCTCGCCTGCATCCGTTGATTCGAATACAAGACCCACGCCAAATTCGCCTGGAGCGGGAAGCGGAAGTTTTAGTTCGTCTCTAAAGAAAGCGTCAGGCACCTGCAGCAAGATCCCTGCCCCGTCACCGGTTCCAGCATCAGAACCAACAGCGCCGCGGTGCTCTAGATTGCGGAGTGCATTTAGCGCGGTTTCGATGATGTCATAACCAGCGGTTCCCCTAAGGGTGGCAACCATAGCCAAACCGCAAGCGTCCTTCTCGGATTCTTGCTTGTAAAGACCAGAGCGCGGAAAAGTGCCAAAGCGTTCAAACGGGGAAACGGCAGGCATGCATCACTCCAATCGAGAATATTGAAGGGACAACGCTGGCCCGTACGACAGTTATTTAGAAAACTGGAAGAAAGGCACTTTTGATGCCATTTGGGGCCCTGTGGGGCTACTTATCCGATACTAGCTTATTGCCCTCGTCGTTTGGAGCATCAGATTCGCCAGTTTGTGCCTCAGCTACTGGCTTATCCTCAACTACTGGGGTAGGAAGCGCTGGCGCTTTGCCTGGCTTATAGACAGTGTCTTCAAGTCCTGGGTGGCGTTTGGCTTGGATCACAATGATGGCCAAGCCTAGGGCAATGCCAGCGATGGCCGACCAGATGTTTACTCGAAGTCCTAGCAAGATTTCACTCGGGTCAATACGAATAGCCTCAATCCAGACTCTTCCGATCGAGTAGTACACCAGGTACAGACCCATCATCTTTCCCCAGCGCAAATTGTATTTTCGATCGGCGGCTAGCAATAGAGCAACTCCAGCTAAAGACCAGATCGACTCATAAAGAAAAGTCGGGTGGAATAGAACTCCCTCTGGAAGACCTGCAGGATAAGCGGGATTGCTGCTGGAAATCTCAAGACCCCAAGGCAGGTCGGTGGGAGTACCAAAAAGCTCGTTATTGAAATAGTTTCCCCAGCGTCCAACTGCTTGAGCAAGTAAAACTCCCGGTGCAACGGCGTCCAGGTATGAGGTGAACTTGATCCCGGCAGCGCGAGCTCCTATAGCAGCTCCTATGGAACCAAAAATCAACGCTCCATAAATAGCAAGCCCGCCTTCCCATATCCTGAAGACCGCAAGCAAATCGGCGCCAGGAAAGAAGTAATCATTCGGGTGGGTCACCACATGAAAAAATCGACCACCGAGAATTCCAAGCGGAATAGCCCATAGGGAAATATCTAGTGCAATTCCAGACTCTGCACCTCTTGAACGCAACCTTGACTCGGTCAAAATCAGGGCAAGAATGATTCCAGCAAGGATGAACATCGCATAGAAATGAATCCTCAATGGACCCAGCTCAATGTAGCTCACGTCTGGTGAAGGAATTGATAAGAGGATGAAGCTCTTCATTTAGTTTTTCCCTTTGCTAGTTCGGATACCTTGGCACGAAGTGCTTCGATACCTCCTTGTTGGTAAGCGCGCACGAAAGCTGATCCAACGATGGCACCATCGGCGTAGCCATTGATTTCTCGGACCTGAGATGCGGTTGAAACACCAATACCCACTGCTGTCATTGACTCAGGTGATTGAGTCCTGACTTCCGATACAACCTTTTTGGCTTTCTGATCAAGGTCATCTCTTGCTCCGGTTATACCCATGGTAGACACGGCATACACGAAGCCTTTCGAGCTATCACACGCTCGTTGGGTTCTTTTGCCTGTAGAAGTCGGCGTGGCCAGAAATACTCGATCCAATCCATGAGCATCAGTTGCGCTAATCCAACTGCCTGCCTCATCGGGAATCAGATCTGGGGTGATAGCTCCCGCTGCCCCAGAATCAGCTAGGTCCTTGGCAAAGCGCGCTTCCCCATATTGCATAACCGGATTCCAGTAAGTCATCACCAATACTGGGGTGTCCACCCTCGATGTGACAGCTTTAACGGCCGCGAAAGTGTCCTTGAGCTTAAAGCCATTAGCCAATGCCGTTTCTGTGGCCTCCTGGATTACTAGACCATCCATTACAGGGTCGCTATACGGGATACCAAGTTCGAGCACGTCACAACCTGCTTCACACATAGCAACTGCGGCTTCGACTGATTCTTCCAAACTCGGGTAGCCCAAAGGAAAATAGCCAATTAGTGAGCCACCGTTTTGGCGATTTGCTCTAAGAGTCTGCTCGGTGGTACTCATCAGATCAGCCCGAAGTATTTTGCTGCGGTTTCCATGTCCTTGTCGCCACGACCGCTGAGGTTTATCAAGATTTTTGCACCAGGCTTAAGTGAAGGCATTAGTTTCTCAACCCCAGCTAAAGCATGGGCAGTCTCAATCGCTGGAATGATTCCCTCAGTCTGGCTGAGTAACTTCAGCGCTGCCATAGCCTCAGTGTCAGTGATTGGGATGTATTCGGCTCTCCCGATGTCTTTGAGCCATGAATGTTCAGGGCCTACTCCTGGGTAATCGAGCCCTGCAGAAATTGAGTGCGATTCCAATGTTTGACCATCTTCATCCTGAAGTAGATAACTCTTAGCGCCATGTAGGACCCCAGGACGACCCATGCTGAGCGTTGCCGCGTGACGAAGTGTTTCAACACCGTCTCCTGCGGCCTCCATTCCAACAAGCCTTATGTTCTGATCATCAAGGAATGCATGAAAAATCCCGATTGCATTTGAGCCACCACCGACGCAAGCGGCCACAACATCTGGCAAGGAACCGAACTGATCGAGCATCTGCTGGCGAGCTTCGATACCAATTACCGAGTGGAAGTCTCTAACCATAGTTGGAAAAGGATGTGGGCCGGCAACGGTACCAAGTAAGTAGTGAGTGTTCTCAACATTCGCAACCCAGTCGCGCAGAGCCTCATTGATGGCATCTTTGAGAGTTCTAGAACCAGTCACCACTGGAATAACTTCAGCTCCAAGTAATCTCATACGCGCCACATTCAAGGCCTGGCGAATAGTATCGACCTCCCCCATGTAGACAACACAGTCCAACCCGAGCAATGCAGCGGCAGTTGCGCTTGCTACTCCGTGCTGACCGGCACCAGTCTCGGCAATGATTCTGGTTTTCCCCATGCGCTTTGCCAGCAGTGCTTGTCCAAGGACGTTGTTGATCTTGTGCGAGCCGGTGTGATTGAGGTCTTCTCGCTTTAGAAATACTCTGATTTCCCCGATGGAAGCCGCAAACTTCGGTGCTTCCGTGATTATCGAGGGCCTGCCCGTGTAGGTCTTGTGTAAGTTTGCAAGCTCAGCAATAAATGAGGGGTCAGATTTGGCATGTTGATAGGTTGCGTCTAGCTCATCCAAAGCACCGATGAGTGATTCAGGCACGAATCTGCCACCGAAGTCCCCGAAGTAGGGGCCAACTTGCTCTGAGAGTTTCTGCGCCATCCTAAAAGTCTAAGCCTTGGCAATTCTAGAAAAAGCCCTGACCAAATTCTCGGCATCCCCGGTGACCAGCGACTCTCCAACCAGGACACAGTCCGCGCCGGCGGCAGCGTATGCCTCGACATCCGCCACTCCACGAACAGCCGACTCGGCAACCTTGATGCATTCTCCAGGGAGAATGTCAACTAGTTGCTCAAATAGGTTTCGATCGGTCTCGAATGTTGTGAGGTCTCGAGCATTAACTCCCACTAGCTTGGCACCAATTGATGCGGCGAATTTCACTTCGTCTCGATTGTGAGTTTCAATAAAGGCGGTCATCCCAAGAGATTCAATCAGTGCCTTGAGACTTATTAGGTCGGCAGGATCAAGTCCTGCTGCGATAAGAAGAACGATGTCCGCCCCGTGAGCACGCGCTTCAAACACTTGATACTCGTTGGCTATGAAATCCTTACGCAGTAGCGGCAGCGATACCGAAGCACGAACCTTATCAAAATCCTGCAGGCTGCCAAGAAAGGACCTCTGTTCAGTCAAAACACTAATTGCCGAAGCTCCCGCTGATTCATAAACACTAGCTAGTGCGCCGGGATCAGCAATAGTTGCCAGGTGTCCCTTAGATGGACTCGCGCGCTTTATCTCTGCGATGACCCTAACAAACTCCCCCGAACCCAAATGAGCGATTGCATCTAGCGCTGGTTTGGCTTTCGAAGCTAACTGTTCAACCTCGGAAAGTGAGACTGATTCTTGACGGGTCTTAGCGTCGGCAATGGCACCCGCGTAAAGTGACTGAAGCACTTAGTGCTTAGACTTTGATCCGCCGACCCCGTAGCCAGCTTTCTTGAGGAAGATGCCTGTTCCCACCCCTGCAACTGCGAGGGCTGCTGAGCCCCAAACCAATACGGGGATGTTCAACCAGAAAAATAGAGTGCCAAACGCAAAAGCGACAATGACGATGATCACTGTGGTCCATGCTGCTACGGAATCCCCGTGGCCTGGCTCGATGTGGTTCTCAGACATAAAATCTCCTCTTGCCTAGTACTTTACCAAATGAATTGCTACTTCTGTGTCTCCCACAGATCTAGCTCGTCCGTGATTTCATCCCTGTTTGGTCTTGTTTTAGACCACTGAGCTTTTGAAACGGCCTTTGTTAGCAAAACAGCCAGGTTCACGACTATCGAAAGTAGGTAACCAATCCATAGATAAGTATCCCCAGCAAATTCGACGAACTCAGCCTGGCTTGCAATTCCAGCAACGCCTGTGATTTCACTGATCTGAACCGCAACTGCATTCTGCAAATTCAACTGCAAACCCACTACAACATAGAATCCGTGCGCGAGCATAATCGGCGCCATCAATCCCGCAATTGCCTTGCCCACAGCTACCGGTGTCAAGACAGAAGAGAGCAAGGCAGTTCCCTGGAGTAGCAACAGTGCCGAGATTATTGGAAACACTTGATATCCAGAGATCGCAAAGGTTTGCGCACCCGCTTCTGGAGTAAGTTCAAGTTCAAGCCAACTGAGGCCAGCAAAAACAACTAACAGCAGAATGCTTGTAAGCCATGCGATTGTGACACGCTTTGAACTCATAGCTGATGTCTCTTCATGGTGTTGGCCGCTTGAATAGCCCTCAACGGCGCGGAGGCCTTGTTTAGGGTCTCTTGATTCTCAAGTTCTGGAACACTGTCCAATACAATTCCAGCCCCTGCTTGCACGTGAGCAACCCCATTTCGAATAACGGCTGTTCGAATGGCAATCGCAAGATCGGCATTTCCCGCGAAATCAAAGTAACCAACTACTCCCCCGAATAATCCTCTATTGGTTGGCTCGAGCTGTTCGATGATTTCCAAAGCACGTGGTTTGGGGGCGCCAGATAATGTACCAGCGGGGAATGTTGCTCGCACCACGTCAACGGCAGACACTCCTTCCCTAAGAACACCTTCCACAGTTGAAACAAGATGCATGATGTGGCTATACCGCTCAACGGTCATAAACTCCGTGACATTCACTGAGCTTGCATCGCAGACTTTTAGTAGATCGTTTCTTGCAAGGTCAACGAGCATCAGGTGCTCGGCTTTCTCCTTCGCGTCAGCAAGCAGTTCCTCCGCAAGGGCAGTGTCGGCTTCGACGTCTGTCCCACGGGGCCTTGATCCGGCAATCGGATGAAGCACTGCTGAACCGGCCTTTACTCGAACCAACGCCTCAGGTGAAGAACCAACCACGGAAAAAGGTCCATCCTCATCAAAGAAATTGAGTAGGTACATGTAGGGACTTGGATTGATTGCCCTTAGCATCCGATACACATCCAATGGTGTCGCGGAAACCTTGGTATCAAAGCGCTGGGAGATCACAACTTGGAAAACATCCCCAACAACTACATGCTCTTTGGCTTTGTTCACAAGTTCGAAGAGCTCAAAATCACTTGTCCGGCGAGAAAAGTCGGGTTCAATCTGCAAGTTCACATCTGCGATGAATGGCACAGTTGGTTTCAACAACTGGTTCTTCATCTCACTAATTCGTTCAATAGCAAACTCATATTCGGATTCAGGATTTCGACCTTGCCCCAAGTAGGCGTTCGAAACCAGCTTGAGAGTGGATTCCTGGTGATCAACAACAACCAAGTCTCTGATGATGGCCATAGCCATGTCAGGGACTTTAAGTTCCTTGGATTTACTAGACCCAAGTCGCTCAATCTGATGGACTGTGTCCCAACCTAAAAGTCCGACTAAGCCAGAAACTAACGGTGGAAGTCCGGCAACAGTAGCCGCCTTCCAGCTGCCTTGCATAAGCTCCAACGCTTCAAGCTCCGACAGCCCATCGAGGCTTTTGCCATCGAAAGGCACTGGCGAGTGGGCTTCAAGGGCTTTCCATTTCACGGCGCCATCTGAAGAGACCAGGAACCCATAGTTTTCTACCCCGATGAAGCTATACCTTGACCAAACTCCTGCTTCGGCAGATTCCAGCAAGAAACTGCCCGGCTTAGAAGAGGCCAATTTTTCAAAGATTGTCAATGGTGTTTCTGTGCCAGAAAACACCGAGTCCACAATCGGGATTACCTGATAGGACTTGGCCAGCTCTAAGAACTCACTTTTCGAAATCACTTTTGCTCCAGTGGTTCGTAATTGTCAAAACAGCTGCGCTCACCCGTGTGGCAAGCCGCACCATCTGCTTCAACAAGCACGAGAAGCGAATCGCCGTCGCAGTCCGAGAGTATAGAAACTATGTTTTGAGTGTTTCCTGAAGTCGCCCCCTTGTGCCACAGCTGTCCTCGAGACCGGGAGAAAAAATGTGTCTGCCCTAAAGCTAGGGAAAGCTCGAGGCTCTCTAGAGACATGTAGGCCACCATCAGTACTTTGTTATCAGAAACGCTCTGTACGACCGCCGGAATTAATCCGGCACTGTCAAACTTCAAATCCCCAATCTTCATGCCATTTCCCTAACCAAGACTCCAGCAACAGCCAGATGTGTCTTCACTTGGGAAATGGATACAATCTCGCGATGAAAAACTGAGGCGGCGAGAATTGCATCGACTCCGCTTTCTGCGGCTACCACAAAATCTTTAATGGACCCTGCGCCGCCTGATGCAATTACAGGAACACGTGCAACGGATAAAACCTTCTCTAGAAGAGGTAGGTCAAAACCCTGACCGGTTCCATCGGCATCAATACTGTTAACCAACAACTCCCCAGCACCTAGCTCCTGAACCTGATTTATCCAACTGACTGCGTCAATGTTCTCGTCAACGCTACCTCCGTGACTTGTGACGGTGTAACCGCTTGCCATTGAATCTTTACGCTTCAGATCAAGTGAAACCACTAGTACCTGTGACCCAAACTGATTCGAAACCTCAGAGATAAGATTTGGTCTTGAAACTGCGGCTGAGGCAATCGAGACTTTATCGGCACCTGCCTCTAAAGCAGCCGACACATCATCAACTGATCGGATACCCCCGCCCACTGTTAGCGGGATGAAAACTTTTTCTGCAGTTCTTCGAACAAGGTCGAGAACTGCTCCCCTGCCCTCTTTAGACGCGTTGACATCCAGGAAAGTTATCTCGTCGGCACCTTCTAGGTAGTATCTGTAGGCAAGTTCAACAGGATCTCCGGCATCAACAAGATTTGCGAAGTTCACTCCTTTTACTACCCGACCTCCGGCAACGTCAAGACAGGGAATGATCCTCGTTGTCAAAGGCATTAGATTCTCGCGGCATGGATAGCGCTAACTAAAATAGCCCTAGCTCCGAGTTTGTAAAGCTCGTCCATCTTTTCGTTTGTTTCGGCTGCCTTGACTAGAGAGCGTATTGCAACCCAGTTTTGATCCCTTAGTGGAGAAATAGTTGGAGACTCAATACCAGGGGTCACCTTTGAAGCCGCCTCAACTAAATCAATTGGGCAGTCGTAATCAAAAATCACGTACTCCCTCGCTACTCGAACGCCTTCAAGTCTTTGAAGTAGGCCTTCGCAAGCCGAGTCTTTACCAAGCGCCACAATCAACTGGGCTTCGCTTTCTAGGATAACTGGGCCGAAAACCTCTAGTCCTGCTTGTCGCAATGTGCTTCCAGTAGAGACAACATCGGCTACAGCTTCCGCGACACCAAGACGAACCGCGACCTCCACAGCACCGTCAAGAGTTATAACTTTTGCATTGACGCCTTTTGTCTGGAGATAGTTCTTGACCAAATTTGGATATGCGGTAGCTACCGAACGCCCTTCTAGTTCGGCGACGTCTAGAAACCTTCCGATGGGACCGGCGAACCGAAGTGTTGACGCTCCAAAACCTAGAGACGCAATTGACTTGGCACTCGATTGAGAGTCAACCAATAGATCCATTCCGGTAAAACCAGCATCTAACGAACCAGAACCGACGTAAGTGGCTATATCTCTTGGTCTTAGATAGAAAAATTCTATTCCTGCGGTTTTGTCGATAACATGCAAATCTTTGGGGTCTCTGCGAACTACATAGCCTGCTTCTTTCAGCATGCTAATGGCCGCCTCTGAAAGCACTCCCTTATTCGGTACTGCTACGCGTAGCATCTAAAGTTCCCCTTCAAGCTCTTCCATAGATATGCCCCTATCGATCATGAGCACCTGTAAGTGGTAAATCAACTGAGCAATCTCGCTAGTTGTAGCCTGCTTACTTTCGTGTTCAGCAGCCATCCAAACTTCTGAAGCTTCTTCGACAATTTTCTTACCAATAGCGTGGGTGCCCATAGCTAAAAGCTCAGCTGTGCGCGAACCTTCAGGCATCGAAACAGAACGGTCGCTAAGAGTTTCAAAAAGTTGGTAAAAAGTGGTCATGCCTTAAAGCGTAATGGCAAGGGACCTGAGCCGGTCAATCTCAAAGTTTCGATTAGGGGCTTGAAACACTGCAGTGCCAGCCACAAAAGTATCCGCTCCAGCACTAGCAAGTTCTGCGATGTTGTGCGCAGTGACTCCCCCGTCGACCTGAATTGAAAGTTTCAAGCCTTTACTGGTGGCGAAATCAAAAGCCTCCGTGACCTTAGGCACTGTGCTTTGAATTAGAGATTGGCCTCCAAAGCCAGGCTCAACAGTCATTATCAACAGCATGTCAAGATCCTCGACAAGCTCAGATACCTCAGAAAATGATGTGCCGGGCTTAATCGACATAGCTGCTTTTGCTCCAGCCTTGCGAATCTCCGAAATAGCCAATCTAGGATCAGTAGCTGCCTCATAGTGGAAAGTCACCGAACCCGCGTACTGCGCATACTGACTGACCCATTTCTCAGGTGCCTCAATCATCAAGTGAACATCCAGCGGAACGCTTGTGACCTCTGAGATTCTCTTGACAACGGGAACTCCAAGTGTCAGGTTCGGCACGAAGTGCCCATCCATGACGTCTACGTGGATCAGATCCGCGTGGCTAATTGATGCAAGTTCGGCTTCGAGATTCGCAAAATCAGCACTCAGAATACTAGGGGCTATTCGGGCCTTCATGAGATCAGTTTATCGACTTACGCAATAAAGCAAGAAACATAGCATCTGTGCCATGAACATGAGGCCAAAGTTGTGCGGTGCGAAGAGATTCATCTAAATTAAGAGATTGACTAATTGAATTGAGAATCGCGTTGGCATTGAGTAACTCAAGTTGTCCCTTGAATCTTCCTTCGGCCCAAGCTACTTGTCCGGTTGTCTCAGAAAGATGGGGAGAACAAGTCACGTACCCCAAAACCCCTCCGGGTTCTAGCGCGTCCCAGGCGCTTTGAATCAATTCACGTTGCAGCTTCACTAGATCAACTAAATCATCGGGCCTTCTTCGCCACCTCGATTCAGGTCTACGCCTAAGAGCGCCAAGACCTGTGCAGGGAGCATCAAGCAAGATTCTTGAGAACTTTTGTGCCCCTTGTCCAAGACTTCGTCCGTCTGAAGTCATTACTTCAAAATCGCCCAGCGGCTTAAGAGCGTTGATCACGAGCTTCGCCCTGTGATCCGAAACCTCATTAGAGACAAATCTCTGACCTGACTCTAAAGACATGGCGGCAAGGATGGCTGCTTTGCCGCCTGGCCCAGCGCACATATCAAGCCAGTTATCGTCAGCTACTTCAACTGGGGCTGCGGCTAGTGCAAGCGTGACCAACTGAGAGCCTTGATCTTGGACTCGAGCGAATCCCCTGTTCACCAGTTCAATGTTTGCGGGATTCCCGG
>JBILXL010000029.1:0-11824 GCA_044378505.1 Rhodoluna sp. | reverse complement strand
TGGGCGATAACCCTTAGCTGGCAATGACTTCCCAAAAGATTTCCGGATCGGGTCCATCAGCTTGTCCCCCACGGCACTAACCCCGCCACCAATGACGGCTAGTTCTGGATCTAACACCGGAACAAAAACTGACCCTAGCGCCGTGCCCAGGTGATTTCCTAGTTCAACAATCAACTCACTGGCTCCAGGATCATTTTCCACAATCGCTTGATATACCATCTCGCCACTTAGCTCACCTTCAGCAGAAGCAAGTTCCTTGAGCCTTTGGCCCTTAGGTGAATCGGATGAAGCAAGCTTTCTAGCCGCCTGAAGCAAAGCAGTGCCGGAGGCGTAGGTTTCAAGACATCCCTGTAGCCCGCAGCCACAGACTCGTCCGCCCGGAACTGATAGAACGTGGCCTAGTTCGCCGCCGATACCAAAGCCGCCCTTGAGCAATCTGCCGTCTGAAATAATTGCCCCGCCAACTCCAGTTCCGATGGTGAGCATGATCATGCTCTGAACGTCCCTGCCAGCACCAAACCTAAATTCAGCCCATCCCGCAGCGTTGGCGTCATTTTCCAACAGGACAGGATAAGAAGTCTTGCTCTCGATGCGTGATTTCAAAGGTTCATTACGCCAGGCTGCGATATTCGGCGCGTGGTACATAATCTCGCGGTCAGCGCTTAGAAATCCTGCTGCAGCCACTCCCACTCCGATTACTTGGCTATGGCCGGTTAGTTGATCAATAACTGAACCGATGGCTTCAATCATTTGGTTCGAATCATCGATTGGAGAAGGAATGCGAAGCTCTTTGACTATGACTCCGGATTCGTCGACCAGCGCCCCGGCGATTTTGGTACCACCGATGTCTATGCCAACCGCGTGCATCAAAGCCCTATCAAGAATTGTCGGAAAACAAGCTAAGTATCGAGTTTACCTCGCCTATGCCGCCCTTTATAAGGGCAAATTCGATGCCTGAGAGCTGCCTATTGGCTATAGTTATGGAAAATCGCGAGATAAGGGAGTCAAAGATGAGATCCTATGAGCTACCAAGCTTGGTTACGACCCCAAGCACCGAAAACATCACCGATCTGCTGATTCAGCGAGTTAAGAAAACTCCCGGCATAGCTCTTTTTGGGATTGAAGACACCCCCGGCACCTGGCGCGATGTGAGTGCTCAGGCATTTCTCGAGCAAGTTCAAGACTTAGCGCGAGGATTCATCGCATCGGGAATCAAGCCAGGGGACGCAGTAGCCCTAATGAGCCGCACACGCTACGAGTGGGCCTTAATCGACTTCGCACTCTGGTTCGCAGGCGCAGTTTCGGTTCCAATCTATGAAACCAGTGCACCAGCCCAAATTGAGTGGGTGCTGGCAGATTCCGAAGCTGTGGCTTTGATTGTAGAGACTAAGGACCACCAAGACAGATTCGAAAAGATCAAGTCCAACACCCCACTTGTCAAGCAGCTTTGGAGGCTGGATGATGATTCGCTATTCAAACTCGTGGGCTTGGGCAAGTCTGTTGGTGAAGACCAAGTCGAAAAAGCCCGCACCTCTCGAGGTCTTGATGATCTTGCAACCATCATCTACACCTCGGGCACAACAGGAAAGCCAAAGGGATGCGAGCTTTTGCACCGAGGATTTGTAGATCTTTCAAAAAACTCACAACTGGAACTTCCTGAGGTTGTAAAGGAAGGAAACGCCACACTGCTGTTTCTTCCTCTGGCCCACGTATACGCCAGGTTCATTTCGATTCTCTGCGTCTACGGAGGAATCCGGGTTGGCCACCAGCCAGACACCAAGAGTGTGGCTGCCGGCATGCAGTCATTCAAGCCACACTTCCTATTGGCAGTGCCAAGGGTATTTGAAAAGGTCTATAACTCTGCCGAGCAGAAAGCAGAAGCAGGCGGTAAAGGAAACATTTTCCGCAAGGCCGTTCAGGTTGCCATCGACTACTCAAGATCCCAAGACACAAAGAAAGGGCCATCGCTTGGACTTAAGCTTCAGCACAAGGTCTTTGATGCACTCGTCTACAAGAAACTTCGCGCCGCTATGGGCGGCAATGTAAAGTATGCAGTTTCGGGTGGAGCTCCCCTAGGTGAGCGCCTTGGGCACTTTTTCCGCTCGATTGGACTTGTTGTTCTTGAAGGCTATGGCCTAACAGAAACTTCAGCACCGGCGATGATTGGTCGGCCAAGCGATGCTCAAATCGGCAAAGTGGGTCGAGTGTTGCCAGGCTGTGCAGTAAAGATTGCTGATGACGGCGAAATTCTGCTAAAGGGCTCCAACGTGCTTCGTGGCTACTGGAAGAATCCAGAAGCCACCAAGGCATCCATCCAGGACGGATGGTTTAGAACTGGAGACATCGGCGAGCTCGACGATCAAGGATTCATCTCAATCACTGGCCGTAAGAAAGAGCTAATTGTTACATCGGGAGGAAAGAATGTTGCCCCGACTGCCCTCGAAGATCCACTTCGAGCTAGCCCGATTATTGGCCAAGCGGTAGTAATTGGTGATCAGCGCCAGTTTGTTTCAGTGCTGATTTCGCTTGACCCAGAAATGCTTCCGGTCTGGCTAGGCAACAACGGCCAGAAGGCTGATTTGACCTTGGCTCAGGCAGCTAAAAACCCAGTGGTTCTAGCTGAGCTTCAGCGGAAAATCGATGAGGTCAATTCAACCGTATCTAACGCTGAGGGCATCAAGAAGTTTGCCGTTATTGAAAGTGAGCTGTCTGAGGAATCGGGCCACTTGACACCTTCGCTAAAAATCAAGCGTGAGGCAGTGACTAGAGATTTTGCACCAGTTATCGATGAGATATACGGCGGAGCCCCAACTACATCAGAAGCGCTAAAGATTCAGGATTAGTTGCGCATAAACCATGTGGTCTCGCGAAGTGCTGCCATGCACACTTTGCGCGCCGCACCTTCAAGTCGGTCGAGGTAAACCAGTCCATTCAAGTGGTCGACCTCGTGCTGAAATACCTGAGCAAGTAACCCTTCTGCCTCCAACTGAACAATTTCGCCAGTTACTTTCTGACCACGCATAACTACTTTTGGGTACCTAGGGGTTTTGCTCCAGATCTCCGGCAGTGATAGGCAGCCTTCATCAAGTTCAATTAGCTCGCCTGATTGCTCAATGATTTCAGGGTTGATAAAGTGCCCAACAACGCCCTGGACGTGATAACCGAACGCTCGAAGACTGACCCCTATTTGATTGGCAGCTACCCCGGCTCGGCCCGTGATTGCGGTGGTCTGCTCTAGATCGACAACAAGCGAACGAACGGAATCGGTAATTTCGGTGATTGGTTGAGAGACGGTTTTGAGAATTGGGTCTCCGAACAACCGGATCTCGCGTACCGCCATTTGCTGCTAAAGAGGTGTGACGATTGAACCGATTACTTCGGCAGCAAGATCGCGCGCAGCGTCTCTGGTCTGCTTTTTCAGTTCGTTGAATTTGATTACAGAACCAGCTGCAAGAGCAGGGTCGTAAGGAATACGAATGACTGAGCGAACACGAGTTTTGAAGTGCTGCTCAATTTCATCAAGCTTGACCAAAAGTGTTGCTTGGGTTGCCGTGTTCAAAGCCACTACTGAGTTTCTTACTAGCTCGCCGTAGCCATTGGCCTCGAGCCAAGTCAGGGTTTCAGAAGCAAGTCTTGCCTCATCAACCGAACCACCGGAGACGATAACGATGGAACTAGCTCGCTGAAGTGTTGGACGCATCACGGAGTGAACAATTCCGGTACCACAGTCCGTGATCACAATCGAGTAGTAGCGAGCTGCCATGTCGGCAACTACGTTGTAATCGCCTTCGTTGAAAGCTTCTGAAAGCATTGGGTCGGCATCGGATGCCAGAACATCCAACCTGGTTTCGTCTCTAGAGACCATGTTTGAAAACTCTGAGAAACCGTCGATTGCTGCTGCACGGTTGACAACATCTCGAACTGTGAATCTGGTTGATTTGCTTACTCGCTCAGCCAATGTTCCTCGGTCTGGGTTTGCATCAATTGCAATAACGCGGTCTTCACGAACCTGTGCAAGAGCCATTCCTAGAAGAGTAGAGATGGTGGTCTTACCAACTCCTCCCTTTCGAGTAAGAACCGGGATGAACTTGGCTCCACCTTCAAGCACTGCACCAATGCGGGCATCCATAGCTTTGCGAGCCTTGACCTTAGGTGAGTCACCTGGGTTCCAAAGCTTGAGGGTTAGGTAGTAGGCAAACTTTCTCCAACCTGACTCAGGTGAAGGGCGGAACTTAGCTGAGTCGTCCAATAATCGATCGGCAGTAAGCATCGCGGCAGGTTCTGGCTCATCGAAGACTTCACCACGCAGGCTGTCTCTTCTGGAGTAGCGGGACTTGGTTGTTTCGATCTCGCTGGCAATTGGTTCTGCTTCTACTACGGCAGCGGTTGAGGCAACAACGGCAATTGAGGAAGTTGCTGGAGAAAGGTCAATTTCCTCGGCGTCTGACTTCGCGTCTGAGTCTGAGAATGCTTCGAAGTTCGCTGGGTTGACATCGGGTGCGCTTTCGCCAAGACCCTTGCCCTCTTCTTCAAAGCGCGTCTCTTTTTTCTTTGCCAAGAAAACTCCTAAATTTGCCCCCGGAAAATCAACTCGCCCTATTCTAAAGCAGTTGAGAAGGTGCTGCTAGCTGGCCTCTATTTCAAGGATTAAGTCCCCAGCTTCTACGGCTTGAGTAGCTGGAATAGCCAGTCTTTTGACCACTCCGGAGATGCTGGCAGTAACTGTTGCCTCCATTTTCATAGCTTCAATGCTCGCAACGGCTTGACCCAGCTCGACTCTGGTGCCAACAACAGTTTTTAGTGTCACTACTCCCTGGAACGGAGCAGCAACGTGACCTAAGTTTGATGGATTAGCTTTTTCGGCAACGATTACATCGCTTACGATCTTGCGATCTCTAACGTTCACAGGACGTAGCTGCCCGTTGAGTGTTGTCATGACAGTTCTAAAGCCCTTGGCATCAGGCGTTCCAATTGCCTCAAGACCGATGTAAAGTCGAAGGCCCTTGGAAAGCTCGATCATGTGCTCAACACCTTGCTCAAGCCCATACAGAAAATCAATAGTGTCAACTTGATCGAGGCGACCATAGTTTTCTCGCATCTTGCTAAATTCCTTGAAAGGTGCTGGGAACAAAAGTCTGTTTAGAGTAGCTCGACGATCAAGGGAACTTCCCTCAAGCAGTGCCAGATCTTGGTCTGAAACAGGCTCAATTCCGAACTTTATCTCTCGTCCTTTGAGCACTTTGGTTCTAAATGGTTCTGGCCAACCGCCTGGAAGATCGCCCAATTCTCCCGCCATAAAACCAATAACCGAATCAGGGACATCGTAGTTCTGCGGATTGTTCTCGAAATCAGCAGGGTCGGCATCAACAGCAACTAAGTGCAGAGCTAGATCGCCAACAACCTTTGAAGACGGAGTGACTTTGGTTGGCCGACCGAGAATCTGGTTGGCAGCTGCATACATGTCCTCGATCATCTCGAACTGATCTCCCAGACCTAAGGCGATAGCCTGCTGTCTCAGATTCGAAAGCTGACCGCCTGGAATCTCGTGCTTGTATACCCGACCGGTTGGGCCAGGCAAGCCCGATTCAAACGGAGCGTAGATCTTTCTCACAGCCTCGAAGTAAGGCTCTAGTTTCGTAAAAGCCGAGAGCTCAATACCGGAGTCGTGCTTGGTATTTGCCAATGCGGCAATCAAAGATGAAGCAGAAGGCTGAGAAGTTGTTCCAGCCATCGGAGCGCTAGCTACGTCAACTGCATCTACCCCAGCTTCAATGGCTGCCAGTAGGGTTGCAAGCTGTCCGCCGGCAGTGTCATGGGTGTGAAGGTGAACAGGAAGATCAAATCTTTCACGCAGTGCACTAACTAGCTGTCTAGCAGCTTCTGGACGCAATAGTCCAGCCATGTCCTTGATTGCGATGATGTGCGCGCCGGTTGCAACAATCTTCTCTGCCAGCTTTAGGTAGTAATCCAGTGTGTAGAGATCTTCCTTAGGGTCGATCATGTTTCCGGAGTAGCAAATTCCAACTTCAGCAACCGCGGTTCCAGTATCTAGAACAGCCTGAATAGCTGGACGCATCTGCTCAACATCGTTTAGCGCATCGAAGATGCGGAATATGTCCACTCCGCTTGCGGTGGCTTCTTGAACGAACGCCTTCGTCACAGCTTCTGGATATGGGGTGTAGCCAACCGTGTTTCTTCCGCGAAGCAGCATTTGAATGCAAAGGTTTGGCATTGCCGCGCGAAGAGCTTCGAGTCTTTCCCAAGGATCCTCTGCCAAAAAGCGCAGCGCAACATCGTAGGTAGCTCCTCCCCAAGCTTCCACTGACAAAAGTTCAGGGGTAATTCGCGCAACGTGCGGTGCAACCTGAACTAGGTCTCGAGTTCTTACTCGGGTAGCCAGAAGCGACTGGTGGGCATCTCTAAAAGTGGTATCCGTTATAGCCACTTGCTTTTGCTCACGAAGCGCTTTAGCAAAGCCCTTGGGTCCAAGCTCCAACAGCCGCTGCCTAGAACCGGCTGGGGCCGGAACGCTTAGGTCAACATCGGGAAGTTTTAGTGCTGGGTTTGCGTAGTTCAAGCGAGGGCCATTTGGCTGGTTCACTGTTGTCTCGGCTAGCCACTGCAACAGCTTTGTTCCGCGGTCCTGAGATGGCCTGGTTAGGAAAAGTTGAGGTCGCTCATCTATAAAGGATGTACTGAGGTCTCCCGAGGAGAACTCTGGGTCTGCAAGCACTGCTTGCAGAAATGACACGTTCGTCGAGACTCCCCGAATTCTAAATTCCGCTAGAGCACGACGTGCTCGCATAACTGCCGCTTCAAAGCTTTTTCCGCGAGCAATTAGCTTTACGAGCATCGAATCAAAGTGTGGAGAGATCTCAGCTCCAGTTGAAACTGTTCCACCATCGAGCCTGATTCCGGCTCCTCCTGGAGAGCGGTAGGTGGTTATCTTTCCGGTGTCAGGTCTGAAATTTGCCGCTGGGTCTTCGGTGGTTATCCGGCACTGGAGGGCAAAACCGTGCATGGTGATCTTTTCTTGGGTTAGCCCCAAATCCGCCAAAGACTCCCCAGCAGCAATCCGCATTTGCGACTGCACTAGGTCAATATCGGTGATTTCCTCGGTCACGGTGTGCTCCACCTGGATTCTCGGGTTCATCTCAATAAAGACATGCTTGCCTTTGTTTGGGCCCACGGTATCCACCAGGAACTCGACCGTTCCCGCGTTCTCGTAACCGAGCTCCTTTGCGAAGTTCACTGCATCTTTATAGAGCTGCTGGCGCAAGGTCTCGTCGATGTTTGGGGCCGGAGCTATTTCGACTACTTTTTGATTTCTGCGCTGGATTGAGCAATCGCGTTCAAATAGGTGAACCACGTTTCCTTGCCCGTCGGCCAGAATCTGAACTTCAATGTGCCTAGGCCTAAGCACTGCCTGCTCTAGAAAAACCCTTGGGTCTCCAAAGGCACTTTCGGCCTCGCGGGAGGCTTCGGTGATTGCTTGAGCTAGTTCTGACTCTTGAGCCACGCGGCGCATGCCGCGACCACCGCCACCGGCTACTGCCTTTACAAATAGTGGGAAGCCAATTTCCTTGGCAGCTTTGAGCAATTCTTTCGCGTCAGCCGAGGAGCTTGAGGATTTCAGTACCGGGACACCGGCTCTGGCTGCGGCGGCAATTGCGTTTACTTTGTTTCCGGCAAGCTCAAGAATCTCAGACTTAGGTCCGATAAAGGCAATGCCGTTTTCTCTTGCTGCTTTAGCAAGCTCTGGATTCTCAGATAGAAATCCATAGCCTGGATAAATTGCATCTGCGCCACATTCTTTGGCGACTCTAATGATTTCTGCAACATCTAGGTATGCGCGAACAGGATGCCCAACTTCGCCAATTTGATAAGCCTCATCAGCTTTCTGGCGGTGGGTAGAATTTCGATCCTCGTAAGGAAAAACTGCCACGGTGCGGGCACCAAGTTCATAGGCAGCACGAAAGGCTCGAACGGCGATTTCGCCTCTATTTGCAACAAGAATCTTGTTAAACATCAGTTCCTTACCTGAAAATGCAGTTTCGCTTCAAAGCTACGCCCAATAAAAAGGTAGCCTATTTGGGTGTATGTACTAAGTGTCAGTTCCCTAAAAGGCGGGGTCGGAAAGACCACCGTAGCCTTGGGGCTTGCCTCTGCTGCTTTGAATAGAGGACTTCGCACCTTGGTGGTTGATCTAGACCCGCAGTCTGATGCAACCACTGCACTTGGGGCCACTCGTGAATTGAAGGCAACCTGTGCTGAGGTTCTCAAACTTCCCAAGCACGCCAATGTGCATAAGGCAATCGTAGTCAGTGATTGGGAATCTTTGTCAGGTGGAGTTATGGACTTGCTACCGGGAAGCCCAAAAGTAGTCGAGTTTGATAGCCCAACCCCAACAAAGCGAGATCTCTGGAGACTTGAAGAGGCCCTAAGCCGAGTCGAGACCGAGTACGACATCGTGATCATCGATACCCCGCCATCCCTGAATGGACTTACCCAGTTGGCCTGGACTGCCAGCGACAAGGTGCTGATTATTGCAGAGCCATCTATTTTCTCGGTGCTTGCAGCCGACCGCGCAATCAGGGCCATCGCCGAAATCAGTAAGCAAACTGCTGGAAGACTTCAAGCTCTTGGGGTTCTAGTGAATCGATACATCCCGGCATCCAAAGAGCACCAGTTTCGCTACGCAGAACTACAGCAGTTGTTTGGTCCAAAGCTTTTATCAATTGCCATTGAAGAGCACTCCGCTATTCAACAGGCTCAAGGTGCGGCACGACCAATTCATAGCTGGCCAGGAGAAATAGCATCCAAGATGGCTCAGAACTTTGAGGATATTTTGGAGAAGGTCTTCGAGGCTCCAGCTATTGAGCACAGCTCGAGATCCCTTAAGCGCAACAAAAAGGCAACCAAGTCGGTTCGAATCAGAAGGGGTTCTTCGCTAGAAGCGGTTTTGAACCTGGACGAAGACTAAAAGCTAAACAGCTTTTCTGCTTGCCCGTCTTGCTGCAAGCTCATCCATGTCATCTAGGTGCAATGTAGCAATGTTCACTAGTGAAGCTTCGACTTCACGAAGCACTCGGCCAACAGCGATTCCGAAGACTCCCTGTCCTCTGCCAAGAAGGTCAATTACTTCATCTTCTGATGTGCAAAGGTAGACTCTCGCCCCATCGCTCATCAGGGTAATTCGTGCAAGATCGTTTAGTCCCGCAGCGCGCAACTGGTCAACCGCGATACGGATCTGCTGAAGAGATACACCGGTATCTAGAAGACGCTTGACAAGCTTTAGAACCAAAATGTCACGGAACGCGTAAAGACGCTGTGAACCAGAACCTGTTGCTGAGCGAACAGAAGGCTGAACTAGAGAAGTTCGATCCCAATAGTCAAGCTGTCGGTAGCTGATTCCAGCAGCAGAAGCCGCAGCAGTTCCGCGGTAGCCAACTTTAGGGTCCTGAGAAATTAGGCCGTCAGTAAAGAGCATGCCGTCTTCAAAAATTGAGTTGTCAGACATTTCACGCTCCCTTAGAAATTAGGCTTCAACGCTCTAATTGTCCTCTCTTGGAGGTAACAACACCAGTTAATCCTGCCTTACGGCGTGTCGGGTGCGTAGGTAAAGGGTTTACTACTGGTCGATCTTGGAGATAACCGACTTTATAAGCTCACCGCGGATGGTGGCGAACTGATTCTCAATTTCCTGGGCGTAATGAGCAGCTCTTGACTTGCTGGCCGCTTCGTTCTTGCCCAATACCGGTGCAACAACGCCCTCGATGATTCCAATCTCACGCTCGGCAGATGCTTTTAGTCCGCGAAGGTGCCTGGGTGAAATTCCAAACCGCTGCAGATGAACAATAGCTCTTGCAATTTCTAAATCGGAGGATTCAAATGGCTCTTTCGCAATCAATGTAAGAGTCTGGGCTTCCTGAAGCAAGCCGGCGCTGATTCCAGTTTCGCTCATGAGAGCTACCTTGGTTAGCTTGATTGGGTTTTTTGGCTGGAGCTTAGAAACCGAAGACTGCACCTGAGGAAGGTTTGGGCTTTTTCCGGAATCGAGTTGCTCCAGGTATTCGCGGATAACACGAAGTGGCAGGTACTGATCTCTTTGCAGCTCGAGAATTACTCTGGTGCGCTGAACATCCTGCTCGGAAAACTTTCGGTAACCTGCTGGAGTTCGCTGAGGCTCAATTAGGCCCTGCTCTTCGAGAAAGCGAAGTTTAGAAGGCGAAAGATCTGGAAACTCTGGATTTAGCACGCTGAGCACTTGACCGATTGTGAACAACTTCCCACTTGAGGAAATTGCCCTAACGTTGCTCTGCGCTGAACCCATTAGTTGTTGCCTGCTGCTTTCGAAGAATAAAACGTAAGTCGGAATTTACCGATTTGAACTTCGGCACCCTCTTCTAGCAGGGCACTCTCAATCCGAACCCCATCGTAATAGGTTCCATTCAGCGATGCCAAATCCTCAACTTGGAAGGAATTGCCATGACGATGGAATTCGGCATGCCTTCTCGAGACAGTCACGTCATCTAGAAAGATATCCGCATTTGGATGTCTGCCGACGGTTGTGACATCGCTGTCAAGTAAGAACCTTGCACCGGATTTTGGTCCTGCTCGGACCACCAACAGGGCGTGACGTGCTGGAAGGGCGTCAACAGCGGCCTGGTGCTCAGGGCTCAGGGACTGGTTTTCCTCGTTCAGCCACTCGGAGTTGAAGCGCAGGGTGGATTCGACTTCGTTCTTGCCTTGATTGTCTTCCATCACGCTCCCGTTTTGCTTACATTTACATTAGTGGTTTTCTGGCGCTCTTCTCTAATCAACAAAACTAGGTGCCAGAGATAGACAAAGCCCGACCACCAGTAAAGAGCCACCCCCCAGAGGGCAAAGGCCCAGGCAATCGGTGTGATGATAAAAGCTGCCTCGGTGAAGATCTTCCCCATGAGCAAAAGCGGGAAGGAATAAAGCAGTGCAAAGGTACTGGCCTTGCCCAGGTAGTGAACCGGAAGCGACCTGTAGCCCACCGATGCCAAGACCGGAAGAGACACAAGCATCAGCACATCGCGCAAGATTACAAGACCAGCAAGCCACCAAGGAACATATCCCGTGGCAGATAGCGCCAGCAAGGTAGCGAAGATGTAAAGTCTGTCGGCAACTGGATCGAGCATCTTGCCAAGCTTTGTGGTCTGGTTCAGCTTTCTAGCCAAGTACCCATCTAGAAAATCGGTTAGCCCGGCAACAGCCAAAACAACAATCGCCGCTAGAAAAAACTCATCGAGCAGAAACCATAGAAACACCGGGACCAACGCAATTCGAAGAAAGCTCAAAAGGTTGGGGATGTTGACTACCTCACCGTTGAGAAAGCCAGCTGATTTGCCCGAGGTCATGGCTTGAGTCTATTGGGTTTGAGATTGTCAAAGAGATTGTCTTGGCTGCCTTGTCGGGCTAGCGGGATTTGAACCCACGACCTCTTGACCCCCAGTCAAGCGCGCTACCAAGCTGCGCTATAGCCCGTTCTTGGAAGAATTCTAGCGCTTGCGTTTTTCGCGGACCCGCATCGATACTTCGATCGGAGTTCCCTCAAACCCAAAGCTCTCGCGAAGGCGTCTAACAATGAACCTGCGGTACTGGGGATCCAAAAAGCCCGTGGTAAAAAGAATGAACTTTGGCGGTCTAGTCGAAGCCTGGGTTGCGAACAATATTCTTGGCTGTTTGCCACCTCGCACCGGATGAGGAAACTCCATTGCGAGCTCCTGTATAAAGGTGTTTAGCTTTCCGGTTGGAATTCGAAGGTCCCAGCTGTGCAGGGCAACTTCCAAAGACG
>JBILXL010000116.1:0-3446 GCA_044378505.1 Rhodoluna sp. | reverse complement strand
CGGAAAGATTCTGAACGTTCAGAAAGCTTCAGTTGCAGACATGCTTTCCAACACCGAATGCGCTTCGATCATTCAGGTTCTTGGTGCAGGCTCTGGCCGCAGTTTTGAGTTAGATGCTGCAAGATACGGAAAAGTGATCCTAATGAGCGATGCGGATGTTGATGGAGCTCACATCCGAACTTTGCTTCTGACACTGTTCTTCCGCTACATGCGCCCATTGGTTGAAGCAGGGCGAGTTTTTGCAGCGGTGCCACCGTTACATCGTGTCACAGTAATAAACGCCGGATCGAAATCTAATGAGCACATTTATACCTACTCGCAAGCTGAGCTAGAAAAGCTTTTAGCGAAACTCAAAACTGCCAAGAAGAGCTACCAAGAGCCAATCCAGCGCTACAAGGGTCTTGGAGAAATGGATGCCGAGCAGCTAGCGGAAACTACTATGGACCGCTCCAAGAGAGCTCTTAGACGAGTCACAGTAAAAGACGCAGAAGCTGCCGAGAAGATGTTTGAACTTCTAATGGGGAATGAAGTTGGCCCTCGAAGAGATTTCATCATTGACTCAGCGGATTCGCTGGAGCGGGAAAGAATCGACGCTTAGGTTCTTCCAACAAAGCTGATCGCTGGAGCAGGATCTCCCGAAGCGTCACGTTTTTGAAGCTCGTATTCAACACCAATTGCTTTACCTTTGCCATCAATTAGCTGGAAGCCTTCAGGGCCGACGTATCCAAGAACGATTTGATTCTGGCCGCGGATGAACTTCTGACAGCGCACGCCTCCAGTTGCCCGTCCCTTCTTAGGAAACTCGTCGATCTTTGAAACCTTCATTCCGCCACCGTCAGTTCCTGGAAGCGAGGCATTGCTATTTGCAACTGTCAGCACGACGTTTTTTTCCTTAGGTTTTAGAACGCCGAAGTAGACAACTTCTGAGTCTGTCTTGATGCCAGCCATGCCTGCGCCATTGATGCTTTGAGGCTTGACAGCCTTTGCATCAAAGCGCAGTAGCTGAGCGTCCTGAGTAATGAACACCACTTCGTCAGTTTCAAGCGAGGCGGCCGCACCAACTACTTTGTCGGAACCCTTGAGGTTTATGCAGGAAAAATCTGACTTGGAAGGGAAATCTGGGGTGACCCGCTTGACTATGCCATTTTTGGTTCCGAGGGCAATTATGGTTTTCTCATCGACCGGGAATACCGCCACGACCTTTTCTTTTTTGCCAAGGCCAAGAAACTCAGCAGTCGGAGTTCCTGAGTTATGGGTTGCGCTGTCGCCAACTGGAATATCTCCGACGTGGGTTCGAAGCATACGTCCGGCATCTGTGACAAAAACCACATCACTTCTGGTTGTGGCAGCAAACCAGTTTCGGTAGCCGTTTTTTCTTACTGTGGGCTCTTTTGCATCTTCTGATCTAAATACCCGCCCAGCAGCGGTGAGGGTGATAGCCGAGGGGGAGTCGGTCAGCTCAGCGTTCACAAGCTTCTTGGTAGCTGCAGATTCAGTGACTACCTCGCCTTCTGCTTGAAGAGAGGTTCTACGATCGTCGCCGTAATTCTTGGCCACTTCTTCCATTTCAGATGCGACCAGATCCTTTAGTGCTTTATCGCTTTTGAGGATCTTCTCTAGCTCAGCGATTTCAAGAAGCAGCTGCTTTTTCTCAGTTTCGAGCTCATGCTTTGAAAACTTTGTGAGGCGGCGAAGTCTTAGTTCGAGAATGTACTCAGCCTGAATGTCGCTGAGCTTGAACTTCTTCATCAGCTTGGTCTTTGCTTCCTGGACTTCCTCTGACCCTCTGATGATCTTGATTACTTCATCTATGCCGACGATGGCAAGCAGCATTCCCTCGACCAGGTGCAATCTTGCCTGGCGTTTTCCAAGTCGGTTTTCGCTTCTTCTTCTGATGACGATGATGCGGTGAGCAAGATATACGCCCAACAAATCACGCAGTCCAAGAGTCTGAGGCTGGCCTTCAACCAAAGCTACGTTGTTGATTCCGAAGCTGTCTTCCATCGGTGTGTAGCGGTAAAGCAGGTCAAGAACAACTTGTGGATCAAAGCCGGTTTTGAGTTCGATGATCAGCTTTAGGCCATTGGTTCTGTCGGTTAGGTCAATCACATCTGAAATACCCTGGAGCTTCTTGGCATTTACTCCCTCTTTGATCTTTTCAATTACCTTTTCGGGACCCACGAGGTATGGAAGCTCGGTGACGACTAGCCCCATCTTTCTCGGCGCTACCGACTCAACGCTCACACGTGCCCTTGTTTTGAAGCTGCCGCGACCGGTTTCGTAGGCTTCCTTGATTCCTTCGCCGACCACGATGATTCCACCGTTAGGAAAATCGGGTGCTGGAACAATAGCCATTAGGTCATCGAGAGTGGCCTTCGGATTCCGTAGAAGATAAATTGCCGCTTTCACAACCTCGCGCATGTTGTGCGGGGGCATATTTGTTGCCATACCCACGGCAATACCCGACGCACCGTTAACTAACAGGTTTGGAAATGCGGCTGGCAACACCTCTGGCTCGGAAAGTTGTGCGTCGTAGTTGGGCTTGAAATCAACGACGTTCTCGCTGAGCCCTTCGTTCATCACCAAAGCTGCTGACGAAAGGCGAACCTCCGTGTATCTAGCTGCCGCTGGCCCATCATCTAGGGAACCAAAGTTTCCGTGACCGTCGATAAGTGGAACACGCAAGGAAAACGGCTGAGCCATTCGAACTAGAGCGTCATAGATTGCGCTGTCACCGTGAGGGTGAAGCTTTCCCATTACCTCACCGGTCACTCGAGCTGATTTCACATGACCGCGGTCTGGGCGAAGTCCCATCTCGCCCATTTGATAAACAATACGGCGGTGGACTGGCTTCAGGCCATCTCTGGCATCTGGAAGGGCACGGGAGTAGATAACTGAGTACGAGTACTCCAGGAACGAGTCCTGCATCTCCTTGGATAGGTCGATGTCAAAGATTCGTTCCGGAACTTTATCGATTTGTTCTTTGGCCATGATCTTCCTGCTGCTGTGGCAAACTTAGGTTCGATGCTACCTTCTGTACCAAATTCATTTGGGAGGCTTTCCGAGGCTTATCTCAGTGCATTCCTTGCGCTCGACGGCAAACCAAACCCACTCTCACTTCCAGCCAAGCAAAGCTATCTGGTTATCCTCGTCGATGGACTAGGGGTTGCAAACATCAAAGCAGCCGGAGGTCACGCCGGATTTCTTAATCAGAAACTAAGTACTTCTAAGTCTCTTTATTCGGGCTTTCCCACAACAACCGCCACAAGCCTGGCAAGTTTTGCAACTGGCAAGCAAAGCGGAGAACACGGATTTATTGGCTACCGCGTCTTTAATCGAGGAGTATCCAAGCCGATCAATTTACTCAATGACTTAGGCACTGAGTTCCCACCTCAGGAGTATCAAGATTTGCAGACCATCAGTGAGCAGGCTTTGCAGGCTGGTAA
>JBILXL010000115.1:0-3453 GCA_044378505.1 Rhodoluna sp. | reverse complement strand
CAAATGACGAATCAGAGACTTGTTCTGCTGGTTTCCCATACCGCTCGTAAAGAGGCTCTTTCGGCAACATTGGAATGCGCAGAAGCGCTCCTAAAGGCCGGCATTACTCCCGTGATGGATCAGCAGGAACGTGCTGAAACCCTTGCCCACGCAAATACAGTAAGCAACTTATCCGCTGAATCAATTCTTGAACTGAGCAAAGACGTCAAAGAATCTGACCTAGAACTTGCCGTGGTGCTTGGGGGAGATGGAACAATTCTCAAAGCTGCAGAGCTTGTCCGGGCATCTCAGACACCACTGCTTGGAATCAACCTCGGTCACGTGGGATTTTTGGCCGAGAGTGAGAAAAACGAGATCAGCTCAACCATGGCCAGGGTTGTTGCCAAAGACTATCTAGTCAAAGAGCGAATGACCTTAGATGTTGCCGTCAAGCTGGACGGTAAAGAGGTATACCGAACCTGGGCTCTGAATGAAGCCACTGTTGAGAAAAGTGCCAGAGAGCGCATGCTGGAAGTGGTTGTTGAAGTTGATGGAAGACCACTATCTAGCTTTGGCTGCGATGGAATTGTTGTCTCGACTCCGACCGGATCAACCGCTTACGCCTTTTCTGGCGGCGGGCCGGTGGTTTGGCCATCGGTTGATGCGCTTTTGATGGTTCCACTTAGCGCTCACGCTTTGTTTGCAAGACCACTTGTTATCAGCCCAAACTCACTTGTTGCGGTGGAAGTGCTTCAGCGATCCGCTGGAGCGGGTGTGCTGTGGTGCGATGGTCGCAGAAGCACTGAGCTTCCAGTGGGTGCACGCGTTGAAGTTCGAAAATCCGATAAGCCGGTTCGTCTTGCAAGATTGAGTCAAGGCCCATTCACCGATCGTTTGGTTCGTAAGTTCTCCCTGCCCGTCGAAGGCTGGCGCGGTCCGGATTCGAAGAAGGCATAGCTTTTGATAGAACAAATCCACATTCGTGATCTTGGCGTAATCCGTGAAGCCCAGCTCGATCTTGGGCTAGGACTTACGGTTCTTACCGGTGAAACCGGTGCTGGAAAAACTATGGTTTTGAATGCCCTTGGATTACTTCTTGGTTCAAGATCCGATGCCAGCGCTGTTCGCAAAGGTCAAGAGCAAGCTTTCGTCGAAGGCCGCTGGCTACTTCCTAAAGAAGCACTAGATCGAATCACTGCAGCGGGTATTGAAATCGAAGACGGAGAACTTTTAGTTTCCAGATCAATCTCATCTGAAGGCAGATCCAAAGCAACCGTTTCCGGAAGATCCGTACCGGTTGGTGTTCTTACTGAAATTGGTGAGCACTTGGTTGTGGTTCACGGCCAATCCGATCAGATCAGACTCAAATCAGCTGCCGCGCAGCGCGAGGCCTTAGATCAATTCGCCGGCGCCCCTCTTGCTGCGATTACTGATAAGTATGCAGAGACTTACACCGCCTGGAAGATGGCTGCCAATAGGTTGCAGGTTTTAACCACCGAATCCTCATCTCGTGCTCGAGAAGCCGATGAGATAAGAGCTGCCGTCGAGGAGCTAACCAAACTCGATCCAAAATCGGGCGAAGATGTTGAGCTTTCGGAACTTGCTGAAAGGCTTACTCACCTCGAGGAGCTGCGCATTGCAGCTGCTGCCGCTCACGAAGAGCTAAGCAGTGATTCATTCGATGACTCTTCAGATGCTTTGACATCCATAGGTAAGGCCAGGCGAGCCCTCGAGCAGGTAAGCAATCACGACCCAGAACTTGAAAAACTGGCCGAGCAACTCAAGGAAATTGGCTTCTCGTTGAACGAAACCGCGGCTAGCATCTCGAGCTACATCGCAGGCCTAGATAACGACGGTGCATCGGAGCTGGAGAAAATCCAATCTCGTCGCGCAGAGCTATCCTCCGCAATGCGAAAGTATGGACCCACTCTTGATGAAGTAATTGCCTATCTGGAAACCGCAGGATCTCGCTTGCTTGATCTTGATTCTTCCGATGAGGCAATAGCTTCGCTAACTATTGAAGAGCAGCAGCTCGGCAAACAAGCCCACGATTTGGCGGAGCAAATTAGCTCGATTAGAACCAAGGCCGCCGCTGAACTGTCAGCTGCAGTCACTTCAGAGCTTTCAGCGTTGGCGATGACTGGCGCAAGCCTTGATGCATCGGTCACCAGACTCGGTGAACTTACCGCACATGGATATGACCAGGTGGCCTTATTGCTGAGTGCTTATCCAGGAGCTGAACCTCGGCCTATTGGTAAGGGAGCTTCCGGGGGAGAGCTTTCCAGGATCATGCTTGCAATCGAGGTTGTTTTGGCTAAAAGCGAGCTTGCGCCAACCTTTATATTCGACGAAGTTGATGCCGGTGTCGGCGGCGCTGCTGCCAGCGAGGTCGGTAAACGCCTTGCAATGCTGGCTCGCAACGCTCAAGTCATAGTCGTGACCCACTTGCCACAGGTGGCAGCCTTTGCCAGTAGGCACCTTCGGGTGCTCAAGTCATCAACGGCTGAATTCACCGCAACTGATGTTGTGCGTCTTGAAGGCGAGCAGGTTGTTGAGGAGCTAGCTCGAATGCTCTCAGGTTTGAGTGAATCCGAGAGCGGAAGGTCCCATGCCAAGGAGCTTTTGGACTTAGCTCAAAGCGCTCTGGCAAAATAATTTTGCGTGTCGTTGTGGATCATTGAACTTCACACCGTCGAACTAGTAAGATGAAATTCCATGGTAGAAACCTTGGATCCGGGTAGAACGAGACACATCTTCGTCACCGGAGGGGTAGCCAGTTCACTTGGAAAAGGCCTCACAGCTGCCAGTCTTGGAAATCTCCTTAGAGCCCGTGGCCTATCTGTTGTTATGCAGAAACTGGACCCATACCTAAACGTTGACCCCGGAACAATGAACCCGTTCCAGCACGGTGAAGTGTTTGTCACTGAGGACGGCACTGAAACTGACCTAGATATCGGTCACTACGAACGCTTTTTGGACATCAATTTATCTCAAGCAGCCAACGTCACTACCGGTCAGGTTTACTCAACGGTTATTGCCAAAGAGCGACGCGGTGAATACTTGGGAGATACCGTTCAGGTAATTCCCCACATCACCGATGAAATCAAACGTCGTATGAGGTTGCAGGCCAACGAGGAGCCAATTCCTGATGTGATCATCACTGAAATTGGTGGCACCGTAGGAGACATCGAATCCCAGCCTTTCTTGGAAGCGGCACGTCAAATTCGTCATGACGTGGGACGAGACAATGTGTTTTTTGTGCACGTATCCCTAGTTCCATACCTTGGTCCATCGGGAGAGCTAAAAACTAAGCCAACTCAGCACTCGGTTGCGATGCTTCGCTCTATAGGTATTCAGCCGGATGCGATTGTTTGCCGCTCAGACCGTGAGCTTCCAGAATCAATCAAGAAGAAAATCGCACTGATGTGTGACGTGGACATCAAGGCAGTTGTGAATGCGGCTGATGCCTCCAGT
>JBILXL010000028.1:0-11964 GCA_044378505.1 Rhodoluna sp. | reverse complement strand
TGGGAGAGCGCTTCGTTCAGAACGATCGAGGTCAATTCATTATCCGTTTCTTATGCCTTTAGTTAATTCTCTAACAACTTCTTCGAGCTTTGGATCATCGCGCTTAGAAAGCGCTGCTACTTCAAATCCACCGGCTGTTGCTTTCACCCAGACTCGTCTTCTTGGTGTCACAAGTGAAACGGTGACTGCGCCTAAGGCCAGTAGAGAGAAAATCAGCACCCAGAATTGTCCTGGGTTGTAAGCGATGTCCAATGAAGCAAATCGCTTCACTCCATCGAAGGTCACCGTACCTAGACCATTTGGCAGATCAGCAGTTTCGCCAAGTTTTACCTCAACGGCAGGATTGGGTGTTCCTCGACCGGCAACCTGTGTCAAGCGATCGGTATCGAGCGCATAAACATTAAGTGGAATTCCACTATCGAGTCCTAGGTCGCCGGTGTAGACATTTAGGGACACCAGCGGCTCGATCACGCCTGGAAAAATTGATGTGTAAGCGCCGCTAGCAAGTTCAATCACGCTCGGATAGAAAAAAGCCACGATTCCAATTTGCTCTGGCAGATTATCTGGAACTTTTATGATTCCAATCGACGTCATGTTGCTATCCTGCGGCAGAAACACAGTTGCACCCGAGTAGCTAATATCCCCATTGGCATCACGGATTGTCACCTGCGGTGCGTAGCCGTGACCGGTCAAATAGACACTGGCACCGGTGGCATCTAGCGGGTCATTGACTCGAACCAGAGCGGTCTTACCAACCTGATCTTCGGGGCTTCGAACTGTGACGGTAGCTCGAAAATCCAGCGGAGCTCCAATGTTGGTCTCGTTCGCGAAGTCGTAGTCAACTTCGAATTTGTCCAGAGTCACGCTTATTGGTGCGAGGTTTTCTGGATTGAAAAAAGTCCCAGGGGAAAGTGAATCAAAACCTGCGAGGTTGTTCACAAAAGTGTCGCCTTCGGCGAGCACACGTTGACCAGAAAAACTCAAACCTCCGCCAATACCGATTGCTATCAAAACTCCCACTAGCGAGAAATGAAAGACCAGGTTGCCGGTTTCACGAAGATAGCCTTTTTCAGCGCTTATCGAATCACCGCGACGAATCACGCGGTAGCGCTGTTTCTTTAGGATCTGCATGCCTTTTTCGACCGGGTCAATACCTTGCGCTGCAGTGGAGCTTTCAAACACCGGCATTCGAGAAAGATTGGTTGGGGTTTGAACCGGCTGCGCCTTTAGTGCATCAAAGTGAATCTTGGTTCGAGGAAGCACACAACCAACTAAGGATGTGAAAAGAAGTATGTAAATCGCCGAGAACCAAATTGATGTGTAGACATCAAACAGTTGGAAAAAATCCAACACTTCGGCAAGCTGCGTATTCTCATCAAAATACAAAGCAACTCCATTTGGATCAGCTGAGCGCTGTGGATAAATGGATCCGGGCACCGATGCCGCTGCAAGAAGCAATAACAAAATCAGCGCGGTTCGCATGCTGGTGAGCTGTCGCCAAATCCAACGCGACCATCCGGTTAGACCAATCTCAGGAGCCTCATAGAGCTGGGACGAAGACACCGAACACCCCCTGTAGCCAGGTTGCAAAACCAACCCAGACACCGGTTGCAAGTGCTATTCCAAGAGCGATGAGAATTACGCCACCTGCGATGTTGAAGGTTCGGATGTGTTTTTTTACAAAGCCAACAGATCTTGTGGCCCAGCCGAAGCCAGCCGCGATTGCAATAAATGGAAGTCCAATTCCAAGCGAATACAAAAACGCCAACAGCGCGCCTCGACCTGGTGATCCGGCATCGGATGCCAGCGTTAGCACCGCAGCAAGTGTTGGTCCAATACACGGCGTCCAGCCAAGGCCAAATGCAACTCCAAGCAGTGGTGCGCCAACCAGCCCAACTCTTGGCTTAATTCCAGTTTTAAACGTTCTCTGTAAAAACGAGAACTGACCGATTAGAACAAAGCCCATCAGGATTATCAATACCCCAAGCACTTGCTGAATCCAGGTGAGATTGTTGATGTAAATCAGTGCGCCAAGACCACCAAACAATGCGCCGAAAGAAACAAAGATCGCAGTAAATCCCAGCACAAACAAAACTGAGCCGAGAACAATCTTTGACTTCTTCGCTCCCCCGTCAGCTACCCCAGAGATGTAGCCGAGGTAACCGGGAATCAATGGAAGCACGCAAGGGGAGATAAAGGAGATTACTCCTGCAATTAGCGCAAGTGGCATTGCTGCAACTAGCGAGCCGTTGAGAATTATCTCGCCCGGGCTCATTTTCTTTCCTCAATCACGGTTTTTACCAAGGTGGTCAAAATGCCTTTATCGATTCGACCAAGCACCCTGGCAGAAACATTTCCCTCAGCGTCAATCACAAGAGTTGTTGGAACAGCTTGAGGAGTGACCACTCCGGTAAAGCCCAAAACCACTGATCCGGTCTTGGCATCCATCACAGATGGAAAATTCATGTCGATTCTTCTGGCGAAAGCTAGAGACGTTTCTGCACTATCACGAACGTTCACACCGATGAATTGAACACCCTCTGGCAAAAACTCAGTTTGCAATTCAATTAGCTCAGGCATTTCAATTCGACATGGTGCGCAACCCGCGTACCAAAAGTTCATAACGGTGATCACACCTTCAAGCTGTGTGCTGGAAATTGCTTCGCCGCTTTCGGTCACTCCGGACCAGCTGGCAGATTTTGGTCTTGAGCCGAGTGCAAACTCTGTGACTGTGCCATCACCTGCGATGTAGTTTTTGTTATCTCCCGAGCGGAACTGCTCGGCAAGTGAATCATTCGCGCAAGCAGAGGTAGTTAGCACTAGAGCGGATATCGCGAGCGCGGCTAGAAGTTTTCTCAAACCGCACCGCTGTCCACTGCTTGGGTTCTCAAGGCTTTGGCTGGGTCACGGTAATCAACTTCTACAAGCTTGTTGTTTTTGAATTCAAAGCTTGTGATGCTCGAAAGATCACACCGTCTAGATCTCGGGTCATGCCAAAGCGGTCTGCGGGCAGCTGCTAGGTGAAGTGCCCAAATCGGAAGCTGGTGGGAAACCATGACTACTTCCCCGGTGGCGGTTTCATCCCAAGCTCGTCTAAGGGCTTCGGTCATGCGCGCCACGATCTGCTTGTATGGCTCTCCCCAGGAAGGCTTTAGGGGGTTGTAAAGCTTTAGAAGGTAGGCCGGGTTTGCCGTCACGGTGGCAAGACCGACTTTTTTACCCTCGAAGATGTTGGTTGGTTCGATGATCAGATTATCGGTACTAACCGACAGATTTAGCTGCTCGGAGATAGGTCTTGCCGACTGCAGAGTCCTCAATAAAGGTGAAGAAATCAAGCGGGTGATGTTGGCAGTTGAACTTGCTAGCTCGATCGCGGAAGCTTCTGCCATCTGCCGACCCAGGGCAGTTAAAGCGAAGTTTGGAAGGCGCCCGTAGAGCACTTTGTTGGGGTTATCTACTTCCCCGTGGCGTACCAGATGAATGCGATTGGCGGGCATGGTACAAGTCTAACCCCGCTAAACTTGGGCCCTGAAGCCCAAAAAGAGAGCAAGAACATGCGTGAGCGCCACTTAGTTAAAGACTTAGCTGCAATGCAGGATGGTCCAGTTGTCCTCGGTGGTTGGGTTGAAAAGCTCAGAGACCAAAAGCGCATTCAGTTCATCATTCTCAGGGATGAAACAGGCGACGTTCAGGTTACCTACCCACGCCCTGCCGACGAAGACAAACTAGCTGATTCTGTATCAACTCTTACCAACGGTTCTTTTGTTTGGATCAAGGGCCGCCTAGTTCACGACGAGCGAGTAAAGCTCGGTGGCCTTGAGATTCAGCTTGATGAATTAGAGATCGTCACCCTGGCAGATCCTGAGACTCCAATTGCCGATGACACCTCTATTGATAAGCGTCTGGACTGGCGCTTTTTGGACATGCGCCGACCTGAAATGAACCTAGTTTTCAAGATTCAGACCATCATCGAAGCGGCCTGGAGAAAGTTCTGGCTAGAAAACGGCTTCACCGAGATTCACTCCCCGAAGCTAATGGCCTCGGCTTCCGAGTCAAACGCTGAGCTGTTCAAGCTTGAATACTTCGAGACTGTTGCCTACCTTGCCCAGTCCCCACAGTTTTATAAGCAGATGGCAATGATGGCTGGCCTCGGTCGCATCTTTGAAATCGGTCCGGTGTTCCGTGCCGACCCTTCCTTTACCTCTCGCCACGCAACCGAGTTCACTTCCGTTGACATGGAGATTTCCTGGATCGACTCTCACGAAGACGTTATGAACTTTCAAGAACAACTAATGGTTACAGCTATCCAAGCCGTGAAGGATAACCACGGCGAAGAGATCAAGAAACTGTTCGATGTTGACGTGGTAGTTCCAACCCGTCCATTCCCAAGAATTCCACTTGCCGAGGCTGTGGATATCGTCAAGGCACGCGGACACGAAGTTGTCCGCGGCGGAGATATGGATCCAGAAGGTGAGCGCCAGATTGCAGCTCACGTTGCTGAAACTTTCAACCATGAGTTCGTATTTTTGACCGACTACCCATCAACTGTTCGCCCGTTCTATCACATGAGACACGAGGGCAACCCAGAGCTCACCAAGAGCTACGACTTGATCTGGCGTGGAACAGAAATCACAACCGGTGCACAGCGCGAGCACAGAATTGATATCTTGATCGAGCAGGCCAAGCAAAAAGGACTGGATCCAGAAGGTCTAAAGACTTACATCGATTTCTTCCGCTACGGTGCACCTACCCACGGTGGTTTTGGAATGGGACTTCTTCGAGTAATCATGCTGATGCTGCACCAGCCAAGCATTAGAGAAGTTGGTTTCTTGTTCCGCGGACCAAACCGCTTAGAGCCTTAAACCAATTCGTTTAGAGCAGCACTCAAGCGCTCTGAATCAATTTTCCAATAGGCATGCGTTGCGCCATTTATCTGAAGCACTGGTATTTCTTCCGAATACTGATTTTTGAGAGCTTCGTCCTCGAGAATGTTTAGCTCAGTTAGTTCAATTTGAACGACGTCTGAATTTTCTTTACTGAACTCAAACATCACGAGTTCAATGGCTTTTTTGGCCTCTTCACACAGGTGGCAACCGGGCTTAGTTAGCAGTGTGAGTGAGATCAGCTTGGACACAGGTTAAACTTACCTCGTGCCGTCAAAGAGGTCTCCTGCCGCAAAGGACCAACCCAAGAAAGCTGCTGCTTTCTTTGACGTTGACAACACCATTTTGCGCGGCTCGAGTTCGTTTCTTTTTGGAAAGTCTGCTTTCGAAAGAAACTTCTTTAGCCGCAAAGACTTTTGGCGCTTTGCCCTGGCTCAGGCTCGCTTTATCTGGAAGGGCGAGAACAACAACAAGCTCGCCGCTCTAAAAGATCGGGCTTTATCTCTAGTTGAAGGGCACCGAGTTCGTGACCTAGAAGAACTAGTTGATGAGGTCTATGACAAACACATCAAGCTAAAGCTTTGGCCTGAAACAGTTCGCCTGGCTAAAGACCATATCTCCGAAGGCCGAGAGGTCTGGCTTGTCACTGCCGCTCCCCAAGAACTGGGAGATGTCATTGCCAAGAGATTGAACTTGACCGGAGCAATCGGAACCAAGGTCGAGAGAAAAAATGGCATCCTTACTGGTCAACTAGTTGGAAAACCAGTTCACGGTCCAGCTAAGAGAGTGGCGATCAAGGAATTGGCAAAGACTCGAAACCTGAGTTTGAAAAAGTCTTACGCATACAGCGACTCTCACAACGATCTACCGATGCTAACTGCCGTTGGACATCCGGTCGCAGTTAACCCAGACAAAGTTTTGACTAGATATGCGAAGGCGGCCGATTGGCCGATTTATGACTTTAAGAAACGTGAGCTAAAAGCAAACCGCGACTAGCGATTTACTTCTTATTGCGACGCTGGTGGCGAGTCTTACGAAGTAGCTTGCGGTGCTTCTTCTTAGACATACGCTTGCGACGCTTTTTGATTACTGAACCCACGAAAACCTCATCTTGTTTGTCTGCCGCCAAATCCGGCAACCCCCAAAGCTTATCTCTTAGTTTTCAGGCGCTCAACTTCGGCGTCAATTTCCGCTTGAGTTATGGGTTTGGGAGAAAGCTTGCCATAGGCTTCCAGGCCAGCAATCACAGCTGCTATGCCCATTCCAAACATCACCCAGCCAGGCCAGAAGTAAAAGCCAGGGGTGGCTATGAACCAAATTCCTGTAGTGAGGGCACTAACAAATGCGTACACAACTAAATACTCCTTAAACTCGCGTTTCAGTTTGAGTTGTTTTCCGGCATATTTTCTAAGTTCTGAATCATCCGCTGCTGTTGTCATTGGCTCCTCCTAAATATTTAGCTTCGAGAGCTATTTTACTTGGCGAGCCCTTTAGTCAACCCTGGAGGTACCTAAACTAAGACCATGACTCAACAACAGCCCTACACAGTCCTTACCCAGCACAAGGGTTTCGAGCTTCGCAAGTACCCGGCAGGGATTCAGATCGAAACCACGGTGGGTGGGGATTTTGTGAATGCCGGAAGCCTGGGCTTTAGGCCCTTGGTTGAATTCATCTCTGGAAACAACAAGGCCAATAAATCAATTGCCATGACTGCCCCTGTGATCCAAGAATCGGCTAGCGCTTCCAAACACATGGTCAGATTTGTCCTTCCTGACGAAATGAAATCGGGGGATGTCCCGGCCTCTTTGGATCCAAGGGTGAAGGTAATTGAAGTAGCTGAGCACTTGGCTGCTGCCAAGCGCTTTTCGGGTTCTTGGAGTCCTGCGAGATTCGATCTTGAAGGAAAGAAGCTAATTAGCGAAACGTTAAGCTCTGGTTTAGAAACCGTGGGTAGCTTGTACTTTGCCAGGTTCGATCCACCCTGGAAGCCGGGCTTTCTAAAGCGCAACGAGGTTTTGATTAGGGTCAAAGGCTAGGAGAAATAAAAATGTCAAATCTTGCAACAGTTTTGTTTGTTTGCGTTCATAACGCAGGACGTTCCCAAATGGCAGCAGGATATCTAAAGCACCTAGCTGGAGATCAAATCAAAGTGCTCTCTGCTGGAACGCAGCCCGGCACAGACATCAATCCGATGGCCATGGCTGTGATGCTGGAAGAAGGAATTGATCTTTCAACAGCAAAACCTGAAAAGCTTTCAGACGAAAAGGTTTTGGAATCCGATTACGTAATCACGATGGGTTGCGGCGATGCCTGCCCATACTTCCCGGGCAAGACATACCTCGACTGGCCATTGACTGATCCGAAGGATCAGCCGATTGAAATTGTTCGCGGAATCCGCGATGAAATTAAGGCAAAAGTTGAAGCGCTAATTGCAGACGTAAAAGCTAGCGCTTAACGCTCTTTTTGACCTTGGTCACAATCGCCTTGGCGTCTTTCTTGATCGCCTTGACTTCCTTTTGAACATCGCGCTTAGCGTTGGCGGCTTTGCGACCTAAGTCCTTAGCCACCTTCTTGGTGTCTACGCCTAGGTTTTGTTTAACCTGCTTGGCAACCCAAACTGAACCATCTGCAAGTCCCTTGCCTAGTTTTTCTCCCAGAACCAAAACTTCCTTTTCCAAACTTGCAACAGCCTGAGCTTCAGCGACCTTGGCAAGCCAAGTGATGTATGGACCGAAGCCTTTGGCATTCAGTGAGTACTTCTTGCTGGCACCAGAACCGGTTCCTTTAACAAGTTTGGCTTCAGACAAGTTGTTAAGAATTGTTGTGACCTGCGCGGAAGTTAGTTTTGTGGCGGTAGCTGCTTTTGCAACAGTGGAGGCTGGCTTTGCTGCTAGTTTCTCAAGAACCAGACGTGCCTTTGGATCTGCAATTGCCTTAAAGATGTCGCTCATTATCTGTTTTTTCCTAACTCGATTGCCCGAGCCAGCGCGGCTTCGGTTGCCTCAATGAAAACTTTCTCTAGTTCAGCTTCATCAAATCTTGCAGTTGCCTGCATGGTTGTTCCATTCGGGGAAGTCACTTGTGCGCGAAGAGTTTCAGGCGAGTCACTGGAAGCGGCAAGCAAAGTAGCTGAACCTAAGAAGGTGGAGCGAACCATTAGGTTTGCTTCCTTCTCACTAAAGCCCATCTTCTTCGCTGCGGTCATAAGTTTCTCAGCGAAGTAGAAAACATAAGCTGGGCCCGATCCTGAGATTGTGCTTAGGGCGTTGATTTTTTCTTCATCGACCACAATCACCTGACCGACGGTTTCAAAAAGGTCTTTAGCTAGAGCCAGTTGGTTATCGTTAGCGCTTTTACCCTTGGCGATACCAGTTACACCGTGACCAACAATAGAAGGTGTGTTTGGCATGGCGCGAATAACTGATGCCCTGGAGCCAATTGCTTGCTCCATTGACTCGGTTGTAACCCCGGCTGCAACGGAGATAACAAGGGCTCCGTCTTTGACGGATGACTTTATTTCTTCAAGTGTTGCTAAAACTTTTGCGGGCTTTACAGCGATCAGCAATACGTCTGCGTTTTCGGCGGCGTCAGAGTTGGCAGAAGGCGATGCATCAAGAGCAAAGCTCTTGATTCCAAATTTGTCGGAAAGCGCCTTGGCACTTTGGGTCGTTGCAGTTGAAGCGGTGATGGAATCTGCAGCGGTGCCGGCGGCGATCAGGCCGCTCAGGATGGCTCCGCCCATTGAGCCGGCGCCAATAACGGCGATTTTGTTGTTTTCCATACTCCAAGCTTAACCTTCATTGGTATCGGTGGGTCAGGGTAGTTTGGTACCCATGGCAAAAACTAAATCCGAGTACTCCTGCGTTGAGTGTGGCTGGAGCACGGCTAAGTGGGTTGGCCAGTGCGGTGAATGCCAATCCTGGGATACCGTCCAGCTATCTGCTTCGGGTCAAGGCCGAGGCATCGGTGTGGTTCGTTCCATACGTCCGGCAGCCATCGGCAATAACTTTGCCGCTAAACCAATAACTTCTATTTCCACCGATCAGGTGCACTCCCGTCCAACCGGAGTTGGAGAATTCGACAGAGTTCTAGGCGGTGGAATTGTTCCAGGAGCCGTGGTTTTACTCTCTGGTGAACCAGGTGTCGGTAAATCCACCTTGTTGTTGGAAGTTGCCGCCAACAGCGCCAAATCAGGACTGAGGGTGCTTTACGTCAGCGGTGAGGAATCAACCGGTCAGATCAAACTTCGTGCCGATAGAACAGGCGCACTTTCAGACAATCTTTATCTAGCTTCCGAGAATGATCTAGCAACCGTTTTAGGTCAGATTGATCACCTAAAGCCAGAGCTTTTGATTGTTGACTCGGTTCAGACCATCATCGCCGGAGAAATAGATGGGGCAGCTGGAATGCCCTCTCAGGTTCGCGAAGTTGCTGCAAATCTAATTCGCGTTGCCAAAGAATCAAACCTTCCAATCATCCTGGTTGGCCACGTAACCAAAGATGGAACAGTTGCAGGTCCAAGGGCGCTGGAGCACTTGGTAGATGTGGTTTGTCACTTCGAGGGTGATCGCCAAACCAGTCTTCGATTTATTCGTTCATTTAAGAACCGATTTGGTCCAACCGATGAGGTTGGTTGTTTTGAAATGACCGGGGATGGAATTACAGAAGTTCCAGACCCAAGTGGACTTTTTCTTTCTCGCTCTGAAACAGAAGTTTCTGGAACCTGTGTGACGGTTACCCTCGAGGGCAAACGCGCATTGATTTCTGAGATTCAAGCGCTGGTTGTCAAAAGTTCAACCGCCCAGCCACGGCGTGTGACAAATGGAGTTGACTCATCGCGCGTTGCAATGATTCTCGCTGTCCTGGAAAGAAGGGCGGGCTTAAGACTTTCAGAGCTGGATGTTTATGTATCAACAGTTGGTGGCGTGAAAGTCTCTGAACCATCAGCAGATCTTGCGATTGCTTTAGCGATTGCATCGGCGATAAAGGATCAGCCCATTTCTCACGATGTGGTTGCCTTTGGCGAGATCAGCCTTGCTGGAGAAATCAGAAAAGTGAATCAGGCTGTCATTAGACAAAACGAAGCAAAGCGACTTGGGTTTACCAAAGTAATTGACTCGAACTTTACGCAACTAACCAAAGCGTTAGCTGAAGGACTAAAGAACTAGTTCAGAACAAACTGCTGGTCGTTTGTTGAAAGCTCTCCGCTGACATCAACCTTTAGGTGGTAGCTAGCGCCACCGGTTGTGACCGGAGCTTGATCTGCTCCACAACCTGAATCGCTTGAGAATACTTTCTCCCATGGTGAAGGAGAGCTTGACATAGTCTCTCCTGCAGGAAGGACAATGTTGCCATCTTCAAGAGAATCTCTTGCACACTGAGCGGAGCTCCAGATATCCTGGTCGCCACTTTGGATTGTGAAGTACTGAACCTTGGCACCTGCGTTGAATGTGCAGTCAACTGAGTTTGTGTTGGTGAGAGTAAACCAAATGTGTGGTGTCTCATCAGCTGCAAATGCAGTCATGGTTTGTCCAGCAGAGTTTCCAACCTGAGCTTCAACAACAACCGTTCCCGGTGGGCACATCTCCCCCGATTCAACAACAACGCTTGATTCGGCCATGCCGTCTGGAAGCTGTAGTTGGGTACTCGAAGATCCACCAAGCCAGGACGAGATTGCACTCACTCCCGCCCACACCAGTCCAACCACAACTGCCAGCACAAGAGCTGCTGCAATTCGGCGACGGCGAAATACTTCTGGGGACGGTCTTCGAGACCTTGGCATCTGGGACATGCCTCTAATTTTAGGTTTGGGCTTAGCTAGAGCAGCTTAAGCATGCGGGTGTTGCCCAAAGTATTTTGCTTTACCCTTGCCAAATCAAGAAACTCGGCAATACCGTCGTCGTGAGAGCGAACTAGCTCGGCGTAAACCTCTGGTTCAACTGGGGTATCAGCAATCGGCTCAAAGCCAAGTTTGCTGAAGAATTCCACTTCGAATGTCAGGCAGAAAATTCTCTTCAAACCAAGCGATTTGGCGCGCTCAAATAGGTTCTCAATGATTGCCTTGCCAACGCCGGTTCCCTGGTGAGCTTCGGAAACTGCAACAGTTCTTACTTCGCCTAAGTCTTCCCACATCACGTGAAGTGCTCCGCAGGCGATGACTTTGCCTGCGGGATCTTCTGCAACAAAGAATTCTTGAACGGATTCGTAAAGCTCTACGCGCTCTTTACCTAAAAGCACGCGTGATTGAATCAGGGGTCCGCAAAGATCTGCGATTGCTTTGATGTCCCCGGTTCGAGCTGGTCGAACCTTGATTGTTCCCATCCCTAAATGCTAGGCGGTTATGGCGATAGATTCACGTACGTTGCTGATGAATACGAATTCGCCACCAACGAAGTCAACCTTGATGTGGCTGGAGTTCTTGAGCTCTCCCTGCAAAATCTGCTCGCTGATCTTGTCTTCGATTTCTCTCTGGACAGCTCGGCGGAGCGGTCTTGCTCCAAGGCTTGGCTCCCAGCCAAGTTCCATCAGACGCTTTTTGGCTGCATCGGTTAGCTCGAGGGTTAGGTCACGCTCCTCTAGACGAACCGACAGGCGCTTGATGAATAGCTCCACGATCTGCAATAGCTCTACCTGAGTTAGCTGAGGGAAGACGATTGTTTCGTCAACGCGGTTTAGGAACTCTGGTCTAAAGCTGCGCTTTAGCTCCTCGTTAACCTTTGCCTTCATGAGCTGGTAATCGTTGTCGGAAGAGCCCTCAAGGCTAAAGCCCATCGCGCCTCTTGATATGTCTCTTGCTCCAAGGTTTGTGGTCATGATGATCACGGTGTTCTTGAAATCAATTACTCGGCCCTGGCCGTCGGTTAGGCGACCTTCTTCAAGAATCTGAAGAAGTGAGTTAAAGATATCAGGGTGAGCTTTTTCGATCTCGTCGAATAGCACAACGCTAAATGGCTTGCGGCGAACCTTCTCGGTTAGCTGGCCACCTTCTTCGAATCCAACAAATCCTGGAGGAGCACCGAACAACCGAGACACGGTGTGCTTCTCGCCATACTCGGACATATCAAGCGAGATAAGTGCGTTC
>JBILXL010000114.1:0-3467 GCA_044378505.1 Rhodoluna sp. | reverse complement strand
CAAGGCCTAAGGTGCAATCAACCAGCACTGCTGAATCGCCAGAAAGTGCTGGGCTAAGAAGTTCTAATGTGCGCGAGAGCATTACTGGTTCGTGGAGGGTCTCTAGGTTTGCTGTGTTCATCGGTGTGCAGGTCCCCCGGCTTCCTGATCTTTTTGACATCGGGGAAGAGTGTCAAAACCCGATCAGGGAGCCGAGGTTAGAAAAGACCTGGAACCACCTCCTCGGAAATCTCCGAGAAGCTGTTTTCTTGCTTAGCCAGGTAGTCACTCCAGGCAGCTGAATCCCAAATTTCGGCCCTTGAGCCAACGCCAATAACTACAAGCTCTTTGCCTAAACCTGCGTAGCTACGAAGGGTAGGTGGAATGGTGACGCGACCTTGTTTGTCAGGGATCTCATCGGATGCGCCGGAAAGGAAGATTCGTAGGTAGTCACGAGCTTGTTTGCTGGTGATTGGAGCCTGGCGAATGGTCTCGTTGACCGATTCGAACTCCTTGGTGGAAAAAACATACAGACAACGGTCCTGGCCGCGGGTTAGAACCACTCCGGCAGATAGCTCTTCGCGGAACTTGGCCGGAAGAATAACGCGGCCCTTCTCGTCCAGCTTAGGGGCGTGAGTGCCTAACAGCATCTGATTCCCCTTCCCCGAGAAATTGGCGGCTGTGCCGATTTCCTCCACTATACACCACTTTTACCCACTTTGGTCAAATATATCCATATTTTCCTCCACTGGGCGTGTTGGATTTGTAACGCAAAAAGACCCCCAAAAGGGGGTCTTTTTCGCGGTTTTTAGGGGCTATTGGCCGCCCTGGCGCTTGTCCCAGCGATCTTCGAAGAAGTTTCTGCCTGGTCCTGACTGTCCTGATCCTGGCTTTGGTAGGCCCTTCGACATGTCCGGAAGCTGAAGATTTGAGGTGGCAAGAACTAGCCCGCCCAACATGACCAAAAAGCCCACAACTCCAATGGCGGCAAATTGAATAAATACTCCGGTCACTAGCACTCCCAGGCCAATAATGGCCAGCAATGCTCCCGCGATCATTCTTCCGGCGGGGTTTCCAACTCTTTGAGCTTTGGCAGCAAAGCTGCTGTCGCCTTCCATGAGTCCGCGCTCAAGCTCCTCAAGAAGCTTTTGTTCACGCTCCGATAGACCCATGATCTCCTCCAAGTACTTGAGCTAGGACGGCTTGTAGTTTTCAGTCTATTCCGATTTCGCTAGTTAGGCTATTGCTGTGAACGAATCCGAAACCCTGCTCAAGCTTGTTCAAGAGCACCTGGATGAGTTTTGTTCCATCCAGCGGCAGGATTTTTCGGCTATTTCTGACGATCTTGCTCCACTGGTTGACTACACCCAGTCTTTGTTAGGTGGCGGAAAGCGTTTCCGAGCCCTGTTTTGCTACTGGTCCTGGGTTGGACATCTCCCAGTTGCCCCGCCTCAGAGTTCACAGCAGAAGGCTCTTTCTGCCGAAGCGATGGTTGGCATCGCTTCATCTCTTGAGATGTTTCATGCCGCAGCTTTAGTTCACGATGACCTTCTAGACCAGTCCGACACCAGGCGAGGCCAACCCGCTGTTCACAAAAGATTCGAAAGTCTTCATGCAACATCTGGCTGGGCTGGATCCAACGAGCGCTTCGGCGTCGCCGGTTCGGTCTTAGTTGGAGATTTGATGCTGGGTTGGAGCAGTGAGATCTTTGGTACCGCTTTACTAAATGCTCCAAGCTCGGAAGTTTCGGCAGCTTGTAGGGATGAGTTTTCAAGAATGCGCGTTGAGGTAATGGCTGGCCAGTACCTGGACATCGTCGAGGAAAACGCAGCCATCACAAGACCAGTTGAAGATGCCGTTGGTCGAGCCAACAACGTGATTTTGTATAAGAGCGCAAAGTATTCAATCGAGGCTCCTTTATTGATTGGTGCCGCTTTTGCCGGGGCTAACTCTGACCAGCTGCGACAGGTATCAGAGTTTGGAGTTCCTCTAGGAATGGCCTTCCAGCTACGCGATGACGTACTGGGTGTTTTCGGGGACCCAGCCGTGACTGGTAAGCCTGCTGGAGATGACCTTCGTGAGGGAAAGCGCACTGTTTTAGTGGGTTATACCCGAGCTTCTCTTTCAAATTCTGTTGGAAAACTTTTTGATGAGATGCTTTCTTCGCGCGAGCTCACAAATGAGCAAGTTGGATTTTTACAGCAAACCATCATTGGTTCGGGTGCCTTAGAAAAAGTTGAGAGAACAATTACTGAACTAGCCGATCAGGCAATGGCAGCTCTTAATCGAATCACGCTCGAGCCCCAGGCAATGGCTCACCTAAAGACCATGGCCGAAAAGGTAATCAACCGCCAGGCCTAAGAAGTTTGGTTTAGAGATCAATCATCTGGGCTAAGCGACGAACCGGAGCTTTTTTACCCTCAAGCAACGACTGCAGTGGGGTCTGCCCTAATACATCTGAGTGAGTGTAAAGCCACTGGACTGATTCTTCGATGCTGTAGCCAGAATCAAGAAGCAAAATAATTGTTCCGCGAAGCGGTGGTAGCGGTTCGCCATCGACAATGAGCTCAGCTGGAATCATCAGCTGGCCATCTTTTTTGACAGCCACCAGGCTGTGTTCTTCCAGTAGACGATTGACCCTGCCTTTAGGGATGCGAAGAGCTTCAGCGGCCTCGAGGACGGTGAGCCAATTGGTTACACTGCTGGTGGAATCATTCACCCTCTAAGCCTGCCACACCCGCGGGGTTCAGGGAATAACCTATTGGGCTGTGTGAAGCTTGAATGTGCCCATGGACCGCAACGATAAGTCAAAGCTGCCAAAGAAACTGGCATTTCTTTCGGTGCCACTGGCTGCCGCCTCCCCCGTGTTTGCAGACTTACCGGCCACCGCAACCGAGACCTCAGAGATTCAAAAGAGCTCCGATGCGCCAGCCCCGGTGGCTTCAACTCCAACCACCGAAGTTACCGCCGCAATTCCGGTGGTTTCGGAAACTACAAAGCCATCGACCTATCGGGTCAAATCTGGAGACACCGTCACTCAAATTGCCAAGCGCTTTGGTCTATCGATTACCGCAATTGCGAAGCTCAATAACTTAGGGCCTAAATCCCTGATTCGAGTGGGGCAGGTAATCAAGCTGGTCGGAAACACCCCGCCAGATATAGATGCAGAAAGCTACCGAGTAAAGCCTGGAGACACTCTTTCGGGGATTGCCAGCCGCCACAAGCTCACGGTTTCGGAACTGACATCTATAAATCGAATTAGCTCATCGACTTTGATCTACCCAGGTCAAGTACTTAGGGTTGCAAAAGTCATTCCTACTTCCCAACCGCCAGTAAACGCCCCGGAGACTTATCAGGTGGTAGCTGGAGACTCACTGGATTCGGTGGCCCAGAAATTCGGAATTACTCTAAGCGCCCTGCGCGAATACAACAATCTAGCCAAAGCCTCCATAATCTATGTGGGTCAAGTTCTAAATCTGAAACCTCCG
>JBILXL010000113.1:0-3472 GCA_044378505.1 Rhodoluna sp. | reverse complement strand
AGCTGCAACTGGGTTACCGCCGTAGGTACCACCTAGACCACCCGGGTGAGAAGCATCCATAATCTCGGCTCGACCGGTCACTGCCGAAATTGGCATACCTCCGGCAATTCCCTTAGCGATGATCACTAGATCAGGCTCGAAGCCTTCTTCCCATTCGCTTGCAAACCACTTACCGGTTCTTGCGATACCAGACTGAACTTCGTCGGCTACCATCACGATGCCGTTTTTCTTTGCCCACTCAGCAATAGTTCTAAGGAAACCAGGGGCAGGAACAATGAATCCACCCTCACCCTGAACAGGCTCGATGACTACTGCTGCAAGGGATTCTGCTCCAATGCGCTTTTCCATATAAGTAATCGCGCGGCGTGCTGCTTGCTCACCGGTCATGCCTTCTGGGTCGCGGAACGGGTAAGACATCGGAACATGTGTCACGGCTGGAGCAAATGGACCAAACCCGGTGTTGTATGGGTGGGCTTTGAAGTTCATTGCCATGGTCAAGTTGGTGCGGCCGTGATAGGCGTGGTCAAACACGGCAATTTCGCCACGACCGGTGTGCTTGCGGGCAATCTTGACTGCGTTCTCAACAGCTTCGGCACCTGAGTTGAACAAAGCTGATCGCTTCTCGAAGTTGCCTGGGGTGTGGCGGTTCAGGATTTCACAAACCTGCACATAAGGAACGTATGGGGTGACAGTAAAGAGGGTGTGAGTTAGTTTCTGAACCTGCTCAATAACAGCGTCAACTAGTTGCTGATTGGTGTGACCGATGGTCACAACTCCAATACCGCTTCCAAGGTCGATTAGTTGGTTGCCGTCAACGTCAACCAAGATAGCGCCGTGGGCGCGGTCAATGTAAACCGGCAACAGGGTGCCAACACCGTGGCTAACTTCCTGAAGCTTCTTCTTATGCAGCTCCTGGGACTTAGGTCCTGGAATAGCGGTGACTAGTTTGCGCTCTTGGGCGATTTCTGCAGTAATCATGCTTAGATTCTACGCCTGTCTATTTGGAGGCTCCAGCATGCCAATATGGGTAAATGCGCCGCGTCATAATCCTTGGATCCACGGGATCTATTGGCACCCAGGCCATTGAGGTAATTGATAAAAACCCTGACAAGTTTCAGGTGGTCGGCCTTGCCGCAGGCTCAAATGCGGAAGCCCTTGAGGCACAGCGCAAGCACTTCTCACTACCTGAGGCAAAAGCGGTACTTGGATCGGCTGCGGCAACTGTATTGGTATCAGAAACCGATGCCGATGTAGTTATAAACGGTATTACTGGATCAATTGGTCTAGCCCCAACCCTTGCCGCACTCAAGACTGGCAAGACACTGGCGCTCGCAAATAAAGAGTCTTTGATTGTTGGCGGTGAGTTAGTCACAAGCCTTGCAAGCCCTGGCCAAATCGTGCCAGTTGATTCCGAGCACTCTGCAATTGCTCAGTGTCTTCGTTCAGGTTCCAGCAGCGAGGTTCGGAAGCTAATCCTCACTGCTTCGGGTGGACCATTTCGGGGATTTAGTAAAGAACAGCTTGCAAAGGTCACACCCGCTCAAGCACTGGCACACCCAACCTGGGTGATGGGTCAAGTTGTCACCACCAACTCGGCATCGCTAGTAAATAAGGGCCTCGAGCTGATTGAAGCTCATCTGTTGTTTGACATTCCTTTTGATCGCATTGAGGTCACCGTGCATCCGCAGTCGGTAGTTCACTCAATGGTTGAGTTCGTGGATGGTTCGGTCATTGCTCAAGCTTCACCGCCGGATATGAAATTGCCAATAGCTTTGGGTCTTTCTTGGCCTGACAGACTGGATTCTGTTTCGAATCCGGTGGATTGGACCAAGTCACATTCCTGGCAGTTCGAGCCACTTGATGAAAGCGTCTTCTCGGCAGTTCGGTTAGCTCGTCAGGTGGGAATAGCTGGAAAGAGTTACCCGGCTGTTTACAACGCATCAAACGAGCAGGCAGTGATGGCTTTTCATCAGGGTGCGATTACTTTTGATCAGATAACCGAATTGATTGAGCGGGCAGTCGACTCCCATCAACCAGAGCAGGAACTAACGCTGGAATCGCTTCTGGCTGCTGAGAAGTGGGCGAGGGATCGAACCGACGCCCAGATTGCCAAGGCCTGCTAGTTTCCCCACAATCGGTTGGGTTAGAGCTAAATCACAATGAGCGTGAAGTAAGTTTGTTGGCGTGAGCGAAACTCTTTCCTACCTAGCCGGCATCTTGTTTATAGTGCTGGGAATCGGCGTTTCAATCGGAATTCACGAAATCGGTCACTTGCTGCCTGCAAAACTTTTTGGCGTCAAGGTCACCAAGTACATGATCGGATTTGGGCCAACTCTTTACTCTAAAAAGGTAGGCGAGACCGAATACGGTCTAAAAGCATTCCCACTTGGCGGATACATCGCGATGCTTGGCATGTATCCACCGGCAAAAAAACCAGAAACCAAAACTGGATTTTTTAGAGACATGATTACCCAGGCTCGACTGGCTCACTCTGAAAATGAGACCCCAAAGGATGCCAACCGCAAGTTTTATCAGCTTCCCGTAATCAAACGCATGATCATTATGCTCGGCGGTCCAGTTATGAACCTTGTGCTTGGAGTACTGCTGACGGTAATTGCCCTTACTGGCTTTGGTATTTATCAAAGCTCGCTGAAGATTGAAGCGGTTTCAGTGTGTCTTGATAACACCAGCGTTCAGTGTCCGGTTTCGGAGCAGACCCCGGCACACGTTGCAGGCCTAAAGCCAGGCGACGAAGTTGTTTCAGTTGCTGGAAACAAAGCAACCGACTGGGCACAGATCAGAGATTTGTTGACAGCCACCCCAACAGCCGAGTTTGAGATTCTTCGAGACGGCGAAGTTATAAAAGTCACCTTGACTGCCGTGATTCAACAGCGTCCGCAGTTTGATTCACTTGGCAATCCGATTTTGGATGATTCAGGAGAAATAGTTTCTGCCCCACAACCTTTCCTAGGTGTGTTTCTAGCTCCCGAGAGAAAGCCAGTTCCATTGGTTCAGTCGATTGAGGCCTCTGGTTCAACAATTGCTCAAATTGGAACTCTAATTCTGAGACTGCCGCAGGAAGTGGTGGAAGTCACAGCAATAACTTTCGGTGGCGGTGAGAGAGATCCGAACGGTCCGATTTCTATAGTTGGAATAGGCCAAGTTGCCGGGGAAGTGGCAGCTTCGGATCAGGCCGGGTTTGCCGACAAACTGGCAACCGGAATTCAAATTCTTGGATCTTTGAACTTTGCGCTTTTCGTTTTCAACATGGTTCCGCTTCTTCCATTAGATGGTGGACATGTTGCCGGAGGAATCTACGAGAGCATAAAGCGCGGGCTTTACAGAATCGCCGGTAGAAAAGACCCAGGTCCTGCCGACACCGCATTGCTGATGCCTCTTACTTACTTTGTGTTCATCGCCTTATTGGTGGTCTCCGCCCTACTGATTACCGCTGATTTAGTGAACCCAATCT
>JBILXL010000027.1:0-12096 GCA_044378505.1 Rhodoluna sp. | reverse complement strand
ACTTCAGAAAATCTTCAAGATGTATGACATCCGTGGCCTGGTTGGCTCCGAGATGACATTTGATGGCGTCAAAGCTATCGGAGCTGCATTCGCAGACGAGCTTGAGCTTGCTGGCAAATCCCTCGTGGTCGGGCACGACATGCGAGATTCCTCCGTGGAGTTCGTTGAGGCATTTATTGAAGGCGCCAAGGCTCGAGGCGCTGATGCAATCAACTTGGGTCTTTGCTCAACCGACGAGTGCTACTTCGCCTCCGGCTATTTAGATGCGGCAGCTGCGATGTTTACCGCAAGCCACAATCCCGCCACCTATAACGGCATCAAGCTCTCGCGCGCTGGTGCCAGAGGAATTTCGATGGACACCGGGCTCTCTGCGATTTTGGCAAGATCTGAAAAGTATCTAGCTTCTGGAATAGAAGAAGTTGAAGAGACAGGGTTTTCAAGCGAATACGACATCATGGGCGAGTACGCAAGCTACCTAAGGCAACTTGTTGACCTATCTTCAATTCGCCCGTTGAAGATTGTCATCGATGCGGCAAACGGTATGGGCGGTCTTACCGCCCCTTCGGTTTTAGGAACTAGCGCAAACCTTTCAAAGCTTCCGCTTGAAATAGTTCCCTTGTATTTTGAACTTGATGGCTCATTCCCAAACCACGAAGCCAATCCACTAGATCCTAAAAACCTAGTTGATTTGCAAAAAGCAGTACTTCAGCACAAAGCCGATGTTGGACTTGCATTTGATGGTGATGCTGACCGAGTATTCGTAATCGATGAAAAAGGTCAACCTGTCACGCCTTCGGCAATTGCAGCAATTGTTTCTCTTAGTGAAATAGCTAGAGCTAAAGCTAAAGGCGAAACCAACGTTGCTGTTTTGCATAACTTGCTTACCTCAAGATCCGTTGCTGAGTTCATTGAAGCCGCTGGAGCTAAACCTGTTAGGACTAGAGTCGGTCACTCATTGATCAAAGACGAAATGGCAAAAACTGGAGCCATCTTCGGAGGAGAGCACTCGGCTCACTACTATTTCAAAGATTTCTATGGAGCCGACAGTGGCATGTTAGCTGCGATGCACGTGCTTCGAGAATTTGGGCTTCAGGACAAGCCGCTGTCTGAATTCACTTCTCGCTTCGACCCATACTTTGCAAGCGGAGAGATCAATTCCACGGTCACTGATGCCGCTTCAAAAATCGCCCAAATCAGGGCTGAGTATTCAGGGCATTCAGTAGACGAATTAGATGGGATAACCATCGGTTCCGCTGAAGGGGATAGCCCTTGGTGGTGGTTTAACGTAAGAAGCTCCAATACTGAGCCACTGTTGAGGCTAAATGTTGAATCCAGCGACCAGGCAGCCTGTAAAGCCCTAACCGACAAGGTTCTGGGGATCATCAGAAGCTAGATTTTCGGGGGATAATAGGTAGATGCTGAAACCTAAAACCCAAATTGAATTCAAAGTTGCCGATCTTTCCCTAGCCGAGTCTGGAAGACACCAGATCCGCCTTGCGGAAAACGAGATGCCTGGACTTATGTCCCTGCGCCAGGAGTTCGCTGCTAGCCAGCCACTAAAGGGTGCTCGCATCGCCGGCTCACTCCACATGACAGTTCAAACTGCCGTACTAATTGAAACTTTGGTTGCCCTTGGTGCTCAAGTTCGTTGGGCAAGTTGCAACATCTTCTCAACCCAGGACGAAGCAGCAGCAGCTGTTGCCGTTGGCCCAACTGGAACAGTTGCTCAGCCTTCAGGAGTTCCTGTGTTTGCCTGGAAGGGTGAAACTCTTCCTGAGTACTGGTGGGCAACTTCAAGAATTTTTGATTGGTCAACCGAGGCAGAAGCAGAAGGTTTGGATTACACCGGACCAAACATGATTTTGGACGATGGTGGCGATGCCACATTGTTAGTTCACAAGGGCCGCGAGTTTGAACTTGCCGGTTCAGTTCCTCCAACCGGTGCCGATGACAGCGAAGAGTACGGTGTGATTCTTGAGTTACTTCGCGATTCGTTGAAGGAGTCAAAGGACCGCTTCACCAAGATTGCTAAAGACATCATCGGTGTCACAGAAGAAACCACAACTGGTGTTCACAGACTCTACGAGTTCTTCAAGCGCGGCGAACTATTGTTCCCAGCCATTAACGTCAACGACGCAGTGACCAAGACCAAGTTTGACAACAAGTATGGAATCAGACACTCACTTCCAGATGGTCTAAACCGCGCAACCGACGTTCTAATCGGAGGCAAGACCGTTTGGGTCGGCGGCTATGGAGATGTGGGTAAGGGTGCTGTTGAGGCCATGGCCGGACAGGGCGCCAGAGTCATCGTTTCCGAAATTGATCCAATCTGTGCTTTGCAGGCAGTAATGGATGGCTACCAGGTTGCCAAGCTTGAAACAGTTCTCGAAGAAGTAGACATTTTTGTTACCGCAACCGGTAACACTCGCGTGATTACCCCTGAGCATGTAATGAAGATGAAGAACTACGCAGTGATTGCAAACATCGGTCACTTCGATGACGAGATTGACATGCTGGGCATCGGCAAGATTGCCGGTGTTAGCAAGATCGAGATCAAGCCACAGGTTCACGAGTGGGTTCTTCCCAACGGTAGAAGTGTTCTAATCCTTTCCGAAGGTCGGCTCATGAACCTTGGAAACGCAACCGGTCACCCAAGCTTTGTTATGAGCACCTCGTTCTCAAACCAGGTTCTGGCTCAGATTGAGTTGTTCACTAACATCGAGGCTTACCCACTGGGCGTTCACTTCATTCCTAAGTACTTGGACGAGAAGGTTGCAAGACTGCACCTAGCTCCCTTGGGCGTAGAACTGACTGAACTTACTGGAGAGCAGGCACGCTATATTGGGGTACCAGCCACTGGACCATTCAAGGTAGATCACTACCGCTACTAGGAACTGACATGAACCCAAAGATCCTTGTCATCGATGATGACAATGCGCTTAGGGAAATGGTTGGAATTGTTCTTTCTGCTGCGGGCTTTACTCCCGAGTACTGTCCCGATGGTGATCAAGCGCTTGAAAAATTCAAACAGTTTGAGCCAGATCTTGTTCTGCTGGATGTAATGCTTCCGGGCAAAGACGGAATCGCTGTTTGTCGCGAAATTCGCAACATCGCAGGAACACCAATCATCATGCTCACCGCAAAGACTGAAACTACGGATGTGGTGTTGGGGCTTGAAGCAGGTGCCGATGACTACATCGTGAAACCTTTTGAGCCAAGCGTTCTAACCGCTCGAATCAAGGCAAGGCTTAGACCGATGACCAGCCTCGAAGAGACAGTAACCATTGGACCCCTCACCTTGGATGTAGTTGGACACCAGGTGCTAAAAAACGGAAGCCAAATTTCCCTTACTCCGCTGGAATTCAACCTGCTCTTGACTCTTGCCCAAAAACCTAAGCAGGTCTTCACGCGCGAGATGCTGCTTGAGAAAGTTTGGGGCTATCACTACAAAGCCGACACCAGGCTTGTGAACGTTCATGTGCAAAGACTGCGCTCGAAGATTGAAGAAGATCCAGACAATCCAAAGATCGTCACTACGGTTCGAGGCATCGGCTATAGGGCTGGCTAGGCAAAGATGCTGAAGCTTCTAAGACGCTCGGTTCAAGCCAGAGCGGTCGCCACCACGGTTGCGCTAAGTGGAGTGTTAATTGCTGCCCTCGGTGGATTCCTGTCTTTCTCAATAGGAAACGGTTTGTTTGAGGCAAGGCTGAGTCAGATCCTTGCCGAGTCTGAAGCTGCAGTTATAGATGTTCAAAACACTTTTGCCGCCTCCAGCGTCAACGACGAAGTGGCTTTGCAGATTCTTTTGAACTCAGTGGTTCCAAAGCTCGAAGCAACAGGAGTTGCCGACACCAGGCGCGTTGCACTGCTTCGAACCCCGGGACAGCCTGGAATTCAGCTTCTTCAGAGCCCGATTTCCTCGGGACTCGACACCCAGCTGATTGGCCAGAGCTTCAGGGAAGAGGTACGAAACAGCGCAGGGCGATTGCTTTACCAATCGATTCAGCTTTCCTTCGCTGAGGAAGGACTTACCCGCCTTAGCCCCGGAATGGTTGTTGGATCCCCAGTTGAAATTCCACTTGCGGGTAAGTACGAGCTATACCTAGTGTTCGATCTTTCCAGCGCCCAGCAAACTCTTGATTTCGTTCAACAGACACTTCTGATTGGTGGACTAGTACTTATCTTTATCATCGGTGGAATTTCCTACGTTGTTACCAGCTGGCTGGTTCGCCCAGTGAAGATCGCCGCCGAAGTTTCAGAGGAGATTGCCGACGGAGCGCTGGATGTTCGACTCCTTGAAAAGGGAGAAGATGTCATTGCAGTTCTTGCTCGGTCCTTTAACAAAATGGCCGATAGCTTGCAGCGACAAATTACAAAACTTGCAAGCGTTTCAAAAATGCAACAGCGATTTGTTTCCGACGTCTCTCACGAACTTCGAACCCCACTGACCACCATCAAACTCGCAGGTGATCTGCTCTTTGAAGCCCGAGACACACTCGATCCAACTCTTCGTCGATCAGCTGAACTATTGCACGGGCAGATTGTTCGCTTTGAAGTTTTGCTAAATGACCTACTTGAAATTTCCCGCTACGACGCTGGAGCCGTAAGAGCCGAGCTTGAAATTCACGACCTGAATCAAGTCGTTGGAATGGCAATTGCTTCAATTGATCCCCTTGCGAAAAACCGCGGCAGTCAAATAGAAGTTGTTGCTCCAACCGGTGAAATATTGGCCGAGTTTGATTCGCGCCGAATTGAACGACTCCTTCGAAACCTGCTTGCGAATGCAATTGAGCACGGCGAAGGAAAACCAATCCGAGTTGAGGTTGGAGCAAACGCGCACGCGGTAGCGGTGAATGTAAGCGATAACGGAATTGGAATGACTAAAGCCCAGCTAGAGCGCGTCTTCGACAGATTCTGGAGAGCAGACCCGGCAAGAAAGCGAACTTCCGGTGGCACCGGTCTAGGGCTGGCAATTTCCCTGGAAGACACCATGCTGCACGGAGGAATGCTTGATGTTTGGGCAGCTCCCGATGCCGGGGCAACTTTTAGACTCACACTGCCAAAAGTTCAAGGCTCGGAAATCACCGAGTCGCCATTAGCTTTGCCGAACGATCAAGCACCTGGAGACCAATCTTGAAGCGGTTGATAGCTCTGGCAGTGGTTATGACCCTCACGGGCTGTGCCTCATTGCCGATTGCGGGCCCGGTTCGCATTGGTCCAGATCTGGTTCCAACCACTGACGGGGACTCTTTTTACTATTCACCTTCTTCTCCTTTTGACGGTGCTAGTCAAACCGAGATTCTGAACGGATTTATTGCTGCTGGAACCGGCCCACAAAACGACTACGCGGTTGCCAGAGAATACTTGAGCGAATCCATTCGCTCGAGCTGGAACCCCAACCAAGAAGTTCTAATTCAAAGATCAAGCCCACAGGTTGTTATCTCAGATCAGGACACCGCTGAGTTAGTAATTGATGTGGCGGCAACCGTAGATGCCGATGGAAAATACCAGGTGACTCCACTCGGAACCGTCCGCGTGCTTGAGTTCAGCTTTGTTCTAGAAAACGCAGAGTGGCGACTAAGTCGTGTTCCGGATGCAACGGTTTTGATTCGGCCAGTGTTTGATGTGGTCTTTAGTGGCTACTCAGTCTTTTTTCTAGACAGACAAAAACGTTTCTTGGTTCCTGAGCTGCGTTGGTTTCCAACAACGCCAGCAACTGGAACCAGATTGGCAAACGCACTACTTGGAGGAGCGAGCAGCTGGTTGAAACCAGCGGTTGTATCGGCGATACCAACCGGCACAAGATTATCCATCGACGCGGTCACCATTGAAAACGGCGTTGCTCTGGTGGATCTGACCGCTCGTGCCTTGATTGCTTCGCGTGCGGATAGATCTTTGATAAAGGCTCAGCTGGAGGCGACTTTATCTCAGCTACCAAATGTTTCCGAAGTGGCAATTTCTATTGAAAGAGCAATGCAGGAAATCGTTGATGCAGATAACAGCACTGGAGAGCCTGACCCTAGAGCTCTTGCGATAGTGGGCGAAGAAGGCCTAGAACTTTTAGCCTCATCACAGGAATCAGTTTTCGAAGCTGGAAAAAACTTCTTTGAACAATCAGAGCTTACGGAAATTGCTCTTTCTGGACAGGCGAGTTGGATTGCAACCTTGACCGATAGCGGAGTGTTTAGAACTAAAGGGGATAGACCGGGCGCCGATGTTGAGCTAATTGACTCCAGAGCTGCTATTGCCGATATCGATTTTGATCGACAGGAGTATCTGTGGAGTATGAGTCGCGTTATTGGTTCCGATATCATTGCCACATCCCCAAGCCTTGAGCAAAGCATCGTTTCAGCTCCTTGGCTAAATGGCCAATCAGTTCGAGCCTTTGCAATTGCTCCTGGGGGTTCAAAGATTGCCCTGCTGGTTCAAGGACCTAGCCGGACTCGGGTACTAGTTAGCGCAGTTGTTAGAAATCTGACCGGCACCCCGATAGAGCTTGCTGAACCACTTGAGGTGGCAGGGGAGCTATCTAATCCATCATCGATTAGTTGGATTGACCAAATCACAATTGCAACTGTCAACACCGCGAACGGTTCCACCAGTGCGCTACTTAGCACTATCGGTGGCACCTCGAGGCAACTACCCGCTCTTCCAGGTACCCGAAAGATTGTCGCAGCAGGAACTAGTTCCCAGCTTTATCTTTTGACTGAATCTGGTGAACTATTTTCTTATCGTGGATCAGCATGGACACCGCTTCGTCAATCTATTCGAGCATTGGCCTTGGTCAACTAGCCAACAAATTTGTTTTCAACAACTTACTCCTAGGGGTAAGTGTGAGCTGATGCAATCGGCTCAAATACTTGCATGAAAAATTTGCGTTTACTCGATTTTGTCTTTCCTTCTAGGTGTGCGGTCTGTGATGCACTAGGACCAAACCTCTGTGGAGATTGCCGTCAAGTTCTTCGGCCCTCACCTCACGCATTTGAACGTGGCCCAGTACATGGTCGAGCCGCAACTTATCTTTGGCCTGAAGTTTCTAAGTTGCTGGTTTCATTCAAAGATCGAGGTCAGTCGGCACTAGTTAGTGATTTGACGGAACTGATTGCTCCCTTAGTAGACGACTTAGCGGTCTTTACTGAAGGTGTCTATTTGGTGCCAGCACCGAGTCGCTTGGAGAATTTTGCACGACGCGGATTTACTCCCAGTGTCGTTCTTGCTCGAGCACTTTCCAATCAGGTTTCGAATGCGCGAGTGCTGAACTGCTTAGTGCTAGCAAAAGATGTCAAAGATCAAGTAGGGCTAACAAGCTCTCAGCGCCAAGCAAACCTTGCAGGCAAAATGTCACTAAATTTGAAGGTTGCGGGCAAGCCCTGCTTTGTGGTGGACGATATTTGCACCACCGGAGCCACACTAATTGAAGCCTGGAGGGCACTATCGGTGGGCGGAGCTAACGTGCTTGGAGCGTTGGTAATCAGCGAGTCAAAACCAGCTGTGGCCCTGTGAATTTGCTGAATTTATCCCCCGCTAGGTGCTCTAAAGGGCCAGCGTCTAAGATTGAGGTAATAACTTCCCATTTGATTTGGAGCGCATTTTGGCGTCTATTTTTGACAAGATTCTTCGTGCAGGAGAGGGCAAGGTCCTTGCCAAACTCAAGGCCCTAACCAAGGCAGTGAACTCTCTCGAAAGCGAGTTCCAGCAGCTTTCCGACGAAGAGCTCAAGAACGAAACCAAGACTCTAAGAGATCGATTCGCCAACGGCGAATCCCTAGATGACCTTTTGCCAGAAGCTTTCGCAGCCGTTCGCGAAGCCGCCACCAGAACTATTGGTCTTAGACCTTTCGATGTTCAGATCATGGGTGGAGCCGCGCTTCACCTTGGCAACATCGCCGAAATGAAAACCGGTGAAGGTAAGACACTTGTTGCTACCTTGCCTGCCTACCTAAACGCAATTGCTGGGCGCGGAGTTCACGTTGTCACAACCAACGACTACCTAGCTGGGTACCAGTCAGAACTTATGAGCCGTGTCTTTAGAGCCCTTGGTATGACCACCGGTTGCATTCTTTCTGGCCAGGAGCCAGCTGAGCGCAGGGAGCAGTACCTTGCGGATATTACATATGGCACCAACAACGAATTTGGTTTTGACTACCTGCGCGATAACATGGCCTGGCAAAAAGCTGACCTAGTTCAGCGCGGTCACTTTTTTGCAATCGTCGATGAGGTTGACTCGATTCTTATCGATGAGGCTAGAACTCCTCTGATTATTTCTGGTCCTTCTTCAGGTGAGGCCAACCGCTGGTTCACCGAGTTCTCCAAGATCGCCGAGCGTTTGCAGCCGGTTATCGACTACGAAGTAGACGAGAAAAAGCGCACCATTGGAATCCTGGAGCCAGGAATTCAAAAAGTTGAAGACTACCTAGGAATTGAAAACCTATACGAGTCAACCAACACCCCACTGATTTCATTTCTAAATAACTCAATTCGCGCCAAGGCATTGTTTAAGAAAGACAAGGACTACGTGGTTATCAAGGGCGAAGTTCTAATCGTCGATGAGCACACCGGACGTATTCTTTCTGGCCGTAGATACAACGAAGGTATCCACCAGGCAATTGAAGCCAAAGAAGGTGTTGAGGTAAAGGCTGAGAACCAGACTCTAGCTACCGTCACACTGCAGAACTTCTTCCGTCTCTACTCAAAGCTCGCCGGTATGACCGGTACCGCCGAGACCGAGGCAGCCGAGTTCATGGCTACCTACAAACTCGGTGTTATTCCAATTCCTACTAATAAGCCAATGATTCGCACCGACCAGTCTGACCTGATCTATAAAAACGAAGAGGTCAAGTTCAACATGGTTGTTGAAGACATCGTTGAGCGTCACGCCAAGGGTCAGCCAGTTCTTATAGGTACCACCAGTGTCGAAAAGAGCGAATACCTTTCGGTGCTTCTTGCCAAGCGTGGAGTTCGCCACGAAGTTCTAAACGCCAAGAACAATGCCCGCGAAGCGGCCATCATCGCTATGGCGGGACGATTTGGCTCAATCACAGTTGCCACCAACATGGCTGGCCGTGGAACCGACATCATGCTCGGTGGAAACGCTGAATTCCTAACCGTTGATTCCCTAAGCTCCAAGGGACTTAACCCTGAAGAGCAGCCAGAAGAATATGAAGCTGCCTGGGCTGCAGAATTTGAGCGCATCAAGCAAGAAGTTGCTGTTGAAGCTGAGAAGGTTTTATCTGTTGGAGGACTCTATGTTCTTGGAACAGAGCGTCACGAGTCTCGACGTATCGACAACCAGCTACGTGGACGTTCCGGTCGTCAGGGAGATGTTGGTGAATCTAGGTTCTACTTATCCCTAACCGATGATCTGATGCGCCTATTCAACTCAGGCGCTGCCTCTGCTTTGATGAACCGCGCCAGCGTTCCTGATGACACCGCAATTGAATCAAAGGTTGTTTCTCGCGCAATCGCCAGTGCTCAGTCTCAGGTTGAAGGAAGAAACGCTGAGATTCGTAAGAATGTTTTGAAGTATGACGATGTTCTAAACCGTCAGCGTGAGGCTATCTACGGTGACCGCCGACACATCCTCGAAGGCGATAACATCGCAGGTCGCGTTCAGACTTTCCTAGAGGACACCTTCAAGTACCTTGCTACCGCTGCCATGGAATCCAAAGAGGACACCGATTCGATGCTGCAGGGTCTATGGACCGAACTAAAGGCTATTTACCCAGTTTCAATTGAGATTGACGAAGTGCTAGCCGAGGCTGGAAGCCGAAGCAAGCTAACGGCTTCGTTCCTGGCAAACGAAATCATCAGCGATGCCAAGATTCAGTACGCCAGAAGAACCGAGTCACTGGGCGTTGATGCGATGCGCGAGCTTGAAAGACGAGTTGTTTTGTCTGTGATTGATCGCAAGTGGAGAGATCACCTTTACGAAATGGATTACCTCAAAGAGGGAATCGGTCTTCGTGCCATGGCTCAGCGTGACCCACTGGTTGAGTACCAGCGTGAAGGTTTCGTAATGTTCCAGCAGATGATGGGCTCAATCCGTGAAGAGGCCATCACCTACCTATTCAACGTTGAGGTAAAGCTGGACCAGTCACCGGTTGATCAGATCAAGCCTCAGGCAAACCTGACCTACAGCGCTCCTGGAGCACCAGCAGATGACGCGAAGCCAGTACTAAACCAGGCACCGGTTAACCGAGCTGCTGCAAGGAAGCAAGAGCAGGCAAATCGTAAGGCTGCTGGAAAACGAGAAAAGGGCAGCTCCTTCTTCAAGGATTAGAGAAAGCCGATGTTGGTAGCTCTCCAGCTACCGTTTTGACTCTCCAGTCTTATTGTCACTGCCTTTGCCCGTTGCCGATTAGAAAGCAAAACCACCGATTCAATTACGTCCTCGGCGGGGGATTGGTATCTAACTTTCAGAACGTCCGTTGGTTGAATCAAAGGCTTTCGACCAGCTTTCAATCTTGCTTGCGCTCCGGCTGCTGCCCTAGATCGGAGCAGTTCATACACCTGCTCACTAACAACCCGAGATAGCTGATCAACTGATCTAACCCCTGCCAACACTTCGTGAATTGCTCTTGCCATGCTGGCTAGAAATACATTCGGGGTTTTGAGAGGAGCGGCTTTAGGAATATCTGGCCCGAACTCTAAATGTCTTTGGCTCTCAAAACCTCGTGAATGGATGGAGTCTTCAATCCTTACAATTTGCCTCCGCATGGTGCCCCTTTCAATTTGAAATCCCCCAATTGAGATTGTTTGAGGATAGAACCTTTAATCGGCCAATTGTTGAATCGGACCAAGCTGTGGAAAAGATTCCAAAAGTAATCTGCTTTGCTAGACAATCGCCAGATGAATTCGATAACAGCGGTGGAATTACAAGAAAACTCCTTTAGGGATCTGCGCTCCCTAATCACCAACTGCAACTTGGTTCGGTTGCAGCTTCTCGATGGCAGCTCTAGAGAGCTAACTACCCCAACCCTCGGAAGAGATTTCCTGGCTGGAAATTTGGAAGATGAAAAGACACTGGGTGTTTTTCGAAGAAGCATCCTTCGAAGCGTTCAGTTTGAAACCCAAGTAGGTGAGGTAACTAGAACTTTGGAATACACCCGAAAGGCAATCGGAGAGCTATTGGCTAGCCGGCAATTTCCCGCCTTGGCTCAGGTGAGTTATCTGGAACCAAGGACGAAGCCACAGCAGCTAAGACTTATTGGAATATCCCGAGGATTCCTCTTTACTGATTATTTGCAAAACCCAGCAATCCCGATTGCAGCTCTTGCTTCGATTGAGCTGAGGGTGTGAATAACTTCCTGCAAGACAGCTCGGTCTTAGCAATAATTTGAGCCCTGCCCCTCGGAGGAAAAATGATTGGAAATAATTCGTTTAGAAAAAGCCCTATTCAATTGCTCCTGTCTGCAACAGTAATTGCGGGCTCAGTGGTTGGTGCCTGGTTTGTCATTGAAAGCTCAAAGATCACCGAGGTTTATCTAGTGACAAGAAGCGACCTTGCTTCCGGCACAGCGTTGACTGAGCAAAGCCTTCAAACAACCGACCTAGCCTTGTTTTCACTAGGGAATCAGTATCTTCGGGCAGGTCAGCTTCCCACGGGGGCCTATCTAACCCGAACGATTTCTGTAGGGGAGGTAATTCCAGTTTCTGCTGTGACAACGCAGCAGCTCGATGACTATTCAAATATCGTGCTTACTCCTTCTGTTGAGATAAGTAGTTCAATAGCCCCAGGCTCCAAAGTCTCGGTCTGGGCCAGCCCAGCTCTTGATTACCAAAGCTTTGGTGAGCCCACAATTGCCGCCCTCGATGTCGAGGTGGTCCAAGTAAGAGAACCAGAGGGAAGTTTTGCATCGGCGGCTAAATCAGTAGAGCTAAGAGTTCCAATAACTTCTATCCAGGCAATACTTCGTGCCATAGCTAATCGGGACGCTATAGCCCTAACGGCTTCAAGTGTCAGTGTCGGGAACTAAATGCTTGATCGAATTTCAAGATCAATAACCTCTCGGGTTTCGCCAAGAACTAGCTCGTCCCCGGTTGTTATAGCCGTGACTAGCCCTCATGGTTCAACGGGCAAAACAACCGTTGCTATAA
>JBILXL010000112.1:0-3533 GCA_044378505.1 Rhodoluna sp. | reverse complement strand
CACCAAAGATGCAGTCAAGGCCGGGGCTGATGAGATCGATATGGTCATTGACCGCGGGGCATTTTTGTCTGGCAACTATATGGAGGTCTATAAGCAGATTCAGGCTGTCAAAAACGCCTGCACAAGAGCTGACGGTTCCAGAGCTCACCTAAAGGTGATCTTGGAAACTGGGGAGCTGCAAACCTATGACAACATCCGAAGGGCTAGCTATCTAGCCATGTTGGCCGGCGGGGATTTCATAAAGACCTCAACAGGCAAGGTCACAGTAAATGCCACCATACCTATTACCTTGCTTATGCTCCAGGCGGTTCGGGACTGGTACGACCAGACTGGTGTACTAATAGGTGTAAAGCCAGCCGGAGGCATTAGAACCGCTAAGGATGCCATCAAGTATCTGGTGGTAGTCAAGGAAGTAGCGGGGGAGAGATGGCTTACAACTGATTTGTTTAGGTTTGGAGCCTCTAGCTTGCTAAATGATGTTTTGATGCAAAGGCAAAAACTAAAGACCGGAAACTACTCCGGTCCTGACTATGTGACCGTGGACTAAGAAGGTATAAAGATGTTCGAATACGCACCCGCCCCTGAATCAAGGGCACTGGTTACCTTCCAGAGTAGCTACGGCCACTTCATCGGAGGCAAGTTCACCAAGCCATCAAACACCTACCAAACCATTTCCCCTTCCACCGAGCAGGTCCTAGCTGAGATCTCAACCGCCAGTGCCAAGGATGTAGATCTGGCTGTCAAGGCAGCAAGAAGCGCTTACGAAAAAGTTTGGTCCAAGCTCTCCGGTGCCGAGCGAGGAAAGTACCTTTACCGAATCGCAAGAATCATTCAGGAGCGCGCTCGCGAGCTTGCAATTGCCGAGACACTCAATAACGGCAAGCCAATCAAGGAAACTAGGGATGCCGACATTCCACTTGTTGCAGCTTGGTTTTTCTACTACGCCGGTTGGGCCGACAAGCTCGACTACGCAGGATTGGGTGCAAACCCCAAAGCTCACGGCGTTGCAGCTCAGGTGATTCCTTGGAATTTCCCACTGATGATGCTGGCTTGGAAAATTGCCCCAGCACTAGCTGCTGGAAACACAGTTGTTCTAAAACCTGCCGAGACAACTCCGCTTACAGCTTTGCTGTTTGCTGAAATTTGCCAGCAGGCAGGTTTGCCAGATGGTGTTGTGAACATCATCACCGGCTTTGGCCAAACTGGAGCAGACCTGATTGCTCACAAGGATGTCAACAAAGTTGCCTTCACCGGTTCCACTGGTGTTGGCAGACTCATTGCCAAGCAGATCGCTGGAACCAACAAGAAAGTCACATTGGAGCTTGGCGGCAAGGCCGCCAACATCGTCTTTGATGATGCCCCACTTGATCAAGCGGTCGAAGGCATCATCAACGGCATCTTCTTTAACCAAGGCCACGTTTGCTGTGCAGGATCTAGATTGCTAGTTCAGGAATCCATCCAGGATGAGCTAATGAAAAAGCTCAAGCGCCGCATGGAAACCCTAAAGCTTGGCGACCCACTTGATAAGAACACCGACATCGGAGCCATCAACTCCAAAGTCCAACTCGACAAGATAACCAAGCTGGTCAAACTTGGCGTGAAAGAAGGCGGCGAGGCCTGGGCACCAAACTGCGAGATACCGAAGAAAGGCTTCTGGTACGCACCGACGGTTATCACCGGTGTTGCGGCAACCAACACTGTGGCCCGCGAGGAAATCTTCGGTCCAGTGCTATCGGTACTCACCTTTAGAACCCCTGCCGAGGCGGTAGCCAAGGCTAACAACACCCCATTTGGTCTAAGCGCTGGAATCTGGACCGAGAAGGGTTCCAGAATCCTAAAGGTTGCTGATCAGCTCAATGCTGGAGTTATTTGGGCAAATACCTTCAATCAGTTTGATCCAGCTAGCCCATTCGGTGGCTTCAAAGAATCTGGCTACGGCCGCGAGGGAGGCAGGCACGGATTGCTTGCTTACCTGAAGGGAGATAACTAATGCGTCTTGATGTGAAGAAAACCTACAAGCTTTTCATCGGTGGCAAATTCCCTCGAAGCGAATCCGGTCACACCTACGAACTAACAAACCCCAAGGGCGAGTTCGTTACCAACGTGGTTCTGGCATCTAGAAAGGATGCCAGAGACGCCGTTGTTGCCGCAAGAGCTGCTCAGCCAGGATGGGAGGGCGCAACTGCCTATAACCGCGGTCAGGTTCTTTACCGCATTGCCGAGATGCTCGAAGGAAGACGTGAGCAGTTCGTCGCTGAAATTCGTGAGCTAACAGGAGCTACCGAAATTCAAGCCAACAAGGAAGTTGATGCCGCAATTGACTCTTGGGTTTGGCACGCTGGCTGGTCTGACAAAGTTGACTCTGTCGCCGGTTCAATGAACCCGGTGGCAGGACCTTTTTTCAACATCTCAACAAATCAGCCAACTGGTGTTGTTGCTGCCTTCGCACCACAAAAAAGCAGCCTGGTTGGACTTGTGAACACCATCGCTCCGATTATCGTCACTGGAAATGCAGTTGTCGTAGTTGCGAGCGAATCACTTCCGCTTTCAGCAATCACGCTTACCGAAGTGTTGGCAACAAGTGATTTGCCGGGGGGAGTCGTAAACGTTCTAACCGGTAAAGAAAAGGATCTTTCTCCTTGGCTTGCCTCACACCAGGACGTAAACGCAGTTGACCTAGAAGGAACATCCGACCCAGTGGATCTTGAAATTCGTGCCGCTGAGACTCTAAAGAGAGTAATCAGACCAGGTGCATTTTCAAGGTCTGGATCTTTAGGCTCACTTCAGCAAATCCTGGCCTTTATGGAAGTAAAGACCGTCTGGCACCCCAAAGGGCACTAGCTCGCGCTCAGGACGTTGATTAGACACACCCAGCTACAAGATTGATGGCTCAAGCTAATGTGCGACACACTTGGCTATGGCGAGAAAACTAAGCGCAAAGACTAGAAATACTGAAGACGTTGAGGCTCAGCCCTCCATGGTTCCAACCAAGGTTCTAGACGCTGTTGAAGACGTCTTTCATGTTGTCCTAACCGTCCTTTTGTTCCTGGTGGCTCTGGGAGCAGTTATCTTCACTGTGATTAGATTATTCAACACCGAACCTTTTTATCCAAACGGTATGCTTCAGGCCATCAACGACATCTTGTTTGTTGTAATCATTCTTGAAATTGCCCGCACCGTAATTGCAAGATTCAACAGCGGTTTCTACCAGTTGAGTCGATTCTTAGTTATTGGTGTCATCGCATCCGTTCGACACATCTTGTCGGTTGGTTCTTCGCTCACGCTTTCTATTGGCAAGACCCCGGAAGCCTTCGAGCGCGGAATCATCGAACTACTTGTCAACGGCGGAATAGTTGTTGCTTTAGTGCTGGCTATCTTTATGACGCGAGTAGCTGAGAGGCAACCTGGATCCAACCCTGGACGCAAGTCCGAAAAGGCATAGCAACTAACAATTGGTACTGCTATGCAACCAATGCAGTTCTAAGCCAACTCTTTGCTGAAGCTAGATAATCCTTAGCAAGTTGAGAATCGGG
>JBILXL010000111.1:0-3577 GCA_044378505.1 Rhodoluna sp. | reverse complement strand
TTGCTTTTTCTGAACGTGCTCACTCATTTTTGTAAAGTAAGCGGTTGCAACCGAAACGGTGACCACCGAGTGCGGAAGCATAAAAATTAACCACGCAATAACCATCGCGGCAATCGATGCAATCGCAGGCCCATCACCGCGGTCAGCAACCGCGCGCGATGCAACAACTGTTTGAACAAGCCCACCGATTTGAGAAACCAAAACCATTGCTAGTGACCAACCGGCAGCTTTGATTGCAGGCCTTAGTCCAACACCGCGCCAGGAGAAGTTAAAAGAAAACTTAATTCCGATTCGTCTCCAGGCGACAAACAAAATTAGAGCCTGCGCCACAACCCCGAGCGTTGCAGATCCTGCCAACAGCGAAATCTCAGACTGTGTCCAGTCCTCAACGGTTCTTGCTCCGGTGGGGTCAGCACCGAAAACAATAAGAAAACCAATCCAACCCAAAAGCCCAACCAGGTTGCTAAGTACCGGAGCCCACATGTAAGGACCGAAGTAGCTTCTAGCATTTAGCACTTCGCCAAGCATTGAGTAGAGCCCATAGAAAAACAGCTGCGGTAAACACCAGTAGGCAAAGGCGGTTGCCAGTGCTAACTGGCCAGCAGACCAGCCGGTTGTGTAGATGGAAACTAAAAAGGGCGCCGCCAGTGTGGCGGCAACGGTGACCACGGCAAAGACCGTAATCGCCAAAGTCAAAAGCCTGTCGATATACCCGTGACCATCGTCGTCGTGGCTTCGGGCTTTAACAATTTGTGGAACTAGAACTGCCGAAAGAACACCACCGGCAATAATCGCGTAAACGTTATTGGGTAGTTGATTGGCAACACCAAAGGCGTCGGCGGCATCTGTAGTAACACCAATTGTTAGCGCCAGAACAACGGTTCTAATAAATCCGAGAATTCGGGACGCTATGGTGCCACTGGCCATGATGATGGAAGATCTGGCAACGCCCATGAAAAATCCTTAAGAGGTTTTTCTTCGCCGCAGGGTTCTGATAACACCGATAAACATCAGCACCGCCACGAAGCTCAAAAACAACACTATTGCCGCTGTTTCGATATCTGGGTTAACGGTGAGATTTATCGGCACCCGATCCCCAAGCTCGCGACCTGATAGCGCCGTTAGCCAAGAAACCAGCACCACGTTGCCGCTACCGATGGCCCGAATTGGAAACTGTGCATTGACGGTTGTTCCAGCCGGAATGGAAAGCTGCATGGTGGAATCTTCCACGACCAGCTTTGCCGAGCTTGATTTCAAATTCACAATCACTTGAACTTCACCCGCGAGGGTGTTGGTCACCGCAACCGGAAGAGAAGATTCACGAGAAACCAGGTTGATGCCAGAGCCTTTCACGATTGATACTGCACCAGCGTCAGTTTCGGTAAGGGTGGCTGGAAGTGCAGGAGCTGCGGCCAAGACGGTGGATACTGCCACGGCGATGATTATGACTAGGGAAATCTGCCGTACGTACTTTTTCAACTTCGTGCCTCAATAAGTTCTATCGCCAATTTTGCAATTCGCTTTTCATTGCCATGAGAAAGCCTAGCCAGCAGCTCGGATACCTGCACCCACTCCAACTGGGATGCTTCTTTGTGAGGGTCTTTGTCAAAGGAGAGCTCGCCGCCGGTTTGCTGCATCAAATACACATGAACCGTCTTGCTGATCTTTGATCCATCCTGGATGAACTGGTAATTCACTTCTCCAAGGTGCTGGATGATTTGTGCTTCTAGGCCAGTTTCTTCAAACACTTCTCGCAGGGCTGCTTGCTCGCTGGTTTCGTCTTGCTCGAGGTGACCTTTTGGAATACACCACTCAAGTTTTCCGCCGCGATTGAATCTGGCCATAAGAGCTACGAGATTCGGGTCGGACTTTGAAATCACAAACCCACCGGAAGATACCTCGGTGTGGTTTGATTTGGATTCCATTGCACAATTCTACCGAACGAGAAAATCTCCATTTCGGCTTGCCCAAAGCCCCTAAAAAGGCGGGTGTGGCAAGCTGGTACCGATGGAAACCGCCGACGCAATGAAAAACTTAGAGCAAGTGACTTCAACTGCTCTATTGCAAAAACTTGGGGATTTGTTTTCAGGTGCCGGTTTTGAACTTGCTCTCGTTGGCGGTCCAGTAAGAGATGCAATCCTGGGACGAATTGCTCCCGATGTTGACCTAACAACCAATGCAACCCCTGACGAAATCCTTGCCCTGATCAAGGGCAAAGTCGATACCCACTGGGAAATTGGAAAAGAGTTTGGAACCATCGGTTGCCGCATCGGTGACGATCAAATTGAAATCACAACTTATCGAACCGATGCCTACGACGCAGATTCTAGAAAACCAGAAGTTCGCTTTGGCAAAGATCTAACCGAAGATTTAAAGCGCCGCGACTTTACTGTCAACTCAATGGCACTTACCCTTCCAGGCAGAGAGTTTGTTGATCCTTTTGGCGGGCTTAGGGACCTGATGGACCAAGTTCTAAAGACCCCAGGAAAACCAGAAGACTCTTTTGGCGATGACCCACTTCGCATGCTGCGCGGAGCGCGCTTTGCTTCTCAATTGGGTTTTGAAATCGAACCGGAAACCTTTGAGGCGATGCAGTCGATGCGTGAGCGCCTGAGCATCATCTCAGCTGAGCGAATTCAGGCAGAACTTCAAAAACTGATGCTTGGTAAATTTCCCCGTAAGGGACTAGAAGCACTAGTTGACTCAGGGCTAGCCGAGATTGTGCTGCCGGAGCTTCCGGCACTAAAGCTGGAAGTCGATGAACATCACCACCACAAGGATGTCTATGAGCACACACTCAAAGTTGTCGAGCAAGCTATCGACTACGAAAAGGATTATCAGCTCGAGCCAGATTTCACACTGCGCTTTGCAGCGCTTATGCACGATATCGGAAAGCCCGCAACTAGAAAACTAGAACCCGGTGGAGCGGTTAGCTTCTATCACCACGATGTGGTGGGGGCAAAGCTTGCCAAAAAGCGCATGAAGGAACTTCGCTTCGATAACGACACCATCAAAGCCGTCACTTCTTTGATTGAGCTGCACCTGAGGTTTTTTGGATACAGCGATCAGGCATGGACCGATGCCGCCATAAGAAGGTATGTTCGCGATGCTGGCGATCAGCTTGTAAGACTTCACATCCTTACCCGTGCCGATGTCACCACCAGAAACCAAAGGAAAGCAGACCTTCTATCTCACGCTTACGACGATCTGGAAGCGCGCATAGAAAAGGTAATGGAGCAAGAAGAACTAAACGCCATGCGGCCTGATCTAACCGGCGAGCAGATCATGGAAATCCTTGGAATTCCAGCTGGCCCCGGGGTTGGAAAAGCCTATAAATACCTTCTGGAGCTCCGAATCGAAAATGGCCCAATGGGGCCTGAGGCCGCCAAAAAGGCCTTGCTTGAGTGGTGGCCGAGCAGCTAGAGTAGGGAAGTTGCCTAGAAAGTAGGCAGCAGATGTCATTTATACCCTCCTGTCATGGAACGTCCATGGCCGCTCTAGTCCAAAGGAGGTGGGTTAGCTATGCATCAGTACGAAGTAATGGTTATTCTCGACCCAACCGTCGAAGAAAAAACAG
>JBILXL010000002.1:0-35221 GCA_044378505.1 Rhodoluna sp. | reverse complement strand
TGATCCAAACCGGTAAGGCGCTGGATATCTACCAGGCTCCAAAAACCGTTGCCGCAGCTATCGCGATGGCCGATCCTCCGATCAACCTTCTGGCATCAACCGTGGATGGCAAAACAGCTAACTTCGGACCAGAAAGCTTCAAGTTCTCCCGTCCTGAAATCGCAGATTCAGCCAAGGCGATCACTATGGGTATCCAGCCAGGCAAGATCACCCTTGAGGCAGCATCTTCTAAGTCGGTTGCGATCAAGTGCCAGGTCCAGCTAGCTGAGGTGACCGGTAGCTCAACATTCGTGCACGTCAAGCTTGAATCAGGCGAGCAGATCGTTATCGAAGTTGAGGGCACCCAGAATTTTGCTCTGGATAAGAAGCTAACTGCCTATTTCAACCCTGCAGATCTTTATGGCTTTGAGCCAACCTCGGGCAAGGCAATTTTTGCTCCAATCGGAGGGGAGAAGTAAATGGCTGAGATTCGCTTAGAAGGTGTTGCTCACTCCTACGACGGAGGAAAGACTTACGCCCTGAACCCAATCACCATGACCTGGAAAGACGGCAAGGCTTACGCCTTGCTTGGTCCTTCGGGTTGTGGCAAGACCACACTTTTGAATATCATTTCGGGTCTACTAAAGCCATCAGAAGGAAAAGTGTTCATCGATGGCAAGGATGTCACCGATGTTGTCACCGACGATAGAAACATCGCTCAGGTTTTCCAGTTCCCGGTTTTGTACGACACCATGACAGTTAGAAAAAACCTCGAGTTTCCACTAAAGAACCGTAAGGTTCCAAGAGCCAAGGTTGCAGAGCGAGTCAACGAAATTGCAGCTCTACTGGGCATCGAAAAAGACCTAGACCGCAAGCCATCAAAGCTTCGCTCTGATCTCCAGCAGATCGTGAGCTTGGGTCGAGGCCTTGTTCGCGAAGACGTATCTGCGATCTTGTTCGATGAGCCACTTACCGTTATCGATCAGAACTTCAAGTGGACACTTCGCAACCGTCTAAAAAGATTGCATTTGGCTACCGGTGTCACAGTTGTATACGTGACTCACGACCAGACCGAGGCGCTGACATTTGCCGATGAGGTTTTGGTTATGGATCAAGGTTCCTTGGTTCAGGCCGGAACTTCTGAGTCACTGTTTTTGGAGCCGCAACATGAATTCGTGGGCTACTTCATTGGATCTCCCGGAATGAACTTCCTAGATGTTGAGGCAAGCTCATCTGTTCTTACACACAACGGCAAGCCAATTGGAAAAGCTGCCAAGGCTGGCCTAAATGGTTCTCACCGCTTTGGAGTAAGACCAGAGTTCTTGGTTCCTAGCAAATCTGGTCTTGAGTTCAAGATCGACCGAGTCGAAGACCGCGGTGTTTTCAAGCTGGTGCATTTGAGCAAGGACGATTTCAAGTTCATCGCGAAAACCGAGGAAAGCTACGACGCCAAGGTTGGCGCCAAGGCGAATTTCAGCTTTGATGCCAAGCGAGCTTTTGTCTACGACATGAACAAAAAGGCCGTGTCAACTGTTTCACCTAGCAGTGCAGGGGGTAACTAATCATGGATGGCAAGAAGAAAAATAACAGAGCTTGGTTCTTAGTTTTGCCAGTGGTGTTTGTTGTTGCTTTCACCGCGATCATTCCGCTGATGGCAGTTGCTAACTATTCACTGCAGGATATTCAAGGCGCTTCCAACCGCTTGTTCGTAGGACTTGATTTCTTCAAGCGAGTAGCCACCGATCCAAACATCCAGGATGCCTTCACCAGGAACTTAACTCTTTCAGCCCAGATACTTCTTATTCAGATTCCACTTGGAATCTTCCTGGCAAGACTCATGCCTCGCTCCGGCTGGAAAGCTTCTGCTGCTCTGGTGGTTGTTGCAATTCCACTGATTATTCCTTGGAACGTAGTTGGAACCACCTGGAGAATCTTCACCCGTAGCGACATCGGTTTGGGTGGAGTGCTAGTAAACCAGTTCTTCGATTACAACCTGAGCGAGGACACCACCGATGCTTGGGCCACGATCTTGGTCATGGACACTTGGCACTGGACTCCTTTGGTGACCTTGCTGGTCTATGCGGGACTTCGTTCTATTCCGCAGGCTTACTACCAGGCAGCCGCCATCGATGGCGCATCCCGCATGGCGGTATTCCGCTTCGTTGAACTTCCAAAGCTAAGAAGAGTGCTGATGATTGCAATCTTGCTTCGCTTCATGGACTCATTCATGATGTACACCGAGCCATTTGTGGTCACCGGTGGAGGTCCTGGATCATCCACTCAAACCTTGAGTATTTTGCTCACCACCATCGCCATCGGTCAGTTCGACCTAGGTGTTGCTGGAGCGTTCTCACTGATGTACTTCTTGTTCATCCAGATCTTCTCCTTCATCTTCTTCACAGTGCTGACTTTGGACGAGCGCCCAGGCGCTACCAAGGTCACCCCTAAGGAAAAGAAGGCGGCAAAGGTCGAGCAACAAGCTGAAAAGGCCAGTTCGAAACTTAAGAAGGTGCAAAAATGACGACGATGATTCCTACCTCCGCAGCAGGCAAGAAGACCTCTAGGTTCCACATTGACCTTAGAAGCTGGCTGTTCTGGCTGATCATGGCCGTTTGGTCTCTTCCGCTTATTTGGTTGATCTCGATGTCCTTCCGCGACAACGCTGACATCCTGTCCAAGTTTGAAGTGATCCCAACCGAGATCTCCTTGAATGGATACACCCAGTTCTTCGAAGATTCCAGTTGGATCGGTTCCTACATGAACTCGATCACCTACACACTGATGAACACCGTGCTGTCGTTGATCGTCGCTCTTCCTGCAGCGTATGCATTTAGCCGCTTTACCTTCTCGGGAGATAAGCACCTGTTCTTCTGGCTGCTAACTAACCGCATGGCTCCAGCCGCTGTGTTCTTGCTACCTTTTTTCCAGCTTTACCAGGCAGTAGACCTATTCGACACTCCACTTGGAGTAGCCCTAGCTCACATGCTCTTCAACGTTCCGCTGGCGGTTTGGATCCTCGAGGGCTTTATGTCCGGTGTTCCTAAGCAACTGGACGAAATAGCTGAAATCGATGGCTACAAGTTTGGTCGGTTCTTCTTGACGATTTTCATTCCAATGATTCGCTCAGGTATCGGTGTGACAGCGTTCTTCCTATTTATGTTCAGCTGGGTTGAGCTGCTTATTGCCAGAACCATTACGGCTACCGCAGCTAAACCGATTGCAGCTCAAATGACTCGAACCATTTCAGCTTCCGGTATCGACTGGTCGCTTCTGTCGGCTGCAGGAGTTATGACAATCATCCCTGGAGTGATTGTGATCTGGTTCGTTCGAAACTACATCGCCAAGGGCTTTGCGTTAGGGCGTGTGTAAATGTTCGACCTATTTGACTGGATTCCTTGGACAACACCTGTTGCCATTGTGTTTATCGGTGTTGCTCTTATGATCACGGGTCTAACCATTTGGGGACACTACCGTCCACCGGTAAGACGTAAGGGATTTTTGGGGATAGTGACAGATCGAACTGAGCGCGTTTACATCGCGATCGTTTCGTTTGCACTAGTGATGGTGGTCTCGTTCGCGATTGTGGACAGCGACACCGCTATATGGGCCATATCAGCGCTAGCCATGGCAGTGGTGATCATGATATGGGGATAAAGAATTCGATGAGCAAACTTTGTTCATCGTTTTGGGACGCGGGGTCTTCCTCGAGTTCTAGAAATGTTGAGAAGACCAAATCGGCCTCCTCAACGGCAATGCGAAAGGTAAAAATGAATAGAAATGTTCGCAAAGGTAGCATCGCTGGATTGGCCATGTCGGCCGCCGCGGTACTACTAGTCACAGGTTGTGCCTCAGGTGGGGCAACACCTACTGACGTGGATGCAGTTGCTGCAAAGTGGGCCGATGGTGAGTTTGCACTCAGCGCATTGTCCCGCGATGAGAAAATTGCTGAAATGAAGTGGTTCGCTGAAGCGGCTGCAGGTCTTGGAGTTTCCGAGATCAGCGTTGTTTCAGAGACCATTGACCCGCACGTGTACGAGTCAGAGACTCTTACACAGGCGTTCAAGGAACTAACTGGAATCACAGTGACTCACGACCTCATCGGTGAGGGTGACGTTATTGAAAGAATCCAGACCGAAATCAAGACCCGTACCTCGATCTACGATGGCTACGTTAATGACTCCGACCTTATCGGTACTCATCAGCGTGGAGACTACATCTACCCAGTAGCCGAGCTAATGAAGGACTCAGCGATTACAAACCCAGGTTTGGACATCGAAGACTACATTGGTATCAGCTTCACCACTGGTTCTGATGGCGTTATCTACCAGCTACCTGACCAGCAGTTCGCGAACCTTTACTGGTTCCGCTACGACTGGTTCAGCGACGCTGACATCCAGAAGCAGTTCAAGGACATCTACGGTTACGACCTAGGCGTTCCAGTTAACTGGTCTGCTTACGAGGACATCGCTAAGTTCTTCTCAACCGAAGTAAATGGCGATGGAACCATCGATGGCAAGAAGGTCTATGGTCACATGGACTACGCTCAGCCAGGTCCTTCACTACAGTGGCGCTTTACTGACGCTTGGCTATCAATGGCCGGTAACGGTGACGGCACCGGAGGCGGCCCTAACGGTCTGCCTGTTGATGAGTGGGGTATCCGTGTTGAAGGCTGTAACCCAGCTGGTTCCTCAGTATCCCGCGGTGGAGACCTAAACGGTCCTGCTTCGGTTTACGCTCTAACCAAGTTCTTGGACTGGTTCGAGTACGCACCTGAGACAGCAAAGGGAATGGACTTCAGCGAGGCTGGAGGTGTAGTAGGACAGGGTGAAATTGCGCAGCAGATTTTCTGGTACACAGTTTTCACTGCTTCTGCTACCGACCCATCTCTACCTGTTATGAATGAAGATGGATCACCGAAGTGGCGCATGGCTCCAAGCCCACACGGTTCCTACTGGAAGGATGGCCAGAAGCTTGGCTACCAGGACGTAGGATCATGGACATTCATGAACCACGCTGACGAGAACCGACGCGCTGCTGCATGGCTTTACGCACAGTTCGTTACCTCGAAGACAGTTGATGCTGCCAAGTCTGCAAAGGCACTGACATTCATTCGTCAGTCAACCCTTGACCTTGACTACTTCACTGAGAACGCGTACAAGTACGGAGGACTCATTGAGTTCTACCGTTCACCAGACCGTGTTTCATGGTCTCCAACTGGTACCAACGTTCCTGACTACCCAACCATTTCTAACCTATGGTGGCAGTCAATTTCCAAGGCTGCATCAGGCGAGTTCACTCCTCAAGAGGCTATGAACGAGCTTGCAGCTGCTCAGGATGACGTCATGGTCCGTCTAGAAGCATCGAACCCTGATGCTAACTGTGCGGTCAAGATGAACCCAGAGCAGGACGAGCAGTACTGGATCGATCAGCCAGGTGCACCGGTTGCGAAGCTAGCAAACGAGAAGCCTAAGGGTGAAACCCAGAACTATGACGAACTAGTCAAGCGCTGGGCTGCAGCAAACTAATACGGTTGTAGAGTAACCGCAAGTGTTGGCCGGCAACGAAAGTTGCCGGCCAACATTTTCTTATCTAAGGAATTGAAATTAAATGATTACCTCCCCTCTGATGCCACTAGTTGATGGCAACACCATCCCTCAACTGGGACTTGGCGTTTACAAGGTTGAAAACGAGCTGGCTGCTCCCTTGGTCGCCCACGCGCTAGAAAATGGCTACCGCCTAATTGACACCGCCTCGATGTATGAAAACGAAGTTGGAGTAGGTGAGGGTATTCGAGGATCAGGCCTTCCGCGTGAAGAGGTAATTGTGGCCACCAAGTTTTGGATGGATGGCCTAGGGTTTGAAGCCACACTGAAAGAATTCGATAAGAGCCTAAAGGCTCTGAAGCTTGACTATTTAGATTTGTACTTGATTCACTGGCCAGCTCCCAAGCGGGGTTTGCTGTATGTGGACTCCTGGAAGGCCATGGAAAAGCTCAAGAACGAGGGAGTGATTCGCTCCATCGGAGTCTGTAATTTCCACACCCACCACATCGATGAAATCCTAAAAGTTGCCGAGCACGTTCCCGTTTTGAACCAGATCGAGCTTCACCCTTGGCTAACCCAGGAAAAGGTTTTGGAATACGACACTTCTCACAAAATCATCACTCAGGCCTGGTCACCACTTGCCAGAGGCAACATTCTTGAAGAGCCAATGCTTGAAGCCTTGGCTAAAAAACACGGCAAGTCAGTTGCTCAAGTTGTGCTTCGCTGGCACATTCAAAGGGGAGTGGCTGTTATTCCAAAGTCGAACTCGAAAGAGCGAATCATCGAGAACATGAACGTGTTTGACTTTGAGTTATCTCAAGAGCAAATGGCATCAATTACTGCGCTAAACACAAACTCTAGAACCGGTGTTGATCCAGAGGATCGAAACTAGTTTTTTAGTCGACCCAGTCCAGCGTTTTGGTGACTGCCTTTTTCCAAAGCTTGATTTGACGCTGGCGTTCAGCATCATCCATATTTGGAATCCAGCGCTTGCCTTCTTTCCAACGGCTTCGTAGCTGATCAAGATCTGACCAGAATCCAACAGCAAGGCCAGCTGCATATGCAGCTCCTAATGCTGTGGTCTCGGTGATTACCGGCCTAATCACCGGTACACCAAGAATGTCAGCTTGGAATTGCATGAGCGTGTTGTTTTGAGTCATGCCGCCATCGACTTTCAATTCGGTGAGCGCAACACCTGAGTCAGCGTTTAGGGCATCCAACACCTCAAGGGTTTGGAATGCAGTTGCCTCAAGGGCTGCTCTGGCGATGTGACCTTTGTTGATGAACCTGGTTAGCCCTACCAGTGCTCCTCTGGCATCTGGGCGCCAGTGCGGGGCAAAGAGTCCGCTGAAAGCCGGCACGAAGTAGGCGCCACCGTTGTCGGCAACGGTGTTGGCCATGGCCTCAACCTCTGGGGCATTTTGGAAGAAGTTCAGGTTATCTCTTAGCCACTGGATCAATGACCCTGTCACCGCAATGGAGCCTTCCAGGGCATAGACCGGCTTGGCTTTTCCTAGCTGGTAGGCAAGGGTGGTTAGCAGGCCGTTTTTGGATAGGACAACTTCTTCACCGGTGTTGAAGATTAGGAAGTTTCCAGTTCCATAGGTGTTTTTAGACTCACCCTTACTGAACGCAGCCTGACCAAAAGTTGCCGCTTGCTGATCTCCCAAGATTCCAGAGATTGGTACATCGCGTAGCAAGCTGGATTCGCTTACGATTCCGTAGATTTCAGAAGATGAGCAAATTTCAGGAAGCATCTTCAGCGGTACACCGAACTCAGCCGCAACATCTTCGTCCCAGGCCAAAGTTCTAAGGTTCATAAGCATTGTTCTACTGGCGTTAGTGACATCTGTTTTGTGCACTCCGCCTTCGGGGCCACCGGTGAAATTCCAAAGCAGCCAGGTATCCATGGTTCCAAATAGCAGATCGCCGGCCTCGGCGGCCTCTTTTACACCGGCAACGTTTTCTAGAATCCAGGTGATTTTGGTTCCTGAAAAGAAAGTTGCTAGTGGAAGACCCGAAATTTCTGTAAAGCGGTTTACTCCACCTTTTTGAGCGAGGCGGTCAACAATCGGCTGAGTTCTGGTGTCTTGCCAAACCAGAGCGTTGTAAACGGGAACTCCGGTGTGCTTGTTCCAAATCACTGTGGTTTCACGCTGGTTAGTGATTCCTACCGCGGCAATTGAATGACGAGTGATGTTTAGGCTACCGAGAGCTTGACCTACAACCGCACGAGCGTTGTCCCAGATCTCCATGGCGTCGTGCTCGACCCAGCCGGCCTGAGACATGATCTGCTTGTGCTCGAGCTGCCCGGAGGCCAAAGCTTCCCCGGCCTCATTAAAGATGATGGCTCTGGTGCTGGTGGTTCCCTGGTCAACAGAGATGACAAACTTTTCCATGGCGTTGGGCTCTAATTTCCTTAGGTAGGTTCCGCTTGCTCAAGAATACTGCAGAGTGTGCTTTGACTCTAATGGGTTAGTGCCCCGCATAACAGCGCTTGTGCGTTCAGACAGTCAATGGTTTCTTGCACGAATTCTCAAGGCCTAGTCCAGTAGCTTTAGCTTTATGGACAAGGCGTATTGGGATAGCAAGTACTCGGTTGACGAGTACATCTATACCAAGGATGTAAACCGCTTTGTCAAAGAGCATCTGTGTGATCTAGCACCTGGAAAGATGATTGATCTTGCCGGTGGCGAGGGTCGCAATACGGTCTTCTTCGCTGAGAAGGGCTGGCAGGCAGAAAACGTTGACCTTTCTTCCGTCGGGTTAGAAAAGTGTGAGAAACTCGCCGCCGAGAAAAACGTTGCAGAACTTGTTTTCACAACCAACGCCTCTGCACTGGATTTTGAATCCAAGCTGGCACCGGTTGACCTAGGTGTTGTTGCCTACCTACAGATCCCAAAGGCCGAGCTAGCTGTTGCCATCGAACGGTTAGTTTCTAACATCAAACCAGGTGGAGTGTTTTTTGGAGTCTGGCATGCTTTGGAGAATCTCAAGGATGGCTTCGGGGGACCGCAGAACCCTGACTTTCTACCTTCTGAAGAATCAATGACCGCTTTGCTTTCCTCGCTTCCGCTGGAGATAGTTTTTGTCACAAATCGTGATGGTCAGGTGCAAACCAAAGAAGGGCTAAAGCCCTCGATTACCTTGACTGCCATGGCAACCAAGCAATAGCTACCTACACTTGACCGTATGGCCAAACCATCCAAGAACCCTAAGCCGCTAGCTCCAAACCCTGACGACCCATCAAGCTATGACGCCTTCGATGGTGAGTGGCGAGCAATTGGTCTATCGGGGCCTGCAAGAAGAGCCCTAGTAAACGCCAAGCTCTACAAGGTCTCTGATTTGAGGAAGATCACCTCGGCTGAATTAGATCAACTTCACGGGATGGGCAAATCATCCATAGCCCGAATCAAGGTCATCATGCACGGCAAGAAGATTCAGTTTCGCCTCTAAAGCCTGATTACAGCTAGTGCCTGGCCAGCTAAGGCTTTGCCCAAAGCCAGTAAAGTTGAGTCATTGACTGGTTTTGGGAGTGAGTAAGTGGCAACAACGATAAAGCTTGGTGTAATTCCAGGTGATGGCATCGGTCCAGAAGTGACCAAGCATGCCGTTGCCGCCCTTGAGCTTGCAGCTCCAAACGTTACCTTTATACAGACCGAGTATGACTTTGGCGCTAAGCGCTATAACGCAACCGGTGAGGCTCTAACCGATACAGACCTACAAGAGCTAGCCAAGCAAGATGTGCTTTTGCTTGGAGCCATCGGAGACCCAAGCGTTCCTTCTGGAATCCTCGAGCGAGGCTTTTTATTGAAGCTTCGCTTTGGCTTTGATCACTTCGTGAACCTAAGACCTACCAAACTGCTTCCTGGAGTTGTGTCTCCACTGGCAAATCCTGGAGTTATTGACTTTGTTGTTGTGCGGGAGGGTACCGAAGGGCTGTACCTAGGCCAAGGAGAAGTGACCAATAAGGGCACCCCTGAAGAAACCGCAACCGAGTACTCAATCAATACCGCCTCAGGGGTCGAGCGCATTGTTCGCTATGCCTTCGAATTAGCCTCCACCCGCGCTCGCAAGAAGCTGACTTTGGTGCATAAGCACAACGTGCTGGTTCGGGCAGGCAGCTTGTATCAGGACACCGTGAACCGAATTGCCAAGGAATTCCCTGTCGTTTCGCATGATTACCTGCACATTGATGCAGCGACGATTTTTATCGTCACTGACCCGGCTCGCTTTGATGTGATTGTGACCGATAATCTATTCGGAGACATCATTACTGACCTGGCCGCTGCCATAAGCGGAGGCATAGGGTTAGCGGCAAGTGGAAATCTAAACCCAACGGGTAAGTTCCCATCGATGTTTGAGCCAGTACACGGCTCCGCTCCAGATATTTCAGGCCAAAACAAGGCCAACCCAACCGCAGCCATTCAATCGGCTGCAATGCTACTTCGTCACATCGGAGAAGTAGATGCTGCAAATCGGCTAGAAGCCGCAATTGCAACTGCACTGGCCAATGGTCAGTCGGGTAAGTCAACAACAGAAATTGCTGACGCAATTTTTGCGGGGCTATAAGGATTTAGGAAAATCATGAGCTTATCTTTTGAGGTGACCAGAAACCCAAACCCGGTTTCAGACGCTGATCGCGAAGCGATCATCGCCAACCCAACTTTTGGAACTCACTTCACCGACCACCAGGTGGTTGTGGTGTGGGAAAAGGACAAGGGTTGGCACTCAGCGCAGGTCATTCCTTACGGCCCAATGCTGATGGATCCATCCAGTGCTGTTTTGCATTACGGCCAGGAAATCTTTGAGGGCATCAAGGCTTATCGCCATGATGATGGTTCGATTTGGACTTTCAGACCGAAGATGAACGCAGCTCGCTTGCAGCGATCTGCTCACCGCATGGCTCTTCCGGAACTTCCAGAAGAAATCTTCATTGAGTCTTTGAAGCAGCTCATCGCTGTTGATGGTGCCTGGGTACCAAAGCCAGAAAACGAAAAGACTTTGTACTTCAGACCTTTCGAGATTGCAGCTGAGAACTTCCTAGGTGTTCGCGCAGCTCACCGGGCTGAATACCGTGTTATTGCATCCCCGGTTGGACCGTATTTCACCGGGGGAGTAAAGCCAGTAGCTATTTGGATTGCCCTTGATTCTTCTCGTGCCGGAAAGCACGGAACTGGTGAAGCTAAAACCGGTGGAAACTACGCGGCTTCCCTATTGGCCCAAAACGAAGGCTACGAGCAGGGTTGCTCGCAGGTGATGTTCCTGGATGCCGAAACTGCTACTTACATCGAAGAACTAGGTGGCATGAACTTGTTCTTTGTTCACAAAGACGGCAAAGTTTCAACGCCATCTTTCGATGGAACTATCCTGCGCGGTATCACCAGAGATTCAATCATCACTTTGCTGAAGGATCGCGGACACGAAGTTTCAGAGCGCAAGATCACCCTCGATGAAGTTCGAAATGGATTCAACTCAGGCGAAATTACCGAGATCTTTGCCTGCGGTACAGCGGCCGTTATCACTCCGGTTGGCATGCTCAAATCAAAGGTGGAACAGATTGGTTCCCCTGAAGCTGCCCCTGGCAAGCTAACGGTTTCACTTCGCGAGGAGCTCACTTCCATTCAGTACGGTCGCCTGGAAGATAAGCACGGATGGATGCATAGACTCTCAGTATGAAGATAGCTAGATTCAGCAATGGCGCTGATCCGAGATTCGGAATTGTCGATGGACCCGAGCTTGTTGTACTCAAGGGTCACCCACTAGCTGTTGGCTATGACACAACCGGGGAGCGCATCCCACTCAAAGACGTAAAGCTACTTGCCCCGACACTTCCTTCCAAGGTAATTTGCATCGGAAAGAACTTCGCCGATCATGCAGCCGAAATTGGCGAGGAAGTCACAGTTGAACCGTTGATTTTCTTCAAGCCCTCCAGTGCAATCATTGGCCACGGCGAGGCGATTGTTATTCCGCCACAATCCAAGCAGGTTGAGCTTGAAGCAGAACTAACTTTGGTTATTGGCAAGCTAGCTAAGAACGTCTCTGAAGAAGATGCCCTGGATTATGTCTGGGGCTACACCATCGCCAATGATGTCACCGCTAGGGATTTACAATTCAATGATGGCCAATGGGCTAGGTCCAAAGGTTTCGATACTTTCTGCCCACTTGGCCCTTGGGTTGAAACTGAGTTTTTGCCAGAGGATCAGGTAATCGAATCCCGCATAAATGGCGAGATTAAGCAAAACGTCGCTATTTCAAAGATGACCCACGACATCCGCTCAATCGTGTCTTATGTTTCTAAGAACATGACACTAGTACCTGGGGATATCATTCTGACCGGTTCTCCTGCTGGAATCAGCCAAATCAAATCAGGGGATCTGATTGAGTGCGAGATTGAAGGAATTGGCATTCTGGCAAACTCCGTTATCTGATTGGTCTTCTAGACTTATCCCATAATGACAAACCAGATCACCGCCCCTTTTACTACTGCCACCGGAAAAGATATCCGGGTGCGTTTTTGCCCTAGCCCGACAGGTACTCCTCACGTCGGTCTGGTTCGAACCGCTCTGTTTAATTGGGCATACGCTCGTCATACCGGTGGAACTTTTATCTTTCGAATTGAAGACACTGATCAAGAGCGCGACAGCGAAGAATCTTACGAACAGATCATCGAAGCCCTGTCTTGGCTTGGACTTGATTGGGACGAGGGCATCAACGTTGGCGGACCTAACGAGCCCTATAGACAGTCCCAGCGTATGGAGATTTACAAAGAAGTAGTCGAGAAGCTAAAGGCTGCAGGGCATCTCTACGAGAGCTTTCTAACGGGCGAAGAAATCGATGCCAGAAATGAAGCAGCGGGCCGAGCCAAGCAGCTTGGCTACGACAATTCAGAGCGTGATTTAGATCAAGCAGCAAAAGATAAGTATTTGGCTGAAGGTAGATCCCCTGCCCTTCGCCTTCGCGTGCCAGATTCAGATATCACCTTTACTGACCTAGTGCGCGGAGAAATTACTTTCCCGGCCGGGTCATTCCCAGACTTTGTTGTGGTTCGCCCGAACGGGCATCCTTTATACACGCTGGTAAACCCAGTCGATGATGCCCTGATGGGTGTGACCCACGTGCTTCGAGGCGAAGATTTGCTTTCTTCAACTCCGCGACAGATCGCGCTATACAACGCGATGGTTCAGTCTGGAATTACAACTTTCATCCCACAGTTTGGACATCTGCCATACGTAATGGGAGAGGGCAACAAGAAACTTTCCAAGCGAGACCCGGAAAGCAACCTGTTCCACCACCGCGACCGCGGCTTTATCCCAGAAGGCCTTTTGAACTACCTAGCCCTACTTGGTTGGGGACTAAGCGCAGACCAAGACATCTTTACTTTGCAGGAAATGGCAAAGGCCTTTGACGTTCAAGATGTGAACCCAAACCCCGCCAGATTCGATTTGAAAAAAGCCGATGCTATCAACGCCACCCACATCAGAAGCTTGAGCGCGGAGGACTTCGCTAATCGCCTGATTCCTTACCTGCAAAAAGGTGAAGTTCTCTCAACCCCGCCAACGCCTGCGCAGCTGGAGATACTAGGCAAAGCCGCGCCACTGATTCAAGAGCGCATCACTGTTCTGGGTGAGGCTGGCGGCATGCTGGGCTTTTTGTTTACTGATTCTTCCACGATCACAATCGATGAGGATGCCCGAAAGGGATTGCCTGATAATGCCAAGCAGATAGTTGCTGCAGCCATAGCTGCAATTTCTGATCTGGATGATTTCACTACCGACGCTTTGCACGATTTACTAAACAAGGTGCTTGTTGAAGACATGGGAGAAAAGCCAAAGAACGCCTTCGGACCACTGCGCACTGCAATCTCCGGTCGCAGAGTTTCTCCTCCTCTGTTTGAGTCGATGGAAATTCTAGGTAAGGCCGAAACTCTAGCTCGATTAGAGCTGTTTGCCCGTAGCTAGCTGCCAAGCTAGGATTGGAAGCTGGGCCAGGGCCCAGTAAAAATCCCTTGGGGTATGGTGTAATTGGCAACACGGATGATTCTGGTTCATTTGTTCTTGGTTCGAGTCCAGGTACCCCAGCAATAGAGGCAAGATGCTCGCGACAATCTCTTCCATCTTTTTAGTTGCCACCACACTCATCGTTTCCTTGTTTCAAATCGCGCTCGCTCTAGGCGCACCTTGGGGCGAGTATGCCTACGGGGGAGCAAGAGTGGGCAAGCTACCTATTGGTTTCAGAATCAATTCGGTTGTTGCAGCGGGTGTAATGGCTGCCATCTCAGGCCACTACCTGGCGCAACTTGGCGTATTTGCGCCCCTACTTGATCCGGCCGGCAACAATGTAGTGAACTGGGTTCTAGTTGGCTTCACTGGGCTCGCAGCCATTGCAAACAACATCACACGCTCTAAAAAGGAACGGGCTGTGTGGGCGATCCCCACGATTCTGATGTTTATTGCTGCGCTATTAGTGGCCTTAAATCTCTAAGGAATCGCTAACTTTTAGATAAGTAAATTTCCCACCGAATTGCTCGGTCACTAGTTTTACTCTTCCGTTATTCAAATCGTGACCTAAATCACTAAGCAGTGCGTTGTGGGTTGCAAAGCTTTGCTTCGGCTTTATAGCTGCGACAAAATCCATCACGTCGCCGATTTTGAGCCACGGAGCACTGGTTGGGCAAGCAAGTATTTCAACTGGCTGGTCGGGTGTGGTGTAGCTATCGCCCGGGTAATACAACTGATTGTTTACCATCACACCGGTATTTTGAATCAGCGGGATGCTCTCGTGAATTATCTGGTGCATGTCCCCAAAAAACTCAAAGCTAAATCCTTGCTCCTGATAGAAATCACCGTGGTAAACGGTTGTGACATCAAAGCTCGAAAGCTTGGCAGCGACCTCGCTGGTTCCAAAGATCTTGATGCCGGGGTTGGACTTTGATATCCCAGCCACTTGGGTCTCGAAGCAGTGATCATCGTGGGAGTGAGTGATTACTAGCGCAACGACTTCTTTGAGCCCCGAAACATCTTCGGTATAAAAGCCTGGGTCAATCAGAGCTTTCTTGCCAGCAAGTTCTAGCTCGAGGCAGGCATGTCCGTGCTTGGTGATCTTCATGTTCTTGAGTCTAGCTTTGGGCCAAAGAGCCAATACGGTGCTATTGTCTAGCAATGCGAATAGGACTTGTTGTGAACCCGGTTGCCGGAGGCAACCGCGGTGCCCAAGTCGGCGTGGAAGTTCTTTCCTTGCTTACGCAAAGTGAGCACTCAGTAGAAAACTTAAGTGGAGGCAATCTACTTGAAGCTAGAGCTAATGCTGAAGCGGCAATTGGGGCCAACTCAATAGACGCACTGGTTGTTGTCGGTGGCGATGGCATGGCTCATCTTGGAACAAACCTCTGTGCTGGGAAAAACATCCTGATGGCGGTAATTCCTGCCGGTACCGGAAACGACGCAGCTGCGATGCTGGGCATGCCACTTACCAATTCCGCCGAGGCAGTCCGATTAGTTCTAGCGGGTCTTAGCTCACCAAAGAAAATTGATGCCATAAAGGTTTCCCATGGTGGAAAAGTGACTTGGGCACTTGGTTCAGCTTCTGCCGGATTTGATGCTCTGGCTGCTGCCAGAGCAAACGCCATTAGCTGGCCTAAGGGTCCGATGCGCTACTACGTAGCGATGCTGCTGGAACTTGCTAAGTTCAAGCCGATTAAGTATCAGAGCGTGGTTGATGGCAATCCAAGAGATTTTGAAGCAATGCTTTGTGTGGTTAGCAACACTGGTATTTACGGTGGGGGAATGCTGGTAGTTCCTGGTGCATCGGTCACCGATGCGAAGCTTGATGTTTTGCTCGTAAAAAAGATGAGCAGATTGAAGTTTGTGACGATTTTCCCGAGAGTTTATAAAGGAACTCACATCACCGATAAAGACGTTGAGATATTCAAAGCGTCGAAAATTTCGATAACAGCTAGCGGTATGCCGATCTACTCGGACGGTGAATACGTTGGCCAGGCACCATTTGAGGCAGAAGTTGTTCCAGGAGCGCTAACGATTATTGCCCCTGCAATCTAGGGCTAGTTAGTCTTTGGTTGGTGTGGCATAATGGCAAGGTTGCTATACGGCCCCATCGTTTAGCGGCCTAGGACACTGCCCTCTCACGGCAGCGGCGCGGGTTCGAATCCCGCTGGGGTCACAATTCGCTCTCGATGACTATAAATCTCGGGAGCGAGTTTGCTTTTAAGGCTATTCGTGCACTGGAAGGTCATCCAAAACATCAGCTTTAGCTTTTCTTGACCTATAGCTTGCTGCAAACACCGACAGCACAACAATCACAACTACTGGAACAAGAGCTACCAGGTTGAGCCCGGTGAACATATAAAGAGCTACAACTGTTCCAGCTAGGGCGCCACCCATTGCACCGGAGAGATTCATCAGGGAATCGCTGAGTCCCTGAACGTTGGTTTTTTGATCGACTGGCACACTAACTGAAAGTAGTGCTGATCCTGAAACAGTAGCTGCTGACCAACCAAGGCCCAGTAAGAAAAGACCTAACGTCACAGTCTCGTGAGTTTCTGAACCCAGACCTGCAATCAAAAGCGCTGCTACGAATATCAGCTGTCCAGTCAAGATGGTCTTCACCGGACCTATCTTGTCGCTCAGGATTCCAAATAGTGGAGCAAAGGCATACATTCCAAGAATGTGCAGGCTGATTACAAAACCAACTACAACCAGTGATCCTCCGTGGCTTGTGACGTGGACCGGGGTCATGCTCATAACAGCAACCATCACCATGTGAGAAAGTGCAATTGAGACGATGGCGTATCCGGCAACCGGGTACTGTCTCAAGGTGCTAAATGCTGACCGCAAGGAAACCTTCGGTTTGGTTTGAAGCTTGTCAGCTGCAATTTGCTTGGCAACTAGCAGTGGGTCTGGGCGAAGCCCAAACCAGAATACAGATGTTGCCAAAAGCTGAGCTGCGATAGTGAAAACAAATGGTCCGGTTAGCTCCGGAAGACCCAGCCAGTTTCCAACTACTTCGCCTGGACCAAAAAGGTTCGGTCCTGTGACAGCTCCGATGGTGGTTGCCCAAACAACAAGGGAAAGATCCTTACCGACTTTTTTGTTGGTTGGAATATCGGTCGCTGCAAATCGAGCCTGCAAGCTAGCTGCCGAACCGGCACCGAGCATAAATAGGGCAAGAAGTAGAAGTGGAAAAAACCTAACTGATGCTGCAGTAATAACTAGTGTTGCGCCTGAGATTGCAAGGGCAGCACCAAGGGCAAGGGCTACGCGTCTACCTTTTGCAAAAGCGAGTCTGGCAAGCGGGATTGCCCAAACGGCAGTTCCTAAAGTTGAGAAAGTTGCGGCAGCTCCTGACCAGGCAACTGTTCCAGAAAGCTCAGCGGCTAGTAGAGCACCGATGGAAAGAGTAGATCCGAGGCCAAAGCCTCCAAGGATCTGGCCTAGGGCTAGGGTCCTTACGGTTCTTTTCTGCAGGAATTCAAGGCCGTTTTCATTCACCTGCCCAATCTACCCCTCGATTGGTAAACTGGGATTTCAGCAAATTTGAGGTGTCAAAAAAGCTAATGTCTAATCCATCAAAGCCACTAACTCTGGCGGAAAAGCTCTGGGCCAGCCACTTGGTTGCCGAGGGTAAAGACGGCGCACCCGACCTTTTGTATATCGACCTTCACCTAGTTCATGAAGTCACCAGCCCTCAGGCCTTTGATGGCCTTCGCCTTGCTGGCCGTAAGGTTCGTCGCCCTGACCTAACCATTGCAACCGAGGATCACAACACACCGACAATCGATATCGACAAGCCAATTGCTGATCTGACCTCAAGAACCCAGATTGAAGCACTTCGCAAAAACGCTGCTGAATTCGGCATTCGCCTTCACTCCCTGGGAGACAAAAACCAAGGCATCGTTCACGTTGTTGGTCCACAGCTTGGGCTGACCATGCCGGGTATCACTGTGGTGTGTGGCGACTCACATACCTCTACCCACGGAGCCTTCGGAGCTCTAGCTATGGGAATTGGAACCAGTGAGGTGGAACACGTACTTGCCACCCAGACTCTTCCCCTGAAGCCTTTCAAGACCATGGCCATAAACGTCGAAGGAACCCTTCGTCCAGGCGTGACTGCCAAGGACATCATCTTGGCTGTTATCGCCAAGATCTCTACCGGTGGCGGTCAGGGCTACGCCCTGGAATACCGCGGCAGTGCAATTAGGTCTTTGTCGATGGAAGGTCGCATGACCATCTGCAACATGTCCATCGAAGCTGGAGCTCGTGCCGGAATGGTTGCTCCCGACGAGATTACCTACGCGTATCTAAAGGGCCGCCCACACGCACCAGTAGGCACCGACTGGGATAAAGCTCTCGAGTACTGGAAGAGCTTGCCAACTGATGACGGCGCCGTGTTTGACGCCGAGGTGTTTCTCGACGCTGACAAGCTTGATCCTTTTGTGACTTGGGGAACCAACCCAGGTCAGGGTGTTTCACTAATGGATTCCGTTCCAAATCCAGCCGACATGAAAGATCCAAACGAGCGCGCTGCTGCTGAGCGCGCGCTGGAATACATGGACCTAAAAGCTGGAACTCCGATGAAGGAAATTGCCGTCAACACGGTATTTCTTGGCTCCTGCACCAACTCTCGCATAGAAGATCTTCGAGCAGCGGCTGCGATTGTGAAGGGCCAAAAGAAAGCGGACGGCGTTCGCATGATGGTTGTTCCAGGTTCTCAAAAGGTGCGCATCCAGGCCGAAGAAGAAGGTCTCGACAAGATCTTCAAGGAGTTCGGTGCTGAGTGGCGATTTGCCGGATGCTCGATGTGTTTGGGTATGAACCCAGACCAGCTCGCAGCTGGCGAGCGAGCCGCATCAACTTCTAACCGAAACTTTGAAGGCCGTCAGGGCAAAGGTGCTAGAACTCATCTGGTTTCACCACTGGTTGCCGCAGCTACAGCTATTCGCGGAACCCTATCGGCACCTTCTGATCTAGAAATGGTGAGCTAGATGGAAAAAATTGAGAAGTTTTCAGGAGTTGCCGTTCCACTAAAGCGCTCCAACGTTGACACCGATCAGATCATTCCTGCGGTTTATCTAAAGCGAATTACTAAAACTGGTTTTGAAGATGCACTTTTTGCTTCCTGGAAAGCAGAGCCTGACTTTGTTTTGAACCAGCCGGTGTTTGCTAATGGCGAAGTACTAATTGCCGGGCCTGATTTTGGAACCGGTTCTTCTCGCGAGCACGCGGTTTGGGCACTTCGCGACTGGGGTTTCAAGGCTGTGTTCTCGGCTAAGTTCGCTGACATCTTCCGAGGCAACTCTGGAAAGCAGGGCTTTATCACCGGTGTCATCACCGAGGATGAGACTAAGGCGCTTTGGGATCTAATTGATGCCAACCCAGGTATCAAAGCAACCGTAGATTTGCCGAACCAGACACTATCTTTGGGTGAGATGACTGTGAGCTTTGAAATCGATGCCTATACCAAGTGGCGTTTGATGGAGGGGCTAGACGATATCGGACTAACCCTAAGAGATGAGCCTGCAATTACTTCTTTCGAATCAAACCGCGAGTCTTGGAGACCCCAGACGCTTCCAGCTAAGGGAATCTAATGAGTCAAATCAAAGTAAACGGCGGAAAGCCGCTCAACGGTCGCGTTGATCTAAAGGGTGCAAAAAACCTAGTCACTAAAGCCATGGTTGCTGCCCTACTTGCCGACACTCCTTCTGTTCTGAGAGATGTTCCAAAGATCTCTGACGTGGAAGTTGTTTCAAGGCTTCTAGAGCTGCACGGTGTGACTATTGATTTTGCCGACAACGGAGAAATGACGCTTGACCCCAGGGGAGTAAAGCAAGCTCGCATGGTCGATATCGATGCCCACGCCGGATCTTCCAGAATCCCAATTCTTTTCTGCGGACCGCTGCTTCACCAGCTAGGCGAAGCCTTTATACCTGATTTGGGCGGTTGCCACATCGGGGATAGGCCAGTTGATTTCCATCTTGATGTTCTTCGTCACTTCGGTGCCGTTATTGAAAAGAGCCCAAACGGCACCAGGATGAGTGCGCCTAACGGTCTGCACGGAGCCAAAGTCACACTTCCTTATCCGAGCGTTGGCGCAACCGAACAGGTACTACTTACTTCAGTTCGAGCCAAGGGAATAACCGAACTATCCGGTGCCGCCATTGAGCCAGAGATCATGGACCTAATTGCCATCTTGCAGAAGATGGGTGCCATCATTTCCGTTGACACTGACCGAGTGATTCGCATTGAGGGTGTTGAAACCCTGAATGGCTACACCCACCGAGCACTCTTTGATCGCAACGAAGCGGCCTCTTGGGCAGCAGCTGCACTTACTACCGGCGGAAACATCTTTGTTGGGGGAGCCAAGCAGCTTGAAATGACAACTTTCCTAAACGTGTTTAGAAAAGTTGGCGGTGCATTTGACATCGAAGACGACGGCATTCGCTTCTACCAGGCAGGTGCTGATCTGCACCCGGTGGTTATTGAAACTGATGTTCACCCAGGATTTATGACCGACTGGCAGCAGCCACTGGTTGTTGCCCTTACCCAGGCCAAGGGTCTTTCCATTGTTCACGAGACTGTTTACGAAAACCGTTTTGGTTTCACCGACGCTTTGGTCAAGATGGGTGCACAAATTCAGATTTACCGTGAGTGCTTGGGTGGAAACCCATGTCGCTTTGGACAGCGCAACTTCTATCACTCTGCTGTTATCTCAGGTCCGACACCGTTGACCGGAGCAGACATTGAAGTTCCAGATCTTCGTGGTGGCTTTAGCCACATGGTTGCTGCTCTTGCTGCTAAGGGAATCTCAAACGTGAGCAATGTTCAGCTGATTTCCAGAGGCTATGAGCACTTCCTCGACAAGTTAGGTAATCTCGGGGCCGACTTTAGTTATTCAGAGTAGCAATGGCTAGAAAACCTAAAGTGGTACCGATGCCAAAAATCTCGTCCAACGAGATGACACTGGCAGTTCGTATTGTTGCTGGGGTGTTGGCTCCAATTGCTCGCATGATGTTCAAAGTGGAAGTAATCAACCTCGACAAGCTTCCAAAATCAGGCGCCTATATCTTGGCTCCTAATCACGCCACCAACATCGATGCACTAGCGGTTGCCTACTTTATTTGGGTCAAGACCAAACGGGCTCCGCATTTTTTGACTAAAGAAAAACTCTTTAGCATTCCGCTGGTTGGCAAGATCTTGCTGGCAGCTGGCCAGATTCCGGTTTTTAGAACAGGTGGTCAGCGAAACGATGATTCGCTAAGAGCTGCACACGCCTACCTAAAAGCAGGTCACTCGGTCTGTGTTTTTCCCGAAGGAACGCTAACTCGCGATCCTGATTCTTGGCCGATGCGTGGCAAGACTGGTGCAATAAGACTTGCCCTAGATAGCGGAGTGCCGGTTTATCCGGTTGGCCAGTGGGGAAGCGAAAAAATCATGGCGCGCTATTCGAGCAAGTTCCGTCCAGGTTTTTGGAAGAAAGTCACCGTGTTGGTCGGCGACGAAATTGATCTAGCAAGGTTTAGAAAGCCGAACCCAACCCCTGCCGAAGTTCTCGAGGCTACCGAAGTTGTTATGTCTGCAATCACCAAGCTGGTTGAGCAGCTGCGGGGAGAGAAGGCTCCTGATCGACGCTGGGATCCAGTTGCTGCCGGTCAAGCCACCACAGGAAACTTCATCAAGAAAGCTCAAAAGGAAGAAACCAATTGAGCAAAGTCGCCGTAATTGGCGCTGGTAGCTGGGGAACCACCTTCGCCAAAGTTCTAGCAGACGGTGGGGCGCAAGTTTCACTTTGGTCAAGACGTAAAGAAATCGCTGATGAGATCAACTCATTTCACCGAAATGGCGATTACTTGCCCGGTGTTGATTTACCGCTAGGAATAAGTGCTTCCTCGGATGTGGCAGAAGTATTGGCTGGAGCCACCCAGGTATATCTATCGGTTCCTTCGCAGAACTTGCGTGAGAACCTAACTGAATGGGGAAAGCTCATTCCCACCGATGCTCTGGTTGTGAGCCTGATGAAAGGTGTCGAGAAAGACACCGGTCTTCGCATGAGCCAAGTGATGATCGAATATGGAATTGATGCCTCAAGAATTGTTGTTGTTTCTGGCCCGAACCTAGCTGCTGAAATTGCAGCGGAGCAGCCAGCCGCCTCAGTTGCTGCTTCGGAGTCGCTGGAATCGGCAAAACTTGTAGCTTCAGCTTCCAGCAACGCTTACTTCACCACTTTTACCAACACCGATGTCATCGGTACTGAATTTGGTGGAATCTTAAAGAACCTAATTGCGGTTGCGATCGGTATCGTCAACGGAGTTGGCTATGGTCAAAACACCAAGGCCTCAATTATGACCCGCGGTGTATCTGAAATTTCGCGATTTGCCGTTGCCTTTGGGGCAAAACCCAAAACCATGGTTGGTTTAGCTGGACTTGGGGATTTGATTGCAACAAGTGAGTCTCCGCTGTCTAGAAACCACAAGGCTGGCGAGATGCTGGGCAAGGGATACTCCAAACGTGAAGTTCTAGCGCGCCTATCTCAAACTGCCGAGGGTCTTGCATCGGTTTCGACTATCTTGGAGCTAGCTCGAGCCAAAGGCATCTCGATGCCTATTGTTGAGCAGGTGGAAGCAGTGATTGAGGGAAAAATGAGTCCGAAGGATATTGCCCCACACCTAACCCATGAAACCGAAGAGCCGCAGGGGGAGTGATGTCAAAAAAGATTCGCGTTGCAGTTTTGTTCGGTGGCAAATCAAACGAACACTCAATCTCTGTTGCATCCGCCGGAGGAGTCATTGGCGCAATAGATTCTTCGAAGTATGAGGTGATTCCGGTTGGAATCACCAAGACAGGTAAATTCGTTCCTTATGAAGTCAATCCAAAAAAACTTGCACTATCTGAAGGTCTAAAAACCGTCACCTCAAAAGGCGAAAGCCTTCGATTTGCTCTTGATGGCTCCAAGGAGTTGTTCGAAGTCGACAAATCGGGCAAGCAAACAAGCCTTGGAGTTATTGACGTTGTGTTTCCGGTGCTGCACGGACAGTTCGGTGAGGATGGCACTATCCAGGGGTACCTAGAACTAGCTGGTATTCCGTACGTTGGAAATGGCGTATTAGCATCCAGCGTTGCGATGGACAAAGAGTTCAGCAAGACACTGTTTAAGGCGGCCGGTATTCCAACGCCAGATTTTAAAGTTGTCACCGCAAAGCAAATGGTCAATGACCCTGAATCAGCGCTGGAAAAGCTATCCGAGCTCAAACTTCCGGTTTTTGTGAAGCCTGCCAGAGCTGGTTCATCAGTTGGAATTACAAAAGTAACAAGCGCAGATAAGTTGGCTGACGCTGTTGCCGAAGCGCTGACCCATGATGACAAAGTGATTGTTGAAGTTGGAGTGGTCGGACGCGAAATTGAATGCGCTGTGCTTGAAGGAAAAGGCGACGAACCAGAGCGTGTTTCGGTTGCTGGCGAAATTGTTGTCACAGGTCGAGAGTTCTACGACTTCGAAGCTAAGTATGTAGATTCAGATTCCGCCAAGCTAACTTGTCCTGCAGAAATTACTGATCAAGAACTAAAGCAAATGCAGCAGCTGGCTAAAAAGGCTTTCCGCGCTCTTGGCTGCGAAGGTCTTGCTAGGGTTGACTTCTTTTTGACCAAGGATGGCTTTATGTTGAACGAAATCAACACCATGCCTGGCTTCACTTCGATTTCGATGTTCCCGCGTTGCTTTGGCGAATCGGGCTTGAGCTTTACTGATTTGGTTTCAGAACTAATCGAACTGGCGCTAGAGAACTAGTTAGTAACTTCCGTGCAGCGCTTAGTTGCAGGCAGTATTCCAATTGTTGAGCTCAGCTGTTCGAGCACTGTCACCCCAGCTAACTTGGTGGAATCAATGATTACTTCGGTGGCTGGGAATCTCGCGTAGCTGACAAATCTAAAACTCGGTGCGTTGGAATCATCCACCAGCCAGTCAATATCTCCCGCGCTAACGCAAGGTAGGGCTGAGACTTCAACTGGTTCTAGGCCGCAGCGCAAGATCACCGCTACTGGCTCACCCCAGGCTGCTGTGGACTGGGCGTTTACGCGACGTTTTTGCTCTCCCGCTAGCTCATCGGGCAGGCGAACAATAACTTCCGCACACTCAGCATTATTGGCATCTTCGGCGGGCTCGAGTGTGACCATGGGGGCGCAGCCGGTTAGAAAAACCAGGGCAAAAGCCATAGCGCCAAGTTGAAGGTGTCTTTTTCTCATCTGAAATAAGGCTACCTTTGATTTGTGGATGATCTAAGTCTTGCCGAGCTAGGCGAAATAGAGAGCCTTAGGCGCACCGTCGCAAGGCTAAAGCCAGGCGAGCAGACAATCGTAGGTTCAGGCGATGATGCAGCGGTAGTTTCCGCTACCGACAATTTTCTTGTTTCGACCGACACTCTGGTTGAAAACCACGACTTCAAGCTCGAGTGGTCAACTGGATTTGATCTAGGTTTCAAATCTGTTGCGTCCAACCTTGCTGACATCGCCGCCATGGGAGCAACCCCAACAGTGCTTGTTGTTGCGATGGTGGTTCCAAAAACCACCAAAATTTCTTGGCTGGAGTCATTTGCTGATGGTCTTCAAGCTGCCTGCGATCAGTTAAGTCCAGGATCTGCAGTTGTTGGCGGAGACTTAGCCTCCGGTGATCAAGTTGTAATCTCGGTCACCGTTCACGGAAAGCTCGATGGACAAAAACCAGTGCTTCGATCCGGTGCAAAGGTTGGCGATGTTGTGGCAGTTTGTGGTCCGCTTGGAAAAGCTGCTTGCGGATTGACGCTTCTGGAATCAGGCCAGCAAGATTTGATTCGCTCCTACGATGACTGGGTTAGTGCACAGCTCAGACCTGAACCACCGATTAGCCAGGGTGTTGCCGCAAATCTTGCCGGAGCAACAGCGATGCTAGATGTTTCCGATGGCTTGATAAAAGATCTAGGCCGTATCTCAAAGGCATCGAATGTGAGCATAGAAATTGATCGCTCGCTACTTTCAGGCTACGAAGCAATGCTTGACCTTCCAGCTCAGAGCCTTGGCGTCCAAACCCTGGGTTGGGTGCTGCAGGGTGGCGAAGATCACAGCTTGCTAGCAACCTTCCCGTCATCTTCCACCTTGCCCATTTCCTTCAAGGTGATTGGAAAAGTTGTTGCTAAATCTGACCACGATGTCTTGCTTGATGGAAAGTCGGTCGCAGATACCGGCTGGGACTCGATCACGGGATCAGAGGGAGCAAGTCGATGACGCCAACTCCTTACGACGATTCTCACGAGATACTGCCTGGTTTGTTCATGGGTGGATCTCCCTTTGATACTCGGGTTGATGATGAAGCAAGGCAATACAAGATGCGCGGGTTCGATAACGACCCGCGTCCTTTTGATGCCATCATCACTTTGTTTCCCAAGGCGTTTCCCGCGGGCTACGGAGTTGAGGAACTGCGCTTTGGTTTTCCGGATGATTTAGCTGAAGGTGTCAGGGAAGAGTATCGACAAAGGATTTTGGATCTAGCGCTCTGGGGATACCAAAAGTGGCAGTCGGGGTCCAAGTTGTTGGTTCGCTGCGCTGCGGGGGAGAACCGCTCTGGTTTGATCACCTTGTTGATTTTGCAAAAGCATGGGATTCAAACCGATGAGGCAGTTGATTTGATTCGATCAGAGCGCAAAAAGGGTTCCCCGCTTCACAACCCACACTTCATCGAATTCGCAAGGAAAGAATTCGGCAACTACTAGGGGTGCAGATCCTTATTCAGGATTACTCCAGCACCCGAGCGAGATAGTGCCTCAACTCTACCGGTTAGAGAATTTCGTCTAAACAGCAAGTTCGGAACACCTGAAAGTTCGATTGCCTTCAAAGACTTCTCGCCTTCGTCGCTAATAAGCGTCAACTTGGTTCCTGCGGTGACATAGAGCCCAGCCTCAACAACGCTGTCATCTCCAATGGAGATTCCGATTCCAGAGTTTGCACCAAGCAGAGCTCTCTTACCGATGGTGATCTTTTCTTTTCCGCCACCAGAAAGGGTTCCCATAATCGATGCTCCGCCGCCGATGTCTGCGCCATCGCCGACAACTACTCCCTGAGAAATTCTTCCCTCGACCATGGAGGCACCTAGAGTTCCCGCGTTGAAGTTCACAAACCCCTCGTGCATGATCGTTGTTCCAGGGGAGAGGTGAGCACCCAGTCGAACTCTCGAGGCATCAGCAATTCGAACCTTAGCTGGGGTCACGTAGTCGAGCATTCTTGGGAACTTATCCACTGCGTGAATAACTACCCCGGCTTTTATTAGCTGGGGTCTTAGTTGATCGAGATCTTCTAGGGCAATTGCGCCAATTGAGCTAAAGGCAACAATTGGCAACTGGCCGATTAGACCTTCGAGGTTGATGCTGTTTGGAGCAACCAATAGGTGAGATAAAAGATGCAGCCGAAGATAGGCATCTTCCACGGAAGATACCGGCTGGGTTAGATCTGATTCGGTTCGAACCACATGAGTATTGACCAGCCTTCGCTTATCTTCGCCGACAAGAGCGTCGAGTTCTCTTGGTACAACCCAGAGTTCATCGGTGACTGGAGCTGGGCCAAGCTTGGGCTCGCGGAACCAGACATCAAGAACATTGCCTCGTGAGTCGGAGGTTGCTAGGCCATGTCCCCAGGCAAGTGTTGTTTGAGTCATCTCTCAAGATTACAAGCTAGGCTCTTGGCTGTGGCGAGTATGAAACTAAATCTCTTGGGTGATGTGGCTGAGTTGACCCGTCAACTGGTTGATATCGAGAGTGTTTCAGGAAATGAAGCCGAGATTGCCAATGAAATTGAGCAAGCCCTAAAGCCCCTTTCGCACTTAAGTGTGACCCGCGATGGCAAAGCCGTAGTTGCCAAAACTAACCTTGGTCGATCTCAGCAAGTAGTTATTGCCGGTCACATCGACACAGTTCCGGTGGCAGGTAACTTGCCATCCAAGCTAATGAGCTTTGAGCGGGAGCAGGTTATTTGGGGTCGCGGCAGCGTGGACATGAAAGCCGGAGTTGCCGTAATGCTAAAGCTCGCTGCCGAAATAACCGAACCTGCCTTTGATGTTGTTTGGGTGTTCTACGACCAGGAAGAAATCGAAGCTGCCAAAAATGGCCTCGGCCGGCTGGTTCGAAACCATCCGGAGCTTATCAAGGGCAACTTTGCTATTTTGTGTGAGCCAACCGCTGCCACCATCGAAGGTGGCTGCAATGGCACAATGCGGATTGAAATTGAGCTTTCTGGCATTAAGGCCCACTCGGCAAGACCCTGGATGGGCTCGAACGCCATCCACAAAATCGGCGGGGTGCTAAACATTCTGAATTCCTACATGCCTGAGGAAATCGAAGTTGACGGCATGGTGTTTAGAGAGAGCTTGAATGCAGTGATGGTTTCTGGCGGCATTGCAACCAATGTGATTCCAGATTTGGCCACCGTCACCTTGAATTATCGGTTTGCTCCTTCTAGAAGCGTCGAGGATGCCACTGAGTATTTGCGAACTTTGTTTCCAGATAATCTCTTCACTGTTGTTGATAGTGCTGCCGGGGCAAAACCAGGCATGAATTCACCGGAAGCGCAGGCCTTCGTCGCTGCGGTCAACGCACCTTTGAATCCGAAGTACGGCTGGACCGATGTTGCCAGATTTAGTGAAATGGGCATTCCAGCTGTGAACTATGGCCCTGGAGACCCCAACAAAGCCCACGCGGATGACGAAAACGTGCCAGCTAGCCAGATCTACGCCTGTGAAGCGGGATTACGAAATTTTCTAGCTCCAAATCTTTGATAAACTTGGGGTTCGGGAGAAATAGTCCCAGCAATCCAAGGAGTACTTTTTATGGCAGCGATGAAGCCACGCACCGGTGATGGCCCAATGGAAGCAGAACGAGAGCCACGCGGCTTGATTATCTTGCGCGTTCCATTGGAAGGCGGAGGCCGTCTTGTGGTTTCAGTCAACGAAGAAGAAGCGAAGAACTTGTATTCAGTTCTAGAAGGCGTCGTCAAGAAGAAGAAGTAACTCGCTTGCTGGCAATCAGCAAGCCATCTCCAACAGGAGACAAGGCGGATACAAAATCCGCCTGTGAAGAAAAGAATCTCAAAACATCGCGGTAAATTACTGTCGCATCATCGCGCATTGCAGGATCCGGTACCCGATCTCGCCAAAGTGCGTGAGCTATCACAACAACGCCTCCAGGTCTAAGCAGTCTTGATGCTTGGCTCAGCTGAGCTTCCAAGTCGGAACGGTCGGCATCTAGCAAAGCTAAGTCGTAGGCGGCATCGGCCATGTTCGACATAACCTCGGTAGCCTTACCGGAAATCACTCTGGTTCTTACCGGAGCAATCTTGGCGTCTTTGAAGGCAAGCTTGGCAGCAACCTGAAATTCCGGCTGGGAGTCGATGGTGGCAATAACTGAATCTTCCGAAGCGGAGAGCATCCACAAAGCAGAGACTCCAGCTCCCGTTCCAGCTTCCACGATGGCTTTTGCTCCAAGGGCGGAAGCTAACACGGCTAGGTGAGCGCCGGCACTCGGTGTGATGCACTCAATGCCGAGTTCTTCGGCACGAGCTCTGGCCTCGATAATGGCTGGCGACTCCGAGACAAAGTCTTCGGTGTATTTCCAGCTCGATATCTTGTCAACCATTGGTTAGTTCTCTCCTCAAGCACAAAGCCTATTGTCCAGCGGGCTAAAATCCCCGCAGCTTTAGAGGTAACCTGTTGAGGTGTTCGGAATCTCAGGCGAAAAGCTATTAATCCTCGGGTTGATAGCGGTATTTGTGCTGGGCCCGGACAAGCTCCCGCACTACGCCGCGCAATTGGCAAAATTCGTGAAGTCACTCAAGCGCATGGCCGAAGGTGCCAAGGGTCAGTTGCAAACTGAAATCGGCGAAGAAGTTAATTGGAAACAACTTGATCCTCGTCAGTATGACCCGAGAAGAATCATCCGTGAGGCCCTTAGTGAAACGGAACCAGTAAACCCGGTTGCAGCCCTAACTAGACCGGTGACCCAGGTTCAGCCGAAACTTGCCAAGGGCGAAGTAGCACCGTTTGATTCAGAAGCGACCTAAAGCTTTTTCATAACCTTTGCTAGGGCGTTCATCAACGGAGCCATCACCTTGTATTGGCGGGCACGAGATGGGAACTTCAGCAAACCAGTTGAAACACCAACGGTTCGAGCTTCAGTAAAGCGCAAGATTCCGAAACTGCCATTTCTTCTTCCAACACCAGACTGCTTCATACCGCCCATCGGGGAATCAAGGGATGCCATAGACGCCCTAAAGCCTTCGTTCACATTCACAGATCCGGCCATGATTCTGCCCGCAACTTCCTTGGCCAACTTTGTTGGCCCTACCACCGAGGCGTTTAGTCCGTATTCGGTGTCGTTAGCAAGCTCAACTGCCTGATCGATGTTGTCGTAGCCAATAACCGCAATTAGCGGACCGAATACTTCTTGGCGATTTAGTCGCATTTCCTCCGTGATGTCAGTTAGAACAGTTGGTGCGTAGTAGTAAGGGCCAAATTCAGGAAGTGCTTTCGCGCCAGCTAGAACTTTGGCGCCTTTGCCCACAGCGTCGGAGACAAAATCCTGAACGCGATTGAGCTGGTTGATTCCGGTTAGGGTTCCCATGTCCATGGAGAAATCACCGCTTTTTCCAATTGCCATTGAAGTCACTCGCTCTGCGAGTTCCTTTTCGAAAGCAGCCTTCATGATGTTTGGAACGTAAACGCGTTCAATTGCAACGCAAAGCTGTCCCGAGTTTCCAAAAGCAGCCCCCATTGCTTGTTCAGCCGCATCGCCAACTTTGGCTCCTGGCAAGACAATCATCGGATTCTTTCCTCCAAGTTCGAGGGAGTATCCGATCAATCTCTTGGAAGCACGCTCGGCAACTAGGCGACCGGTGTTGGTAGAACCAGTAAAGGCAACAAAGTCAACTGAGTCAGTGATGGCATTTCCAACGGTTGCTCCATCGCCAACGACGATTGTCCAAACTGATTCAGGGATGCCTGCCTCGATAGCAAGCTTTCGAGCGTATAGGGAAACCAGTGCTGTTTGGTTGTCGGCTTTTTGGATAACAGCGTTTCCAGCAACAATTGCCGGCAATACATCCAGCATCTGAAGAGCTAGTGGGTAGTTCCAAGGAGTAATCACTCCAACTACTCCCACCGGAGCATACATAACGTAGGACTGAGTCAATAGCGGAACACCAGAGACGGTCTTTTGAGTCTTTAGGGTCTTAGGGGCAATCTTGGCGAAGTACCTTGCCGAGCCAAGGGAACCGGCAACTTCTTCAAATGAGTGCGAGCGAGCCTTACCGGTTTCGAGCTGGAGCAAATCCATTATGTTGTTTTGGTTTTTCAAGATCAGATCGTGCAAGCGAAATAGAGAGGCAGCTCTTTCCTTGACTGGGCTTTTTGCCCAGGCTTTTTGAGCCAACCTGGCGTCGGCAACTGCTTTTGCTACCTGGGCAACACTTAGCTGTGGCAGGTCGTATATTTTCTTGCCCGTGGACGGATTCACAATCGTCACCTGATCTAAAGATTCAGGAAGGTGGGCCAAGAGGGTCGGGATGCTGTATTCGCTCATGGGGTCAATTCTACGAACCAATTGCTAGCTAGTTGAAAGCGGAAGCCTTCTGCCAGCCAAGTCTCGGCCGGCACCAGCAATCAACTTGGCGATAGCCGAGATTTCCTCGGCTGCCGGGTCATTGCCCACTTGGCCAAGTAGGGGATTGCCGGTGTCGGAACCTTCTCGAAGCGGGATTGAAATTGGAATCTTGCCCAAAAGGGGAACAACGGTACCTGAGAGTTCGGAAAGGTGGCTGGCAACGAGTTCGCCACCACCAGATCCGAAAAGCTCCATGCGGGTGCCGCCTGTTTCCAGATAGCTCATGTTCTCGATAACACCGAAGATGGCCTGCCCGGTTTGAAGACCAACTGCACCGCTTCGCTCGGCAACTTCGCTTGCTGAAATCTGTGGTGTTGTGACAACGATGGTCTTGGCGGTTGGAAGAAGCTGGCCGAGAGTTATCGCAATATCCCCTGTTCCAGGTGGAAGGTCGACGAGCAGGATATCTAAATCTGCCCAGAAGACATCGGATAGGAACTGCTCGATGGCTCGGTGCAGCATGGGTCCGCGCCAGGCAACTGGTGTGTTACCTTCTATAAACATTCCAATGGAGATTACCTTTACCCCAAAAGCCACCGGAGGCAAGATCAGCTCGTCCACTCTGGTGGGTTTGTCGTTGATGCCAAGTTGGCCAGGAATTGAGAATCCGTAGATGTCAGCATCAATTAGTCCAACGCGAAGACCTTGGGCAGCCAGAGAAACTGCGAGGTTAGCGGTGATGGTTGATTTACCAACACCGCCTTTGCCGGAGCCGATAAGAAAGATGTTAGTTAGAGTGTCTTTGTCGAAGGGGTTGTGCTTCAGAGGCTTTCCTCCACGAAGCTTGGCCTTTAGCGCATCGCGCTCTGCTGGGGTCATGACTGTGAGTCTGACATTCGATGAACTAACCCCGGCAACTGATTCAACGGCTTGCTTTGACTCTGATTCAATTCTTCTAGCTGCGGGACACCCAGTGATGGTGAGTTTGATCTCAACATCAGCGATGCCTTCGGCACTGACAGAAATCTCGCCGACCATGTCTAGTTCTGTCAAGGGAATGCGCAGCTCAGGGTCGATTACCTTTGACAGGGCTTCGAGGATGGCTTCTTGCACCCCTTAACTCTAAGGGTTGGCGCTTTCGTGAGAGAATGAGAGTTATGAGTCCAAAGCAAAACACTGCCAGCATCCCGGAGGGTCAAACCTTAGCTACCTTCGCCGATTACAAGCTTGCCGTCACTTACGTTGAGTCGATGATCGAACATGATTTTCCTGCAAGGCTTGTTTCCATAATCGGAACCGATCTAAGAAGCGTTGAATCCATCAAGGGAAAACTTGGCTACGGACGCGTCGCACTTTCCGGAGCACTGACTGGATCGTGGCTTGGAATGTTCTTTGGTCTAATCTTTGGCGCTAGTGGAACCGGAGCAGAAGCCGTACTGCTAACTAACGTCACAGCCGGAGTTGTTATCGGAGCTGGAATTGGAATGCTGATAAATGTCATTCGCTTTAGCTTGACTAAGAATCGTCGTGGATTTTTCTCAGGCCAAATGGTGGTTGCAAAAAAGTATGAGGTTGTTGTTCCCAAAGAGCAGCTTCAACTTGCCAAAAAGGCAGTGGCGGCAGCAAAGCCTGCCAAGCCAGCCAAAAAATCTAGCTAAGTTTTGCCATCCAGGCTTCGATCTCATCCGGATCTCTAGGCAGTGCCCCCGATAAATTCTCAACACCGGTAGCGGTAACCAGCACATCGTCTTCAATTCGGATTCCGATGCCTCGGAACTGCTCTGGCGCTAGAAGATCATCCTCGTGGAAGTAAAGACCAGGTTCGATTGTGAAAACCATGCCTTCTTTTAGCTCCGCGTCTAGGTACATTTCTTTTCTTGCCTGAGCACAGTCGTGCACATCGATACCTAGGTGGTGGCTGGTGCCGTGCACCATCCACCTGCGATGAAACTGTTTGTTCTCATCTAGCGATTCTTCTGCGCTAACCGGAAGAATTCCCCAGTCGGCAGTTTTCTGAGCAATAACCTTCATGGCTGCAGCGTGGATTTCGCGGAACTTGATACCAGGCTTGGCGATAGCAAACGCTGCATCGGCAGCTTCTAGAACAGCCAGGTAAATCTCTTTTTGTGCTGGAGTGAACTTGCCAGACACTGGCAATGTTCTTGTGATATCCGCTGTGTAAAGCGAATCAACTTCCACTCCGGCATCAACTAGCACAAGCTCGTTTGGCTTTACCTCTCCGTCGTTAGATATCCAGTGCAGCACGCAGGCATTTTTGCCAGCGGCAGCAATGGTGTCGTAGCCAAGATCGTTACCTTCTTGTCTTGCCCTAGCAAAAAAAGCAGTTTCGATCACTCGCTCGCCTTTGGGGATGCCGACAGCTTTAGGTAGCACCCGAACAATATCTTCAAAGCCAGAAACGCTTGCGGCCACGGCGATACGCATTTGTTCAATCTCGTAAGAGTCTTTTACAAGACGAAGCTCAGAGACAAACTGAGCAAGTTTCTTATCTTCTAGATCCATTTTGTCTGCGCCAGTTAGAAACGCGTCAAGCTCAGCTAAATCCCTTGTTTCGATATCCAGCAGGCTTGCAATCTCTTCAAGTGTGGGTCTAGCTCCAACCCAGAATTCGCCAATAGCGGAGTTGGCAAAAAACTCATCGGAGTCTTTTCCTGCTGTTGGGCGAAGGAACAGGATGTCTTTGTTTTGCTCTGTGTCGATCACTAGAACCGAGTCGGCAACTGTCCTGGAGCCCCAGCCGGTTAGATGCGCAAAGGCTGCGTGTGGGCGGTAGCGGTACTCGGTGTCGTTAGATCTGGTCTTTGGAGCCCCTGCTTCAATAACCACAACCTTGTCAGGAAAGGCTTTGGCTACCGCTTGCCTTCTTTTCTTGGCAAAGGGGGCAACTTTATCGGTTGCGATGTTAGTCGCAGCTTTGTCGGCCCAGCCACTAGAGATGTAGTCGAGGAACTCTTTACTGTGGGGAGTGCGAGATCTAGTTACACCCTTGTCTGGATTTTCGTCCTGATTCATCCCTCCATTGTGTCATTGCCCGCAGGGAAATTTGTTTTGCGTAGTCTAGGAATAACAAGAAATGAGCAATAACTTATGGTCAAGATCGACCTACACACCCACTCAACCCGCTCCGACGGGCTTGATAGCCCAACCGACTTGATGATCAATGCCAAAAAAGCTGGCATTGATGTAATTGCCCTCACCGATCACGACACAGTTTCAGGTTGGGATGAAGCCCGGGGCAAGGCCTTTGAGTTAGGGCTTGGATTCGTTCCTGGAATTGAAGTCACGTCTGTTTCCGACATTGAACGTTTTGGAAGAACGATTCGTATTTCGGTTCACCTTCTGGCATACCTGCCGGATCCAGATCACAAGGCACTTGAAATTGTTCTGGGTGACACGGTTGCAACTCGTGAAGCAAGGGGTCGAGCGATAGTTGAAAAACTAGCCGAGCAGATTCCAATTACTTGGGAAATGGTTTTGGATCACCTGGATAAAGGTGCGACCATCGGTCGCCCCGCTATCGCGGACACTTTGGTGACGATGGGACTAGTTGCAGATAGAAGTGCTGCTTTCGAATATTACCTTTCTACCGATGGTCCCTTCTACGTTTCACACTCCACGGTTTCCACCCTTGAGGCAATTGGACTAATTAGGCAAGCCGGGGGAGTGCCTGTGATTGCACACCCATTGAAGGGTGTTGGTCCTGACACCGATCCAGAAGATTTGCCGGTTGATCACTTCGAGGAAATGATTGCTACCGGTTTGCAAGGCGTTGAGGTTTACCACCGGGACGTTCCAGAAACCGCCAGAAAGTGGCTGCACGAATTAGCCGCCAAGCACGATCTGATTATTACCGGCTCTAGCGATTACCACGGGGTTTCAGGAAAGCCGAACCAGCTCGGCGAGAATACAACTACTCAGGAAATGTTGGATCGAATTGTTGCGCTTGGAACTGGCACTAAAGCTTCGCTTTAGCTTTGTCCTCCGCGGGTGCGGTTTCTAGTTGTTGAGCTTCTAGGCGCACGAGGTTCTGATTTGGTTTCTGACCTGGAAGCTTGCTTGCTGTCCTTGGAATCAGTTTTTGGTCTTGCTGATCCACTCCTTGGAGCGGAGCGCTTTTGTCCTGGTCTACCGCCGCGGTCACCTGTTGGCTTAGCGCCTTCGACTCTGGTTGAAGCTCTAATTCTTCCCTTGGTTCCAGCTGGAATGCTCAGATCAGCAAATAGGTGCTCGGAGCTTGAGTAAGTTTCCATAGGGTCTGGTTGGCCGAAGGAAAGTTCTTTATCTATATGTGTCCAGCGAGCAAGATCTTCCCAGTCCACGAATGTGACGGCGGTACCCAATCTTCCGGCACGGCCAGTTCTACCAACGCGGTGAAGGTAAGCCTTCTCGTCTTCCGGAACTGAGTAGTTGATTACGTGGGTCACATCATCAACGTCGATACCTCGAGCTGCAACTTCGGTAGCTACCAGGATATCTTTCTTGCCGGTGCGGAATGCAATCATTGATTTTTCGCGGGCTTCTTGAGACATGTCTCCATGCAGAGCGCTTGCGTTAAAGCCGCGGTCAATTAGCTCATCGGATAACTTGGCAGCTTGGCGCTTGGTGCGGCAGAAAATTACGGTCTTGCCGCGGCCTTCGGCCTGCAGGATGCGTCCCACTACTTCGTCTTTGTCTAGTGAATGTGCTCTGTAAACAAACTGCTTGATGTCGGCTTTGGTTAGGCCTTCGTCTGGATCGTTGACGCGGATGTGTACTGGCTTGTTTTGGTACTTCCTGGCCAAAGAGACAATGGCTCCTGGCATGGTCGCCGAGAACAGCATGGTCTGACGATTTTCCGGGGTGTAGGCAAAGAGCCTTTCAACATCCGGTAAGAATCCAAGATCTAGCATTTCATCGGCCTCGTCGAGCACCATGAATTGAATATTCGTTAGATCAAGTTTTTTCTGCTTGGAAAGATCGATAAGTCGTCCGGGGGTTCCAACAATGATTTGCGCTCCGGCGTCAATCTCGGCAACTTGGCCTTCATATGCTTTACCACCGTAGATAGCTGCAACTG